>JBJMMQ010000150.1:0-31923 GCA_045804705.1 Chloroflexota bacterium
TAGATCGACCCGCCGTTCTCATCCGACGTCGCGAACATGTGGAGCACGCCCTGGACATCGTCGAGGAGGACGATCGGCCTGGTGTGGTGGTCGCGGACCCGACCGAACGTATAGCTCGCCCAGTCGCCGCCGGTATCGCGAACGAGGAGCCGGATCAGTGGCGCCGCCGCCGCCGTCTGCGAGCTCTTGACCGCCGCGAAGACGCGACCGCTGCCATCGGCCTGCAGGCTCTTGAGGTTGATGTGGTCATCGGCTTCGTTCGGGCCCTGGATGGCCGTCCGGCTGCCGTCCCAGGTGGTGGTCGCATCGCCATCGTCATGGACGGCGAAGTACATGGCCGAGTCTGCCTGGTTGCTCCACATCACCCCGATGTGACCGGGGCCGAATGCGACGACCGACGAGATGTCATCGGACGACAACGTCGTCGATCCCTTGACTGCCGGGGTGAACGGCGCGCCCCACTGTGTGTCGCTGCCCGTCGTCCGAGCGATGTAGACCCGACCGCCTCGGACCCACGTCGCCCACAACGTTCCGGTCGAGTCGCGGTCGATGACCAGTGTCTCGCTCCTCTCGTTGTTGATGGTCGCGGGGAACCCGGCATCGAGTGTGTACGACCGTGCCGAGGCGTTGTAGGTGTATCGGTATAGCCGGCTCGGGTAGCCCGTCGCCGGAGATGTGGACGACACATGCGAGGCGATGTAGAGGTGCTGGCCGTCCCAGAGCGTGTCGGCCCGGCTGTTCGCTCGGGTGTCGACGACCACGCCAGTGTCGATCCAGGTGTCGGTCGTTCGGTCGAGCCGTTCGATGTGATGGCCGCTCGAGGTATACAGGATCGACCACCAGATCCCGCCCGCGTACCAGAGCTTGCTCTCGGGTTTCTGGCCGGTCGGGGCAGTTCCCGCGCCAGCGCTCGACGGGCCCTGGAAGCCGATGTCGCCCGGGTCTGCGCGGGCGGCGAGGGTCCACAGCGGGCTGGCGCCCAGGACGAGCAGGACGGCGATGAGCAGGCGGTGTCGCGGGCGGATTCGGGTCATGGACGGAATCATGCCAAATCTCCTCCGATCAGGCTCCCGACCGATCCAGGACGGCACTGACGGTGCGCCACAGGATCCGAAGGTCGGTCAGCAGTGACATGTGTTCGAGGTACTCGAGGTCAAGGCGCAGCCGCACATCGAACGAGGACGTGCCCCGCGCGGTCACCTGCCAGAGGCCCGTGATCCCGGGCGTCGCCTCGAGTCGCGCCGTGTGCCACAGCGAATAGGTCGACGCCGCGAACGAGGTCGGCCGCGGTCCGACCAACGTCATCTCGCCGCGCAGGACGTTGATGATCTGGGGAAGCTCGTCAAGGCTGGTCCGCCGGAGCACCCGCCCGACCCTCGTGATCCTGGGATCGTCTGGGATCTTGAAATCGGGTGGCGGAAGGATGTTGAGGTGGGCGAGCTCGGCCTTCCGTTCCTCGGCGTCGTGGACCATCGTCCGGAACTTCAGCATCTTGAAACGGCGGCCATCGCGGCCGGTCCGCCACTGCGGGAACATGACCGCGCCCGGGCTGTCGAGGCGGACCGCAATGGCGACGAGGACAGCGACGGGAACCAGCACTGGCATGGCGATGAGGCACAGCAGGACGTCGAGCGTCCTCTTCCAGGGAGGCATGGAGGCGTGTCGCATCGGGCGGATCGCGAAGACTGCGGCTGTCATGCGGTCTCTCGCAGCCGGACGACGTCGCTGCGGTCATCGCGCACCGAGCGCAACAGGGCGTCACGTGTGAGGCCATCGTCGGGGAAGACGGCCTGACGGATGGATAGCCCGGCCAGGGGCTCCGTCGTGCTGGTGATCCTCGTCGTCGCTGCGCGCGCGCCGTCCGCCGTGGTCTCCGGGAGCAGCACGAACACCTGATCGTCTTCGACCCACACGCGATCCACCGCCCGGAGCCGGTCGACGATGACTGCGGCGATGTCGAGTGCAGACCGGGATGCTGCATCGGAGTGAGTCCACAACAGGGCACAGGGGCGCTCCGTCCTGCGTGTGCGCTCGAGCTCGCGGTCGAACTCGGTCCAGGGATCAGTCGCGGCAACGATCTCGACGGCGTGGTTCGTCGGCGCCACCTCGCGACGATCGAGGAGACGACGCCGGAGCAACGGCGTCAGTGGCTGGGCGGTCGCGAGCATGATCCCGACGACGCCCGAGAACACCATGATCGGGATGAGGGGCTCCATGTCACCCGGCCGGGTCAGCAAGGGCGACCACCGCATCGTCGTCCGGCCGCCGCGGCTCGGTCGCGGCCCTGTCGCGACGCGTCGGTCGCGGTCGGCGCTCGCGCCAGGCAGTGGCCGCATCGGCCATCACCGTTTCCATGACGCCGACCGGCGGCCGGCCGAAGCCGATGGTCGCGAACCCGGCGGCCCGCAGCGCATCGATCGGGAGAGCGTTCCGGCCGTCCACGACGGCACGCCGTGCGACGAGGCCTGCGACGACCGACCAGTCGAGCTCGCGGTAGAGGCGCCATTCGGTCACGAGCGCCACGACGTCGGCCCCGACGAGGGCGTCCTCGACCTCCGTGACCACGGCCATGCCGGGCACGAGCGCCTGCGCCCGGACGCGGGCCGTCGGCATCGGGTCGTGCGCGGTCACGATGGCGCCGTGCGCGATCAGCGATCGGGCGATCGGCAGAGACGGCGCATCTCGCAGGTCGTCCGTGTCCGGCTTGAAGGTCAGACCGAGGAGCGCGACGCGCGTGCCGGTCAGCGCACCGCTCGGGGCGAGGCGGCGGATGCGTTCGACGAATCTCTCGCGTTGTTCGTGGTTGATCCTCTCGACCGCCTCGAGCAAGGGCGTGTCGACGCCGCGGCTGTGCCCCTCGCGGATCGTCATCGTGACCTGATGCGGTAGGCAGGACCCTCCGAAACCGACGCCGGGACGCAGGAACTGGCCGCCGATGCGCCTGTCATGCGCCATGGCTTCGACGACGTGGTCCACGGTTCCGCCGTACTGGTCACACAGCTCCGCGAGCTCGTTGGCGAAGCTGATCTTCGTCGCCAGGAACAGGTTGGCGCCGAGCTTGGCCAGACACGCGTCCTTGCCTTCGAGATCGAGGACGGGCGACGAGACGCGCGAGTAGAAGCGCCGCAGGACCGCGACGCCGGCTCCGGTGGGATCGTCGATCCGTCCGATGACGACCCGGTCCGGTTCGAGGAAGTCGCGGACCGCGGTCCCTTCCTTGGTGAACTCCGGGTTCAGGAGAACCGGGACGTGCCCCAGACCGGCGGCTGCGCGAAGGTCACGGACGATCGAGGCGACCGTGTCGATGAAGGCCGGAGGCAATGTCGACCGGATCACGATGGTCGCGCCATCCGGCACTGCGGGGACGACGGCGTCGAGGCAGGAACGAAGCGTGTCGGTCTGCCAACCGCCATCGCCATCGTGCGTCCCGACAGCGATGAAGACGAGATCTGCGGAGCCCACCGCCGAGTCGATGTCGGCTGCGACCGAGAAGCACCCCGCCGCTGTGGCGCGACGGAGAGCCTCCTCGAGGCCCGGTTCGTGGAACGGAGGTTTCGATTCGCCGATGGCGGCATTGCGTGCCGGGTCTGCGTCGAACCCGATCACCTCGTTGCCCCACTCGGCCGCGCCAGCGGCCGTGACAAGTCCGACGTAGCCGAGCCCGGCGACGCTGATTCGCATCCTTGATCCCACCCAGATCCCGTCGTCGAGCGCCACCCCATCCGGGCACGTCGACGACAGGGCCGGCCCGGCGCGACCGTCAGCCCTGGGCACCGACCAGTCGGGATTGATGAACACGGTCTCCCCGAAGACCGCCGCGATGAATGCACTGCAGCATCGCAGCCGCGACGGAAACGCCGGGTTTCGCCGATCCGCTTCGGCATAAACTCCGCATTACGCGACTGACGATCGCACCGTTTCTCCGCGACGGTCGCGGTGCCAGCGGGCTTGATCGATGAGTCCAGTCTCCGGGTCGACGTGTGGCTCGTAACCGAAGGCCTCACGAGCCCGACGCGTGTCCGCAGCGGTATGACGCTGGTCACCCGGTCGGGTCGGGCCGTGCAGGATCCTGGGCCGCGTCCCGATCGCGTCGGCCAGGACCTCGATCGCCCTGTTGACGGTGATCGATTCGCCTCCGCCGATGTTGTAGGTCCCGCCGATCGCGGCACCTTCGAGGGCCTGGATCGTCCCTCGCACCGCGTCGCTGACATGCGTGTTCGAACGAGACTGTTCACCGTCGCCGAAGACCGTGATGGGTCGATCGTCAAGCAATGCTTCGGCGAAGATGTGGTAGCCCATGTCCGGGCGCTGGCGCGGCCCGTAGATCGAGAAATAGCGAACGATGGACGCCGGGATCCCGTGGTTCTCGACGTAAGCGAGCACCAGTTGCTCTGCGGCGAGCTTCGTCACGCCATACGGTGAGCTCGGCCTGAGGGGAAGCGTCTCGTCGCCGACGGCCTCGCGTCCGTAGACGGAGGATGTGGAGATCTGGAGGAAGCGCCGCCCACCTTCCGCGACGACCGCGTCGAGCAACCGGCCGAGCGCCAGCAGGTTGCAGCTCGCGTAGAGCTCCAGGTCCGCCCAGCTGCGCACGAGCCCGGCCATCGCCGCCTCATGGACGATCGCATCGGCGCTAGCAACGAGCGGCCGAAGGTCGGCGTCCCGAAGGTCGGCTTCGACGAACTCGAAGTCGGACCGGGTCCGAGCCCGGGCGAGGTTCTCCTCCTTGACCGACCGCGGGTAGTAGGGGATGAACGCGTCGACTCCGATCACCCGATGGCCCGCGTCGAGGAGCGCGTCGACGAGGTGGGAGCCGACGAAACCGGCGCAGCCCGTCACGAGCACGGTCATGGCAGTTGACTCGCGCTGGGAACCGGTCCGGACGCGGTCGATGGCGATGCGCTCGTCGCCCCCTCCTTGCCGCCCCCATCGAGTGGCAGGATGGCCGTCGCATACCGACCGGCGGTCTCATCCGCGGCCACGACGACCAGCCCGGTGTCGGCGGTCAGGTTCTGTTTGGTGGAGGTCGGGTCGTTGACCTTTGGTGCGGCGTCGCTACCGATCAGAAGGTCCCCACGGCCTGATGGGAAGGACACTCGGTCGAGAGAGGTCGACTTCATGTAGATCCGGCCACCGGTGAAGGGGTAGGTCATGGCGACGTATAGCCGGCGCGCGTCAGAATCGATCAGGATGATGGCGCGCGACTGACGGTCGCGAACCCGTCCGACGAGATGCTTGCGGGTCGAACCGTCGGGCAGCACTTCCAGAAGCTGTAGCTGCGCATCCAACGGGTTGGCTCGAGGAGCGTCATCGAGGGACGTCTTCAGCATCGCGTAGATGTGCCAGCCATCCGGGAACTGGGCGGCCTTCAGGTTCATGTGGTCGTCCGCCTGGCGCACCCCCTCGACCACGGCAGAGGCCGCAACCCAGTCGTCGGCCGGATCGCCGTCACGGTGCGTCGCAAGGAAGACGGCATCTTCCTCGTCGGTCGACCACATCACGTGTACTTCGCCGCCGACGGCGATGATCGCCGCTTCGTTCGAGGCTCGATCGGCACCGGGCACCTGGATCGCCCTTGGCACCGACCACTTCCGGTCGTCGCCTTCGGTGTGAGCGACCCGAAGCTTCCCGTCGATGACCGCGACCAGCCACAGCCAGCCCGCGCCGTCCCGGGCGATGACCGCGGAGATCATGCCGTGGTCGCTCAGGTCGACCGGGAAACCGCTATCGACGGTATACCGGTGAGCTTTCGCGTCGAATGACAATCGCGTCAACCGGGCCTGGTGGCTGGCGTACGGGACAGGTCCCGCACCGACGATATACACCTTGTCATCGACCGGCAGGGCATCGAGGTGGGCGAACGGTCGGGCGTCGATGATCGTCCCGGTATCGACCCAGCGGTGACCGGATTCGTCGAGCTGGTGGACGGTGAACTTGCCATCGCTGAGCATGGCCGCCCACCACGAGCCGGCATGGAACCAGAGCTTGCTCTGCGGCTTCTCCACGGTGGGGCGGGCAGGTGGGTCCGTGCCGAACGATGGGCCGTCGAATTGGATGGCGGAGGCCGGCTGTGCCGCCGGTCGGATGGCCAGACCCGCCGACGACGATGGAGCGGCCGTCGCCGCGCCGACCGACGGCACGTCGTTGCCGGGGGCGACGGACGGGACAGCCAGGGCCATGGCCACGACGACGAGGAGGCCGAGGGCAAGGGCGATGACGGGGAGGAGGCCAGCCGAGCGCTGGCCCGAGACGCCGAAGGACACGGGCCCACCGTGGACCATCGTCGGTCACGGGCGCCGACGGAGCGGGACAGGGATCGATACAGATTCGTTACGGGAACTCCACCCCTGCCGGTTCGGCTGCGACGGGCCGCCATCGATCGTCCCCACCGGAGGTTCCCGTGCAGACCATCTTCCTCGTCGTCCTCGTCGTCGTGTTCGCGGTCGTCGTCGTCGGGCTGCTGACACGGCGGTCGGCGGATACCGCGACGTCCCGCGTCTCTCGTCTGGCGATCGGAGTCGCCGCGGGGATCGTCGCGGCCGTCTCCGCTCTCGCGCCGCGCGCTGACATCGTCCCTGACGTCATCGAACCTGTGGGCATCATGGCTGGCGTGCTGGCCGTCTCGGCGATCCTCGCGATCGGCTCGATCGTCCGGCTCACCCGTGCGCACTGAGGCGCCCACCGCCGTCGGCACTCGAGCTATCCCTTCTGCGGCGACCGTCATCGCCGGATCCGACAACGGCGACGTCACGCTCCTCGTCTCGACACGGGACGTCCTCGATCGATCCGGTGTGGCCTGGCTGATCCTGCGGGGACCCGCTGAAGCGAACGATCGGTGCCAGGAAATCGACATCCTCGTGGAGCCCGACTCGATGGCCGTCATCAAGGCAGCGCTTCGCCCCCTTGGCTTCCGTGAGACGCTCGAACCGGGGCGGGGTTCCCATCGGTTCCTGGTCGCCTACGACGCAGTCCAGGACCGGTGGCTCAAGCTCGACCTCGTCGACGAGGTCGCGGTCGGGCCCGTCCATGAAGTGCCGATCGCGGGTGCGCGCCAGGTCTTGGCGCGGAGGGCCCGGTCGGATGGATTTCCCGTCCTGTCCCAGGGCGACGAGCTGTGGGCGATGCTTCTGCATCGGGTGGGAGACAGACGTGCGGGCGGCGGCGTACGGCGCCTGCAGGCGGAACAGGTCCGACGGATGGCCGTGAACGCAGATCCGTCATCGCCGCTGGCGCGCTCATTCGATGGCGTGTCGCCGACTGGTCGATGGGGCGACAGGTCGCTGTCCGGCCCGGCCGCCGCGATCGATCTGGCCCGCCGAGGTCAGATCGATGACCTCGCCCGCATGACCCGGGCGGCCATCAACAGCCGCCGAAACGCAGGTCTCGACGCTGCCGCTCGTTCGGCGCGACACGCCGCGCGCCATGTCGTCCGGCGGCTCCGCAGCACGGTCACATTTCCGGCGCGTCCCGGCGGCGCGATCGTCGTCCTCCTCGGGCCGGACGGCGCCGGCAAGAGCGGACTCGCCGCCGCGCTCTGCCGCGACACTCCACTCCCGGTCCGGCGGCGCTACCTGGGTCTGTATGGAGCCGCTGGACCGCGCGCGGTATTCGGCTCGAGCGGCATCGGTCGTTTATGGTGGGTCGTCAGGGCATCGGCCGCGGCGTGGCTCGATCGTCGCCGCGGCCGGATCGTCGTCTTCGATCGCTACGTCGACGACATCCGGTCGGCACGCGGTCCGAAGAGCCGGCTCCGGCGCGCGATGTACCGCACGGTAGCGGTCCGTCCTGACGTCCTCCTGGTCCTCGATGCACCCGGCGAGACGCTTCATGCACGTCGCCCCGAGCACACCGCGATCGAGGCCGAACGGGATCGCCGGCGATACCTCGCGATGGCCGCGCACCGCCCTGAAGCGACCGTCATCGACGCGACTCGCTCGCCGGCGAACGTGGCGGCGGCCGCCCAGAGCGTCCTCTGGACGTGGTTGTCGACGCGTGCCTGACGTCGGGGCCGATGACGCCGCCCGGAAGCACATCCGCGGCTCGTCGTTGCTGTTCGTCGGCCGGCTCATCTCCGTCGTGGCCAACATGGTCGTCCAGGTGCTCCTCGTCCGGTACCTCGGCCGCACGGATTTCGGGGCATTCGCTTACGCGCTCTCGGTCGTCAGCCTCGTCCAGCTCGCGATCACCCTCGGGATGGACCGGGCCGTGCCGCGGTTCCTGGCGATGTACGACGAGCGTTCGGACCATCCGAAGCTGCTCGGCACCGTCCTCCTGAGCATCGGCTCGATCCTTGCTCTCGGCGTGGTCGTCGTCGCGCTCGCCCAGGCCATCGGCATCCGCCTCCTCGGCCAGGGCCAGGTCGAGGCGGCAGCCCTGCTGAGCATCCTCATCTTCCTCGCTCCGATCCGCGCGCTCGAGGAGGTCCAGCTGGGCATCCTTGCGACCTTCGCCAAGCCGCGGGCGATCTTCCTGCGACGGAACGTCCTTGCGCCGGTTCTCAACCTCGTCGTCGTCGGGCTCCTCGTCCTTCGCGACGCGGACGCGACATTCGTGGCAGTGGGGTACGTGGTCGCGGCGGCCCTCGGCCTGGCCCTCTCCTTCTCCCTCGCGGCGAGCGCCCTCGCGACTCGAGGCGTCGGTCACGCCGTTCGCGAACGCTCGATCGGATGGCCGCTCGGATCGATGCTGGTCTTTGCGCTACCGCTGTTGACGACCGATGCGTTGTACGTGCTCATCAACTCGTCCGACGCGATCTTCCTTCTCAACAGCCACGGTCCTGATGCCGTCGCGGCCATCCGCGCCGTTGTCCCGATCGCGACGTTGAACCTCCTCGTCATGACCGCATTCACGCCGCTGTACACGCCGCTTCTGGCAAGGCTTCACGAGAGGGGAGAGGACCGGGCTGTCGCAGACCTGTACTGGCAAACGGCGATCTGGGTCGCTGTGATCACCTTCCCCTTCCTGCTGGGAGTGATCGCCCTGGCCCTCCCGCTCACGGTCCTCCTGTTCGGCCAGGGATATGCCAGCTCGGCGCCACTGCTCGTCATCCTGTGTGTCGGCTACTACGTCAACGCCGCTCTCGGCTTCAATGGCCTGACGGTGAGGATCCTCGGGCGGATGCGGACCCTCGTGCTGATCAATCTCGCCGCCGCGGGCGTGAACATCGGACTCAACCTGCTGCTCGTGCCGCCCCTGGGACCCCTCGGCGCGGCGATCGCGACGACCGGCACGCTGGTCATCCACAACGTCGGGAAGCAGCTGGCATTGGGTCGAACATCGGTCGGGGCCATGCGATCGCGCGAACGACGCCTGTACGGGACCCTTGTCGTCGCCGCTCTGGCGACCTTCGTCGTGTCGTCGGTCACGGGGCAGGACCTCATCGGGTGGTCGGTGAGCGCCGGCGTGGCAGCCGTCGCCGGGCTCGCCGTCTGGGTGACGGCCCGGCCGTACCTGCGCATCGCGTCCGTCTTTCCCGAAGTCCGCCGCCTGCCGTTCGCGAGGGTGCTGTTCAGCGCGTGAGGTGCGCCTCTCCTCGAGCAGTGCCGGGCGTGACGACCGCGTCCGGCGAGCGGGGGCCGGCGAGCTCCTCGTAGAGCGCCTCGTAGCGCTCGGCACAGGCCTCCCACGAATACGACCCCCGAACGAATGCCCGCGCGGCTGAGCCGATCGAGGCGCGACCCTCGGCGTCGTCGAGCAGCCTCACGATCGTCGTCGTCATCGCTTGGGAGTCGTCGGCGAGCTCGACGTGGATGCCCGGGGAGACGCCGAGTCCATCGACCGCGAGACTCGTCGCCACGACCGGCCGCGCCATCGCCATCGCCTCGAGGACCTTGTTCTTGATCCCACTCCCGCTGACCATCGGGCACACGACGACGGCTGCCTGGGCCAGCCACGGTCGGACATCGGCGACGGCACCTGTGACGACGACGCCTGGCAGCGACGCCAGGGCCGAGACCGCCGGCGCCGGATCCCTGCCGACGATCGCGAAAGTCGTCGTGGGTCGAAGGGCACGTACCCGTGGGAAGACCTGTTCAGCGAACCAGGTCACCGCGGCGACATTCGGCGGGAAGGACATCGCGCCGACGAACACAAGGCCGGTCGGCGCCGTCTCCACGGGGATCGGCGCGAAGGTCGCCGCATCGACGCCGTTCGGCATCACGTCGACCCGGGCCGTGCCGCCGACGAGGGTGCGGAGGACGCTGGCATCCGCCTCGGCGACCGTCGTGACCACGTCGTAGCCGGCCATCGCGCGTCGTTCGATCGTCGGGGCCAGGCGTCGACGTGCGGCGATGCGCAACCCGGTCCGGCGGTCCCGGGATGTCGCCAACGTCTCGGAATCCACGAGTTCAAGGAGCCGACCACGGGCGGAGACGTCGCGACCGAACGGGGCCATCGGCAGCTGGCGGACATGGACGATATCGAATCCGGCCGTCCCTGCGGCCCGGTCGACGGCCGTCCGGAATGCTCGGGGCCAGCCGATGGCGCGGGCGCCGGGTAGCGAGGCGTGGAGCCAGCCGCCGTGGGCGGTCGGTATGCGCGGCACGTCGACCAGATGGACGGCATCGAAGACGGATCGCAGCTCGGCGGCAGCCGAGGTCCGTTCGTCGGCCGTCACGGGAGCCACGAGCGTGAGCTCGTGCTTGCCCAGTCGCGAAAAGACGTGACGGCCGATCAGGCTGTTGCCTTGCTGGAGGGAGATCGGTGGCATCCGGTCGATGACGAGGATCCGCAACGACCGGTCGTCGGTCACGGGCTTGCCTCGACGACCGGGGCGATGTTGCGGTCGATCCACGTGCCGGCCGCGAGCCATGGGTATCGAGTCAGGCTCCCGTCGATCGCCGCGAGCCAGGCGAGGAGGACAGCCGTCGACACATCAAGTCCCGCGGCCCCTGCGGCGATGGTGACGTCGGCCAGGATCGGCTCTCCCGGATCCGTGAGAAGAGCCGCCGCCTGCTCGCCGGTCGAGCGCCGGGCCGCGCGTCGTCGAGCCGCGACCCACATCCCGACGGTGTCGATGACGGGCGATCCCTCGACGGTCGCCGCCTCCCAGTCGACGATGCCTTCGACCACGTTGCTCGCCGGACGGACGAGGATGTTGCCCGGCCAGTAGTCGCGATGGACCCGACTGACGACCATCGGGCGGCGCAGGAGTGCGTTCGCCAGGTGGTCGCGAAGGCGCCGGATCGCATCGTCCATCGGCCGTCCCCCGAGCGTCCTGCCGGTGACCGCACGAGCCACCCGATCGAGTGGTACGTCGATGGCCGCGGCGAACGGCTGCTCTGCGGTCGTGGATCGCGCGGTCGCGACGTGCATGGGTGCGATCGCATCGAGGGCAGCGGCAACGTCGAGTCGCCGGTGCTCCCATGAGCCGTCATCAAGGTGCAGTGGTCGCCCGGGCAGCCGCTGCTGGACGGTCAGGTGCCGATCGGGCAAGGCCCGGGACATGACGAGTGTCGGGACGAGCGCTCGCCAGTCACCCAATCGGTCGTCGGCGGCCAGTCCTTCGAGGACGGACGCTTCCGCCACCAGCCGCTGGATCCCGACAGGATCCGTCGCGACCTTCACGATGAAGGAGGCGGGTGACCCATCCGCGACTTCGTCCGGATCGACGGCGGCCACGAACGGGAGTCGTGGTTCATCGCTGACCGTCATCCATCGGGCGGTGACTGGGACCACCCCTTCGAGAGCGTCCTGGGCGACGTGGAGCCGCTCCGAGGCGAAGGGCGGCACGACCCGAGCGACGTCGCGTGCGAGTCGCCGCGCCGCTCGTCTGGCGAGGAGCATCCCTGCACGCTAGCCGTGCCGCGCGTGCGCAAGGGAATGGACGGGCGTCGATCGATTGCGAATGCATCGCAATGTCACATCTCCCGCCCCGCGCTCCTCGGCGACAGCAATGCATCCGCAAGGAATCGGCGGGGGGTGGGCGGCCGGGACGCCACGTCTCAGTCGATACCGTTGGCGTTCCCAGCGCCGGTCATCCCTTGTCACGGCGTCGTGCCGTCGAGCGGGCCTTGGCCTGCCGAGGAGTAGCCGTGGACATCGTTCCAGTCTTGCCATTGATCCGCCGTTGGTGGTGGACGCTGTTGGTCGCCGCGTGGAGCGCGGCGATCGTCGGATTCCTCCTCGCGAGCCGTATCCCGCCGACGTACGCCGCCACCGCGACGATGCTCGTTGGCCCGTTCAACACGGACAACGAGACGCTCCGCGCATCACAGGAGCTGGTGCCGACGTTCTCTGCGCTCGCCGAGAGTCCCGCGGTCATCCGCCAGGTCGAAGCGAAGACCGGCCTCGACCTTCGTCCGGGCTCGAATGAGCCGGCGATCCGCGCGACGGGGAATGACACGACGCGGATCATCAGCATCCGTGCCGAGCTCGGGAACGCGAAGGACGCGGCGACCGCTGCGCAGGGTGTCGCGGATCAGATGGTCGCTCTGGCCGTTCAGGACGTCACACGACCCGAAGGCGAGCTGCGCGTCATCGATCCAGCCACCGCAAGCACGACGCCGGCCGCCCCGAACGTCTCGCT
The DNA here is from genome assembly GCA_045804705.1 of Chloroflexota bacterium. GTDB lineage: Bacteria > Chloroflexota > Limnocylindria > Limnocylindrales > CSP1-4 > SPCO01. The sequence goes on from JBJMMQ010000150.1 coordinate 12,527, forward strand.
CCTTGTCCTTCTTGCCGCCGCCGCCGGTCTGCTCGCCGCTGGTGTCGTCGCCTTCGTGATCGAATCGCTCTCCCCGTCCGTCCGTTCCGTCGATGAAGCCGAGCGGGTGACCGACGCGCCGGTGGTGGCGCACATCCGGGACGCACGCGGGCCAGGCCGAAACGCCGTCACGGAAGGGAGTCTGCCGCCGATGGATCCGGGCTACGGCCTGGCGGCCGCTCGACTCCTCGCTCGCGACGACATCTCGTCGATCCTCGTGGCCGCCCCGAAACCCAAGGAGGGAACGGGCGAGTTCGCGCTCGATCTCGCGCGTGCCATCGCCGCCACCGGACAGGTCGTGACGATCGTCTCCGCGGATCATGCCGCCATCCATGCGCCCGGCGGGCAGCTCCTCGTACCCGTCACGAACCAGCCCGAAGCCGGCACGCCGATCAGCGACGTCCCCGGTGTCGTCGTCACCTCGGTCGCGCGGCCCGGGGAACAGCCAGCGGAGGTCCTCGCGCGGGCGGCGGGCGGGGGTCGTCGCGTCGTCGTCATCGACGGCGGTGCGGCCGATGGCTCGACTGCAGCACTTCGATGGGCCGGCCTCGCCGACATCACGCTCCTCGTCGTTCGCGATGGGCGGACGGATCGACGGTCCCTGTCCGATGCGAGTGAGGCGGTCCGCATCGCCGGCGCGCCCCTCGTCGGCCTCGTCGTCCTTGGCTTCGGAGCGGGCCATCGGGCGACGGTGATGGATGTCCTGGGTGGAGAGGTGCCGGCACCGGTCGATGCTTTTGCCGCGGGCTCTCCGAGCGGCAAGGAGCTGCGGTCCCGGGGCGGTCAGGAGCCGCGGTCCCTCCCCGGACCGGCGGCTGACGATGTGGGTGCCGAGACACCCGAGCCGCGTCGCAGGCGGGGTCCCCGCGGAGGAGTCCCTGGGAGCGTCTCGACCTCCCGGCAGACGGACGGAGGTTGACGGTGTCGTCGGCTGCGACGACCGGGACAGGACACGACACGGAGCGAGGGGCAGGGCCCATCGCCTATGTCGTCTCGCGGTTTCCGAAGGTCACCGAAACGTTCGTGCTCTTCGAGATCCTCGCCGTCCGACGGGAAGGCGTGGACGTCCAGCTCTATCCGCTGTGGCACGAGAAGACAGCTGTCGTCCATCCCGAGGCCGTCGAGCTGGTCCGCGAGGCGCATTTCGGGCCTCTCGTGTCCGCCGACGTCATCCGCCGAAGCGTCGCGATGCTCGTCAGGCGACCGCGGCGGGTCCTCCGCGCCCTCGCGACGATCATCAGCGAGAACCTCGGGAGCCGGAACCACCTCTTCGGCGGACTCGCCACGTTCGGGCGCGCACTTCAGCTGGCCGACGAGTTCGAGCGGCGCGGCATCCAGCACATCCACGCGCATTTCGCGAACCACCCGACGACGGTCGCGTTCGTCGTCCACCGCGTGACCGGGATCCCGTACAGCTTCACGGCGCACGCATTCGATATCCACGTCGACCAGCACATGCTCCGCTCGAAGATCGCGGAGGCGGCATTCGTCGTCCCGATCGCCGAGGACCACCTCGGTCTCCTCGCTGACGTCACGGGCGGTACGTTCGCCGACAAGATGCGTGTCATCCATTGCGGGGTGGATACGTCCGTTTTCCAGCCTCCCGAGGACCAGACCGTGCGGACGCGGGCACACGCCCTCGAGATCCTCCAAGTCGGGTCGCTCACACCCCTCAAGGGCCACGCCGTCCTGATCGACGCGTGCCGTTCGCTTGTCGCCGAAGGCGTGGACGTGCACGTCCGGATCGTGGGGGACGGTCCCCTGCGGGGCGACCTCGCGAACCGGATCCATTCCGCCGGACTGAGCGACCGCGTCGAGCTCCTTGGCGCCCTCGATCGGTCTGCGATCTCGCGGCTCCACCACGATGTCGACGTTCTCGTCGCGCCGAGCGTCCCGACGAAGGCGGGCAAGCGCGAGGGCATCCCGGTGGTGCTCATGGAGGCGATGGCGAGCGGGCTGCCCGTGATCGCCAGTCGCCTGTCCGGGATCCCCGAGCTCGTCGTCGACGGGGTCACCGGAGGGCTCGTCCCGCCCGGCGATCCATCCGCGCTGGCCGCCGCGCTTCGTCGCCTGGCAGAAGATCCGGCGATCGGCAGAGCGTGGGGCCGGGCGGGCCGCGCGCGGGTGATCGAGAGCTTCGACCTCGAGCGCAATGCGGCGCGCCTTGCAGCATCCTTCCGAGAGACGATCGCTGCGAAGCAGCTCGATCCCGAGCGCGGAGCGGAAGCGTCACTTCGCGCAAGTGGAAGCTTGCCGGCGCCCATCGGGAATCCATCCGGCATCGCGCCGGTCTCCCGCGATCGGTCATGATCCGTCGCTGGCTGCTGTGGGGATCGGTGGCGATCCTCGGTCTCATCCACATCGTCCTACCCGGCGTCATCCTCGTTCGCGGCCGGCTCCGGCCGGCGCCCTACAAGGTCGCCGACATCACACCGCCCGTCAGCGTGGTCCTCGCCGCACACGACGAGGCGAGCTCGATCGTCGATCGGCTGCAGGACCTTCGGGCGTTGGACTACCCGAACGACAGGCTCGAGATCGTGGTCGCGTCGGACGGCTCGACGGACGCCACGGTCGACCTCGCGCGATCCGTCCAGGACCCACGGATCCACGTGCTCGACCTGCCCCGCCTGGGCAAGGCGGCGGCGCTCCAGAGGGCGATCGATGCGTCGTCGAACGAGATCCTGGCTTTCACCGACGCCAACTCGATGTGGGAGCCCACGGCACTTCGCGCGCTCGTCGCACCGTTCGCCGATCCCGCGGTCGGCGGAGTCGCCGGTGATCAGCGGTATCTGACCGAGGGCGTGGCCGCGGACCGACGGGACCGCGACATCGCGAGCGCCCGCGAAGGAGCCGCCGGTGGGGGATGGGCCGACGGAGGCGAGCGACGGTACTGGGACATCGACCGGCAGCTGAAGCGGGCAGAGAGTGCAGCGGGTGACGTCATCTCGGCGACCGGCGCGATCTATGCAGTGCGTCGCGAGCTGATCGATGGGATCCGACCCGATGTGACGGACGATTTCTACATCTCGACCGGCGTCATCGCCGCGGGACGCCGTCTCGTCTTCGCGCCGGGTGCCGTCGCGTGGGAGCCCGTCGCGAGGAGTGCCGGTGGCGAGTTCGACCGAAAGGTTCGCATCCTGACCAGGGGACTGCGTGCGGTCGTCGCGCGCAGGGCACTCCTTGACGTTCGACGGCATGGCTTCTACAGCGTGCAATTGGCGACCCACAAGCTGTTCCGCCGTCTCGCCGTCTATCCGCTTGTCGTCGCCGGGATCGCAAGTGCGTCGCTCGTGACAGCGGGACGTGGATATGCGCTGTTCGCTGCCGCCCAGGCCGTCGGATGGAGCCTCGGACTCGTCGGTCTGCGCCTCGGCGATCGGCCCATCGCGCGACACCCGGCGTTCGCCCTTCCCGCGTTCGGGGCCCTCGTCTCGATCGCGTCGCTCATCGCCAGCCTCCGTGTGCTCGCGGGCGACTCCGTCACGCACTGGGAGCCGCGACGATGACCGTCCTCCGTGCCATCCACGCTCGGCCCACACCGCCCAGCGCCGCGGTGCTGGCCGCCCTGCCGTCGGAGCTCGCGCGGATCCGCGGGACCGGGGGGCCCGACGCGTCGGTCGTCATCCCCGTCAACGCCCAGGCGGACGTGGGTCACCTGATGGCCCTGCTGACGGATCTGGCGCGGTACCGCGGCGGCAACCGGCTGGAATGCATCGTGGTCCTCAACAACTACGAGCCGGACGAGGAGCCCGAGGCACGGACGTCGATCGAGAGGACCGGTGCCACCGTCGTGGCGGTCCCATCCGTCAGGCGTCCAGGCGAAGCGGTGTCATTCACAGCCCGCATCCCGGGACTTCGCGCCGCTGCCACGGACGTCGCCATCAACTTCGATTCCGATGTCCGCGTCCCGTACCCGACGAGCCTGATCGACTGGTACGTGACCACATTGACCGACCGACCCGACCGTGTGCGCGCCGCCTACGGACCGGTGCTCTTCCATAGCGTTCCGCGGGGCTTCGTCGCGGACGTGGCTGTCGCGATCCACCACGCGAGTCGATGGATCAAACGGACGATCCTGCGGATCCCCACCCTTCGCGGCAGTGCATACGCGGCTCGACGCCAGGCGATGCTCGACGCCTACGACGAGGGCCTGCTTGCTGACGACATGAACGTCGGCCCCGTCCTCGCCCGCGGTGGCCACGAGGTCAAGCACGACGGCGATCCCCGGTTGGCGGTCCGCACCTCCGGTCGGATGTACACCTTCGACTGGCCGACGCTGGCGCGCTACCTGCGGTATCGACTTCGGTACAACCTGCGCGTCATCCCGGTCCGCGCGGATGCGGCGACGAAGACCGGGCGCGATACAGATCCGGTCCGACGGTACGTCGACGATCGGCCCGTGCTGACACGATGAGCGCGATGGGGTCCGCGCAGCCCTTGCCGATGGGCTCCATGCCCCAGGGCGCGCCGCGAGATGTTCGCGGGGCTGGCCGGCTCACGGTGCTGTTGCGCGTCGGTCTTGTTGGCCTCATCGCATTGCTCGTCGCGTCGAGTGCCGCATGGCTCGGGCTCGGGCCCCTCGCCGCGGTGCTCGGACTGATCGCCGCGCTGGTCGTGATGCGACGGCCCGCGCTCGGCGGGCCGGTCTTTGCGGCGGTCCTCATCCTCAACCTCCCGGCGATCGGGGCCCGCTTCTACGGTGTCCCGCCGCTCGTTGCCGGGGCCGCGTCGGCGATCCTCCTCATCCCGATCGTCGCCGCCGCCGCGCGTGGGAAGCCTCTCCTCGTCGGGACGCCGGCCTTGCCCTGGATCGTCGCATATGGCCTGGCACTCGTCCTCTCGACCCTGGCTTCCACAGCCGTCGGCGACGCGGCGGCGACGGTCAGCGTCTTCGTCATGGAGGGTCTCGTCCTGTACCTCCTGGTCACGTCCAGCCTGCGCAGCCGGGGCGACCTCCGGGCGGTCATCTGGGTCGTCGTCCTCGCTGGTGGCCTCCTCGGCGCCGTGTCGATCGACCAGGAGGCGAGGCACGCCTATGACGACACGTACCTGGGCCTCGGACAGACGCAGGTCGGGGCGATCCGCGTCCAGGACTCAGCAGTGAGCCAGCCGGCGGATCGACCGCGTCTCGCGGGGCCGATCGGCGAGACGAACAGGTACGCCCAGCTGATGCTCGTTCTCCTGCCTCTCGCGATCTATCTCGCGGCCTCGGAGCCTCGTCGGGGCGCGCGCTGGCTGGCTCTCGCCTGTACCGCGGCAATCCTCGCCGCGATCGTTCTGACGTTCTCCCGCGGCGCGATCGTCGTGATGGTCCTCCTCGTCCCGCTGATGGCGATGACCGGGTTCGTCCGCTGGCGGACGGTCCTCGCGGGAGGCGTGATCCTCGTCGTGCTCAGCGCGACCGCAGTGCCCGGGTTCGTCGATCGACTCGAGAGCTTCCGCGGTGTCGAGGGCCTCGTCGGTGCGACGGGCGAAGCGGCGGACCCGGACGGGGCGATCATCGGCCGAGCGACGTCGAATCTCGCGGCCCTCGGCACGTTCCTCGATCATCCCATCCTCGGCGTCGGCCCCGGCATCTACTACCTCGACTACTCCCGGCTCTATGCCAACCGGCTTGGTCTGCGGTATTTCGATGATGACCGGCGTGCCCACAACCTCTACCTGGAGACGGCCGCCGACACGGGTGTCGTGGGTCTCACCGCATTGATGGGCGTGTGCGCTGTCACCCTCCTGACGCTCCTCCGCGCCCGGCGAGCAGCGCTCCGACGCCGTGATGCGCTCGGCGCTCGACTGTGTCTCGCGTTCGTCTTCAGCGTCGTCGCCTACCTCGGAACCGCCCTGTTCCTGCATCTCTCCTATGAGCGCTATTTCTGGTTCATGATCGCCCTGGCGAACGTTGCCGGGGTCCTGCTTTTCGCCCGGATCGAAAGTCATGCCGAGGCTCGCCCGATTGTCCGACTTGCCTCGTTGACAGCATGGGATAGGGTAGGACGCAGACCGTCATCTCGTTGGTGGAAAGCCCACCAGGACACGCCGGGCCGCGCTGATCGGACTGATCGGGCCGTCACCTGATCACCTACGTCCGGCGCCCACCCGACCGCCCTCGGATGGCGCCGGACGAGGATCTACTCGTGCCCCACAGCCTGCGTTACGCCCTGCCCCTCGTCGCCCTGCTCGTCGCTGCGACGCTGGGCACGGCACCCGTCATCGCCGCTTCCGATGGCATCTGGGTCAGCCGAAGCTACGTGAGATCGCTCCCGGCCTCCGGGCCGGCGTGGACCGCGCTTCTCAACGTCGCCAACCAAGCGACCGTTCCTGGCAACGCGACCCTGATCGACCAGGATTCGACGCACAGCCGCAATACCATGGCGACCGCCCTCGTCGCCCTCCGGTTGGGCTCGAACACGATGCGTGCTCATGTCCGAGACGCGATCAAACGGGTCAAGGGCACCGAGGGGAGCAGCTCGCTCCAGGACAACCGGCTGCTCCAGTTGGGCCGGAACCTGCCGGGATACGTGATCGCAGCGGACCTGATCCAGCTGTCCCGTTTCGACCCGACCTTCGATTCGTCTTTCCGATCGTGGATCAGCGCTCTCCGCAACCGAGTGTTCAACGGCACGTTTCGCACCCTCGCGAATGGCGATGCGCACGATCCAGGCAACTGGGGTGCCTACGGCGGCGCGGCGCGTGCGGCCATCTCCGCCTACCTTGGGGACACGACGGACCTCGCGAGGAGTGCCGCGGCCATGCGTTCCTTCACGTCCGGGGTGTATGACGGCCGCTGGTACTTCCGTCCGACCGTCCACGACATGAGCTGGGAGTGCGGCTATCCCAACACCGCAAAGTACGTCCCGATCAATTCCGCCTGCACGCGAAACGGCCACAACCTCGACGGGATCATGCCGCTCGATATGGCGCGTGGCGGTGGCTATCGGTGGCCGCCGACCTACACCTCGTATCCGCGCGAGAATCTCACCGGCAGGGTCATCGAGGCGCAGATCCTGTATCGCGCCGGGTACACCACCGTGTTCCGCTGGGGCTCGTCGGCGCTCGCACGCGTGACGAACTCGCTCCGGCGGCTGGACGCTCTGGACGGTCGCTGGTTCGAGCCCGATGCGCTCGCCCATCGGATCATCGCCACTCAGCTGGGGATCACCGGCTGGGGTCTGGCGAGCCGCGCCAGGGGACGTGCCGTTTCGGGAGTGGACTGGACGTTCCGCTGAGACCAGCTCGTTTGGCAACGGCAGGCCCAGGTCATCGACCTGGGCCTCACACTACTCCGGGGTGGATTGTCGCAAGGTTGTTACGACGCTCGATGCCTGAAGTGGCGGGTGCAAGCCCGACAGGCTGACTCTCACGATGGCGGCAATGTCGACCTTCTCGTGCCGCCAGTGGGAGGCGCGCCATGGAAAGTCGGACGAAGCTGCTCGGTCATCCCATCCACCCGATGCTGATCGTGCTGCCGCTCGGGCTTCTGGCGATGGCGGTGGTCTTCGACATCATCTATCTGGTCGGCGGCGACGAGACGTTCGCGAATGTCGCCTTCTGGGACATCACCGCCGGCATCATCGGCGGACTCGCGGCCGCGGTCTTCGGATTCATCGACTGGCTGGCGATCCCGAAGGACACGCGCGCGAGGAGGATCGGCCTGGTCCATGGCACAGGCAACTTCGTGATCGTCCTTCTGTTCATCGTGAGCTGGCTGTTGCGCGTATCCGACCATTCGTACGCCCCGAACCTTCTGCCGTTCCTCCTTGGTCTGGTCGGGGTCGGGATGGCCCTCGGCACTGCATGGCTGGGCGGCGAGCTCGTCTACCGGATGCGCGTCGGCGTCGACGACGGCGCGAACCTCGACGCGCCGAGCTCCCTGACGACGACGACCTCGACATCGACACGCCGACCCGGCGCCGGCGTCACTCGCTGACCTCGCCACGACCATGTCGAAACCCCTCGCGGAACAGGTCGTCGTCATCACCGGGGCTTCCCAGGGCATCGGACGGGCGACCGCGCTCGAGATGGCCAGTCGGGGAGCGCGCGTCGTCGTGTCGGCGAGGAACGACACGGCGCTCCAGGGGCTCGTGGCGGAGATCGAAGCAGACGGCGGCGAAGCCGAGTGGGTGGTCGCCGATGTGGCCGAGTTCGACCAGGTCGAGCGGATCGGGAGTCGCGCCCTGGAACGGTTCGGTGCGATCGATACGTGGGTCAACAACGCAGCTGTCGCCGTCTACGCCACCGTCGAGCAGCTGTCGGCGGCCGAGCTGGAGCGCATCGTTCGGGTCAACCTCCTCGGGCAGATGTATGGGTCGAAGGTGGCCATCGCGGCGATGGGCCCCCGCGGCGGCACGATCGTGAACGTGGGGTCGGCCCTGTCCGACCGCGCGGTTCCGCTCCAATCCGCGTACGTCGCCACGAAGCACGGCGTCGCGGGTTTTAGCGAGGCGCTGCGACTCGAACTCGCCCACGAGAAGACGGGCATCGACGTCGTGCTCATCCTGCCCTCCTCGACGAACACGCCGTTGTTCGACTGGGCGCGCTCGAAGATCGGCGTGAAGCCGATGCCGATCCCGCCGGTCTACGAGCCGCACGTCGTCGCCGACGCGATCTGCCATGCCGCGGAACACGGCGGCCGCGAGATCGTCGTGGGAGGGTGGGGCAAGCTCCTCACCCTGGCCCAGAGCCTGAGTCCGTCGCTCCTCGATCGGTACATGCTCCAAGGGGGGCGAGGCTTCCGCCAGCAGGAGGCGGATCGGCCTGACGACAGGCGCGACAACCTCTTCGAGAGCAGCACCGGCCCGGGTACCACGACGGGCGACTTCGGTGATGGCGCCAAGCCGAACAGTGTCTACACGGACATGTTCGAGCTCCATCCCATCCGGAAGCGTCTCGTTACGCTGGGCGCGCTGCTCGCATCGCTCGTTGCCCTCCGGCGAGTGCGTCGCTGAGGGAGCCCGGGGCCGGAAGACCGAGGTGTGACCGAGACGACGACGCTGCTGTCTGGCTACACCGTCCTGTGCTGTGCCCCGGACGGATCGATCGAGGCTCCGCGCCATGGTTTGCTCTACCGGGACACCCGGATCCTCTCGCGCTATCGCCTGACCATCGACGGCCGCTCGCCCGAGCTCGTCGGCGCGTCTCGTCCCGAGACCGATCGATGGGACGCGGTCCTGCGACTGGGACGTCCCGGCGGGCACGCCATCGGACCGTTGCTGCCCCAGGACGCCCTCGAGATCCACGTGCGGCGACGCGTCGGTCCAGCCCTTCGAGAGGAGCTCGCGCTCGTCAATCATTCCGCGGTCGCCTGCGAGACGACGCTCCGCATCGAGGTCGACGCCGACTTCCGTGACATCGCCGAGCTTGGGCGCGAGCGCCAGGTCGAAGGTACGACGACACGCACGGTCGAGACCGATCGAGCGGTCGTTCGATTCGATCATCTCGCCGAACACGAGGGCCGCCGCTTCGAACGGTCGACGCGCATCGAGGTTCTTGATGCGAGCTCGCCGGCAGAGGTCGGCGACGACGGATTCACCTTCTCCATCCGACTCGATCCTCGTGCGTCCTGGCGGGTGACGTGGGAGCTCGGTGCTCTCGACGCGGGTGAGTGGGTGAGCCCGGCCCGTGCGGATGACGACACGCGATCGCGCCAGCGGAGGACCTGGCGTCGGGTCCGACCGACGGTCGATGCTGCCGACCGGCTGCGAAGGCCATTCGACAGGGCCTCGGACGACCTCTTCGACCTGCGGAACTGGGAGCTCGAGCGCCGCTTCCTGGGGTCGACCGACGGGGCGGGATGGGTGATCAACGCCGGCGCGCCGATGTTCACGGGTCTCTTCGGCAGAGACATCCTCACCGCCGGCTGGCAGTCGGCGTTGCTCGGGACACGAGCGCTCCGCGGGGCACTCGAGGCGGTCGCCGCGACACAGGCGACGACCGATGACGCGTGGCGCGATGCCGAGCCCGGCAAGCTCATCCACGAGCTCCGGGAGGGACCGCTCGTCGAGCTCGGGATCAGCCCCAGGGATGCCTACTACGGGTCGGTGACGACGCCTGCGATGTTCCTGTTGGGACTGAGCGAACTCTGGCACTGGACCGGGGACGACGATCTGCTGCGGCGCCATCTCGACACCGCGGTCCGCGCGATGGAGTGGTCGCGGCTGTACGGGGACCGCGACGGCGACGGATTCCTCGCCTATCAACGTCGGTCGCCCCGTGGGCTCCGCAACCAGGGCTGGAAGGACTCGGACGAGGCGATCCGGCATGTCGATGGTTCGATCTCCGAGGGGTCGATCGCGACCGTCGAAGAGCAGGCGTTCCAGTACCTCGCGCTCCAGCGGATGGCCGAGATCCTGATCGGCCTCGAGGACGACCGCGCGGACGCGTTCCTCGGGCGCGCCGCCGACCTCCGCGAGCGGTGGGACGCGGCATTCTGGATGGCGGACGAGGGGTTCTATGCACTCGCCCTCGACGGTCGGCGCGAGCAGGTCCGTTCGATCGCCTCGAACCCGGGACATGCGCTCGGATCCGGGATCGTCCCACGTGACCGTGCGCGTCTCGTTGCCGACAGGCTTCTCGCGCCGGATCTGTTCAATGGCTGGGGCATCCGGTCGCTGTCATCCGAGCATGCCTCGTACAACCCGTTCGCCTACCACCTCGGTGCCATGTGGCCGGTCGAGCAGGCGACGTTCGCGCTCGGATTCAAGCGATACGGGCTCGACGAGCACGTCGACCGGTTGGTCGAAGGCGTCCTCGATGCGGTTGCGGCATGCGAGGGCGACCGGCTTCCCGAAGCCCTGTCGGGACATGGTCCGAGCGAAGTCCCGGCTCCGGTCCCGTATCCCACCGCGAACAGCCCGCAGGCGTGGTCGGCGAGCGCACTCGTCCAGATCGTCCAGATCATGCTCGGGCTGTATCCGTTCGCACCACTGGCTCTGTTGGCCGTCGTGCGACCGCGACTTCCGGCCTGGCTGCCGGAGCTGACCATCCGTCGCGTCCGGGTCGGTCGCGGAACGGTGGATCTGCACTTCGAACGCCGTTCGGATGGCTCCGCGAGCTGGAATTCACGGGCGCACGGACGAGTCGCTGTGATCGGTGCCGGGCCACCGAATGACGTCGGCGGTGGCGGGGCGTTCGAAGCCCTCGAACGTGAGGTGCTGCGACGAGCGCCAGGTCGTCTCGCACGGGCCGCGCGGATCGGCATCGGACTCGAGGAGTCGGGATAGTCTCCTCGACGTACCCGGGTGGCCGAGCGGCGCCCGCGTGGCCGCCTTGCCCTCGTGATTCGTCCGGTCGGCACCCAGCTGCCTTGACACCGCCGCGCAGAATGGGCCTCCACCGCAAGGGAGGGGGAACGCTATGGCTACTCGTCGTTCTGATCGGCGCGTGCGCGCCGCTAGTGCAGGGGTGGTGCTCGGCATCCTCGCCCTCGCTGTTCCGAGTCTCGTGGCTGCGGCTGACATCACCGTGAGCGCGATTCCGGGTGCCGGGTGGATCCAGGCGCCTGACAACACCGCTGGTCGGACGGCGGTCATCGCAACCAGTCCAGTTGCAGGGCTCGGCACGAGCAGCGTGAAATTGACGACGACCGCGAACACTGATTTTGTCGGCATCGGGCGGCCGATCGTCCAACCGTTGAGCGACGTCACCGCGGGCTCTTGGATGACCTACGTCACGGGGGACACGGGAAACCCAACGGCAGAACCCGCCGCTCTGAAGTTCGGGATGAACCGGCTTGGTGCGTCCGAGTTCACCACGCTCGTGGTCGAACGATTCAGGAATGGGACCGTGACGCCGGGCACGTGGCAGACGACGACGCTGTCGGGCACATCCGTCGTGTGGCAATCCAACCAGACAGGCGCCTTCTGTGTGCAGGCAACGCCGTGCACGTTGGCTGAGTTCAAGACGCAGTACCCGAATGCCTTGTTGATCGGTCTCCAGGTCGCAGTCGGGACGGGGACCCTGGCGACCTCGTCGTACACCGACGGCGTATCACTGACGATCGACGATGTCACCGACACGTGGAACTTCGAGCTCGCCGCCGCTCCCGCAACGCCATCACCTCCAGGGGCAACCGCGCCTCCAGGTGCCACGGCGCCTCCGACGGACTTCACCGCTGTCGCGACCGAGCCAGGGCGGTTCGACGCCCGTCCGTTCATCTTCTTCAGCGTCATTTCGTTGATCGCGCTGCTGTCGATCAGCATGCGGCGATCACGCCACAGCGACTGAAGGAACCGGCCGGGCCACGCGCTCCGGTTGCGATCTCGAAGTTGCGAGAAAAAGGGGCCCAGGTCACCGGCCTGGGCCTCGTGGGTCCGTCCGTCGCGAATGGATCGCCTTGACACCACGTGCAGAATTGGCGTCCAGCGCAAAGGGAGGGAGAACGGAATGCCCAATCATCGTTCACATTGGCGTGCACGCGCCGCCAGCGCAGGGGTGGTGGTCGCGATCGTCGCGCTTGCCGTTCCGAGTCTCGTGGCTGCCGCCACTACGACCGTATCCGCGATCCCGGGTGGAGGGTGGATCCAGTCCCCGGACAACACCGGGACGCTGAAAGCGGCGATCGTCGTCAGTCCGGCCGCCGGCCCCGGCGTTGACAGCGTCAAGTTGGCGACGACGACCGCGACCACCGATGCCGTCGGCATCGCTCGGCCGCTCGTCGCCCCGCTGAGCAACCTCACGGGCGGTTCATGGATGACGTACGCGACGGGAGACTCGAGCAACCTCGTCTCCGAGCCAGCCGCCCTCAAATTCGCAATCTTCCGAGACGGAACCGGAAGTTTCACCTCGCTCGTCGTCGAGCGGACCTATAACGCGACGGTGAATGCGGACGTTTGGCAGACGACAACCTTCGATGGCGAATCGATCGTCTGGCAGACCAGCAATAGCGACGCGTTCTGCAACACGTTTCCGTTCTGCACCTTGGCCGAGTTCAAGGAGCACTATCCGGACGCGAACATCGCCGGTCTGACAGTCGGGATCGGAAGCGGGATCCCCGTCACGACGTCGTTCGTTGACGCAGTGACGGTGGCGATCGGCGAAGGGTCCGATACCTGGAACTTCGAGCTCGCGGCCGCGCCCGCGACGCCCGCACCTCCTGGTGCGACCGCGCCTCCGACTGACTTCGCCGCGACGGCGACCGATCCGGATCGGTTCGACGCCCGCCCGTTCATCCTCTTCGGGATCGTTTCGTTGATCGCCCTCCTGTCGATCAGCATGCGACGGTCACGGCAGACCCACTGATCCAGCTCGATCCGGCACGACCCGGATCACAGGAACGAAGGCCGGCGACCCACAGGTCGCCGGCCTTTCCATACCGGTCGGGGTCCCTGCCGTAAAATCGAACCACGCAGCGAGGTGGAACGTGGGGACGATCGAGACAGTCACCGTCGGTGACGCTTCCGCCAGGCTCTATGTCGCCGACGACGAGACGACCGCGACCGGGGGCGTACTCGTCCTCCACCCCTGGTGGGGCCTGAACGACGACGTCATCGCGTACGCGGATCGCCTCGCAGGCGAGGGGTACCACGTGGCCGCCCCCGACATGTTCGGCGGCGAGACCGCGACGACGATCGAGGAAGCGGAAAAGCTTGCCCACGCCGCCGATGAGGCTACGATCGACGAGATCGTTCTCGCCTCCCTCGACCGATTGACCGATGCCATCGGACCCGCAGGCAAGGTCGCGGCGCTCGGCTTCTCGTTCGGAGCGTACTGGTCGATGTGGAGTCCGACCCGGCGTGATCAGGTCGTCGCGTCGATCCTGTACTACGGGACCTCAGATGGACCGGTCCTCGAGGCGGCGAAGGTCCCGGTGCTCGGCCATTTCGCCGAGGACGACCCATATGAGACCGCGGAGTGGGTGTCGGAGTTCGAAGGCGTCCTCATGTCGGCCGGGCGAGACGTCGTCATCCACCGGTATCCCGGTACCGGCCACTGGTTCGCCGAGCCTTCGCGCGATGCCTATCAGCCGCAGGCCGCCGAGCTCGCGTTCGAGCGGACGCTCGCGTTCCTCCGATCTCACCTCGGGTAGCCGCGCCAGCCGTGGCCGGTCGTCGGTCACTTGAGCTTCGCGTCGCGATCCTCGTTCTGACGGGCGCCGTCTGGGGCATGAGATCGATCCAGGCGCTGGCCGATCCTGCCTTCGTCGACCCCGTCAGCGTCTTCGACTGGCTGGCCGTGATCGGTTTCTCTGCGGCGTTCCTGCTGACGGCGGCGGGACTGCTGATCCTTCGCGATTCGATCACCCCGGGGCTCAACACGTCGGTGGCCATCGTCGTCGTCGCGGGCGCGTGCGTCATCGCGGGCGTCATGAACCTGCTCGAAGACGGTTTCGGTCTCCCGACGCTGGGCCCGGTCTACGCGATCTCCGCGATCGTCGCGTGGCTCGGGATGTTCGTCATCGCAGGGATGATCGGCGTCTCCGTCGACCGGTCATTGGCATTCGTCCCACTGCTGACGGGCGTCGGCTTCGCCCTGTTCGAGATCGGCGGCGGCGTGCTCATGCTCGCCGCTTGGTGGGCATTTGCGCGGATCCTCGTCCGCCGCGAGCGTCGTGCGGTCGCGGCGCGGCTCGGATCGAGCACCTCCGCCTGACTCGCTAGAGTGGGGAGGTGCCTGATGAGCGAGCGAAGCCTCTTGACGAGCTGACCATCTGGATCGATGACCGGCTGGCGGAGGTGGGGATCCGGCGACGAAGCAGGCCGGCGGTCGTCCGCTCATGGGCGCGCGCGCTGACCGTCAGCTTCGATACCGACCGTGGACGACTCTGGGCGAAGGAGGTCCCGGAGATCTTCGCCCACGAGATCGCCGTCACGACGCTGCTTGCCGATCTCGATCCGGGGTCCGTCCCGCCCGTGGTCGCGGCGGATGCGGCGACCGGGCGCATCATCACGGAGCATGTCGAGGGCGCACTCCTGAAGTCGTTGCGGGATCGGGGCGACGCCTGGACCGCGACCCTCTCGCGGCTCGCGGAGATCCAGCGCGTCCTCTCCGTCGAACCCACTGCGCTCGCGGTCGCAGGCGTCGTGGCCGTGCCGATCCGAGCGATCGCAGACGCGGTCCCACGACTCCTCGCCGACGACAGGCTGCTCATGACGGGACAGCCCGACGGGCTATCAGCCCGGGAAGTCGCGGACCTTCGCCGGCGCGCGACGGCGCTGATCGAGTGTTGCCACGCCTTGGCGGACAGCGGCGTGCCCGACAGCCTCGAGCACGGCGACCTGACCGCCGACGAAGTCATCCTCGGCGATATGGGGCCGGTGTTCCTTGATTGGTCCGACGGGTCGATCACGCATCCATTCCTGTCGGCCGCGTCGCTCCTGGCGGACGGCGCGATCGGTGACGATCCGGGCGGAGCCTATCTCGGTCCGTGGCTCACCGCGGGGGTCGTCACGGACGAGACGGGACGGGCGGCACTCGCGAACGCGGCGACGGTTCTGCCCCTCCACCTCGCCGGCCTCTACGCAGACCGGATCCTGCCTGCCCTGGGCGGCGACACGCGGACGGACCCGAAGGTCATCAGCGCCCTCCGGACGCTGGTCGCGGGATGACGCGGCAGCGCATCCCGGACGAGGTCCTGGCCGCAGCGCATGCCCGCGCCGCGGCACGCGCGACCGGCGCGTGGACGGAGGCGGATCGGCTGCGAACCGAGATCGAGGCCGCGGGCTGGAAGATCGCCGATCGCGGAACGGACTTCGCGTTGACCCCCGCCGCGCCTCCCGACGTCGCCGAGGCCGATCGGATCCGCTACGGCTCGAGCCGGAGCGTGCCGTCGCGATTCGAGGACCCGGCGGAGGGTCCGGCGACGGTCGTGCTGATCGCGACGGACTGGCCGAGCGACCTTGCCCGGACCCTCGCCGGGCTCCGCCGCCATGCTCCCGACGGGACCTCGGTCGTCATCGTCGCGGACGGTCCGTCGCCCGAGCAGACGGACGCACTCGACGCTCTCGAACAGCCCGACTCGTCCACTCTCGCCCTCGAGGTCGTCTGGACGAGCGAACGGCTCGGTCACGCCGCGGCGACGAACATCGGCATGCGTCGCTCGATCGGCCCGGCGATCGTCCTCGTCGACACGAGCGTCGAGCCGACCGGCGATGTCGTGACGCCGCTCGTCGCCGCGCTGGACGATCCCACGGTCGCCGTGAGTGGAGCCTGGGGGATCGTCTCGAGTGACCTGCGCAAGTTCGAAGATGCCCCGCCGGGTGACGTCGACGCGATCGAGGGCTACGTGCAGGCGTTCCGCAGGACTGATGCAGCTGCGCGCGGCCCGCTCGACGAACGATTCCGCTTCTACCGGAACCTCGACATCTGGTGGAGCCTCGTGCTTCGCGATGAAGGCGAAGGGGAGAGGCCGCGCCGCGCCGTCGCCCTGGGCGACCTGCCGGCGGTCCGCCACGAGCACCGCGGATACGCCAGCCTGCCCACCGACGAACGCGACCGGCAGAGCAAGCGCAACTTCTACCGGATCATCGACCGATTCGGGTCGCGGCGGGACCTGCTCATCAGCCGCTGACGGCAGCGACAACCGTCTCGCGCTCGTCTTCCATCTGCCAGACCGTCTCGAGCGGATCGCGGTCCCCGATGGCGAACCAGGCGATCGGGGCGGCCAGGACCGTCAGGATCCCGGTGCTGAGCATCACGGTCCGGACGGCATCCGTGTATGACGAGGCATAGGCCGCCGCGTCGTTCGGTCCGATCCCACCGACGAGGACGCCGTAGGCCGGCATGTTGATCGCGGCCAGCAGCGTCCGGAACGCGTCGACCGAGCCGCTGATCGTGGCCTGTGGTTGTCCGACGAGCGAGGCCGCATAGCTGTCGAGGGCGAGCGTGGTCACGACGACCGTGACGATGACCAGGCCAGCCCTGCTGCCGAGTGCGACCGACGCCTCGTTGAGGGCCGCCGCGGTCGCGGGCAGCCCGCGCGGGACGCTGGCGAAGATGATCGCGGTCCGGACCGTGGTGGCGATGACGAAGCCCGCCCCGATCAGCGCGAACGACAGGGCGAACCCGAGGTAGCCGGCGTCTGGTCGCAGGATGGCCGCGATGACGAGGCTTCCGAGCCCCACGGCCAGGATGCCCGCGACGATCAGGGTGCGTGGCCGGAACCGCGCGAGCAGGATGCCGGCGACAGGGCCGGCGACAGCCAGAGCGACCATGAACGGGATGGTCGCGATGACCGACAGGATCGGTCCGTACCCGAGGACGACCTGGAAATAGACCGGCACTTGGAAGAGCGCGGCCGTCTGCGCGTAGGCGATGACGAACCCGACGAACAGGGCGATCGCGACGGGCCGACGCTGGATCCGCATCCGGGCTCGTCCGCTCATCCGCCGGCGCCGCTCGATGAGGCCACCGACGGCGACCAGCGCGATCCCGCCGAGAACGAGCCCGAGACGGATCCCGTCGGCGTCGGGGCCCTGGAAGCCGATGAGGCCAGCCGTGAAGACGACGATCCCGAACGCCCAGACAGCCGTGATGAAGACCTCGATCCGATGGGTCGGCCCCGCAGTCGGCAGGTCGCCCCACCAGCGTCGGGCATAGACGAACGCGATCACGGCGGCCCCGGCAGCCGCGGCGAACGCCGGAGCTCGCGTTCCCGTGGGACCGAACAGGGTCAGCAGTACGGGCCCAGCAGCGGTCGCAGCTCCGTATGCCCCATAGGCGAGGCCGATCGCCGTCGCGCGGACGACGCCCTTGTATGTCGTCGCGACGCCGGCCAGCGCGATCGGCAGGACGATGCTTGCGCAGGTGACGTCCACGCAGCGTCCGATCAGGAACAGCGGCCCTTCGCCAACGAAGAGGCCGCCGATCCCCGTCGCGACAAGCCCGCCGAGCGCGACAAGCATCACCCGCCGGCGACCATCCGCGTCGCCCAGGACCCCACCGACAAGGAGCATCCCGGCGGTCAGGATCGAGACGAGGAGGAGCAAGACCTCGATGCCGGGGCGCTCGCGGACGGCGGACTGGACCGATGCGAGACCGGGCGACAGGATGCGCGGCGCGAGTCCGGCTGCGAGCAGCGCGAGACTGGCCGCGACCAGCGTGTGGACGGCGCCGGGCTCGCTGTCGAGATCCGTCAGGAAGGTCGGGATCGGAGGCCGTCGCACTCGCGGATGCTAGCCGGTCGCCTCCTGACCGCGTCGGGTGAGCCGACTGCCATCAGCGCCGTCCGTCACGTCCCACCCGCTCTCGGCCAGACGATCACGGATCGCATCGGCGCGGGCGTAGTCGTGCGCGGTCCTAGCCATATCACGCTCGGCGAGAAGTCCCGCGACCTCGGACGGCACCGCCTCGTCATCGGCGACGGCCGCGTCCCAGACCCGGTCGAGATCGAGACCGAGGACGGCGTCGGCGTCGAGGATGAGCCAGCGCCGCTCGTCGTCGGAGATCGGCGACCGGAGGATCTCGCGCAGGAGCGCGAGTGCGGCGGGCATGTCGAGGTCGTCATCGATCGCCGTGACGAAGCGGTCGTGAAGCGCATGGCCAAGGTCGGTCAGCGGCGCCTCCGGTGCGTCCGCACGGTTGCGAACGGCGATCGATCGAGACGAGTCCGTGCCATGCCCAGCGACGCCCGTCGCGATGCCTCGCGGACGATCGCCCGCCGCGCCGGCGCGGACGGGTGGGGGAGGGGCCCATGGGCCGTCCAGCGACGCCGGCCCGAGCGCCAGTAGACCGGCCCGGAGCGACTCGAGGGCGGCCGCAGCGGCGGCTACGGAGCGGTCCGAGAACTCGAGCTTCCGTGAGTACCGGGAGGTCAGCGTGAGGTACCGGAATGCGAGTGGGTCGATGCCCCGTTCGGCGAGCTCGGTCACCCGCATGAAATTGCCCGCGGACTTCGCCATCTTCCGTCCGTCCATGAGCAGGAACTCGCCGTGGACCCAGTGCCGAGCCGGGATGTCGCCGGTGACCGCGGCAGTCTGGGCGATCTCGTCCTCGTGGTGCGGGAAGACGTTGTCGATGCCGCCGGTATGGATGTCGAAGCGAGGCCCGAGATAGCGCATGGCCATCGCCGAGCACTCCAGGTGCCAGCCGGGGAAGCCCTCGCCCCAGCGTGCCGTCGGCCATTTGAGGAGCCGTCCCGGCCCGGCCGACTTCCAGAGCGCAAAGTCGGCCGGATCGCGCTTGTCGGGTTCCACTTCGCCGCGATGGCCGGCGCGCAGGTCGGCAAGGGTGTTACCGGAGAGCTGGCCATAGCCCGGGAAACGACCGACGTCGTAGTAGAGGTTGCCGTCGGACGTCGTGTAGGCGAAAGCCGCGTCATCGAGCCCTTCAGCGAGCGCGACCATCTCGGGGATGTGCTCGGTGGCGCGTGGGAAGACATGCGCCGGCAGGATGTTGACCGCGGCCTCGTCGGCATGGAACGCGGCCTA
>JBJMMQ010000151.1:0-13848 GCA_045804705.1 Chloroflexota bacterium
TCCTTGCGCGGACGATCCCCGGGTTGCTGCCCCAGCTCGATGAACGTGCTGCGCTGGCCGCGACAGTGATCGCGTCCGCGGCAGGCGAGGGCCCGATCCGCGAGCTTCGGCGCCGGCCGCCACTCCGCGCTCCACACCACACGTTGTCGTATGCGGCGATGGTCGGTGGCGGACCCCAGCTATCGCCGGGCGAGGTGACCAGGGCCGACCAGGGGGTGTTGTTCCTCGATGAGCTCCCGGAGTTCGATCGCGACGTGCTCGAAGCGCTGCGGCAGCCGCTCGAGGCTGGGCGCGTCGCGATCTCCCGAGCCGGTCGGGCGACGACGTTCCCGGCACGTTTCCAGCTGGTGGCCGCGATGAATCCGTGTCCGTGTGGCTTCGCCGGCTCGTCGGACCGCGCCTGCTCGTGCCCGACACTCGTCCCGGAGCGCTACCAGCGGCGCATCTCGGGGCCGCTTCGCGACAGGATCGACATCTGGATCTCGATGCCGAGGGTCGCTCCGTCGTTGCTCGTGCGAGGGATCGAGCCGGAGGGATCCGCCATGGTCGCGCCGCGGATCGACGCCGCGCGACGGATCGCACTGGAACGTCAGGCGGGTCTCCTCAACGGCCGGTTGACCGGCCGTGCCCTCCGCGAGGCGTGCCGGCTCGGGACAGCGTCCGAGCGGCACATCGTCCACCTGGCCGAGATGGAACGCGCGAGCGGGCGGGGGACCGAGCGGATCCTTCGGGTTGCGCGCACGATCGCGGACCTCGCCGGCTCGGCCGCCGTCCGCGACGAGCACCTGGCAGAGGCCGCGTGGTACCGCTCGGCCGACATGCGGCTCGCCGCTGTCGAGGTCCGCTGAGGTGCTGGGCGTCGGGACGGCCGGTCCGGTCGGCAGCGACACGGGGGCGGTACGACCGGTCTCCCCAGCCGCCGGCTCACCGTCGGCGCACGGACCGATCCAGGCGGAGCGTGATGCATGGGCCGTGCTCGCCGGCGTCTTCGGGCTCGGACCGGTCGGTTTCGGGATCCTCCTCGAGCGTTACGGGAGCGGGATTGCGATCCTCGACGAGGCGTCGTCGCCGGGCGGCGTGGACCGGATGGTCGAGGCTGCTGCAGCCGATGTCGAGAGGTCGGGTCGGAGGACGCGCGCTGCGCTCGCACCTGAGCTCGCAACGGCGATCGCCAGGGCTGCAGACGAAGCCCCGATCACGCTCGCGCGGATCCGTGAGCTCGGGCTTGCCGTCGTCACCGTCGAGGATCCTGCCTACCCGGCACGGCTTGGCGCAGTCGAGATGCCCCCTCACTTGCTGTACGTCCTGGGCGACCCCACTGCCATGAGTGCCGACGCGGCGATCGCGATCGTCGGAACGCGCCGGGCGACGAACGCTGGTCGGGCGACGGCAGCCCGCATCGCGGCGAGTCTTGTGGAGGTCGGCGCGAGCGTCGTGTCGGGCCTCGCGGTCGGGATCGATGGCGCGGCGCATTCCGCCGCCATCCACGCGAACGGGACGACGGTCGCGGTCATCGGCTCCGGTCACGCAGTGCTCCATCCTCGTGCCCATGCCCGCCTGGCCGATGCGATCGTCGCGGCGGGAGGCGCCGTCGTGTCCGAGCTGTCACCCGACACGCGGCCCAGCGTCGGGACGTTCCCGCGCAGGAACCGAGTCATCAGTGGCCTGGCCGATGCCACCGTCGTCGTCGAGGCCCCGGCCAGGAGTGGCGCCCTCATCACCGCGTCGTGGGCTCTCGACCAGGGCCGCGACTGCTACCTCGTCCCCGGGCCGATCGACGAGCCGGCATCTGCCGGCTGCCTGGCGTTCCTGCGCGAGTTTCCGGGAAGCACCCGCATCGTCGCCGGGATCCCGCAGCTCATCGCGGATCTCGGACTCGCCGACCGACTCGCCGAACCCCGCGCTCGCCCCGAGGTGGCGGCGACGCTGGCCGAGTTCGGCGCCGTCGCGCGGCGGCTCGGACGCGAGATCGTCGATGGACGGGCGACGGTCGACGAGCTCGTGGCGGTCAGCGGATGGCCGGTCGCCACCGTTCTGGCGGCGCTCACGATGCTCGAGGCGCGCGGGCTCGTCGTCGGGATCCACGGGCGCTACCGGCCGGCCGCCGGGCTCGCCGGTGCGGACCCGCCGGGGCGTCGGCAGCGCCCTCGGACACGGGCCTGACGGGGTTGCCCAGGGGTGCGCGGTTTGCCCCGGTCTGCCGTCGGGTGCTACCCTGACCGACGTCGCCCGCCCCCACGGCGACCCGGACCCAAGCCCCCCGACGGGTCCCCAGACCACGAGCAGGAGCGTCTATTGCGTCAGGCCGCCACCGCGCTGCTGGCCGCCCTCATCTTCGTCGCGGCTAGGTTCAGCGCCCCGTTGCGTCGCTCGTCCCGTGCCCGGTTCGGCGTCGCGTTCGGCCTGGCGGTCCTCCTCGGATATGGCGCCCTATCGGCCGGTCGGCCGGACGCGACAGCAGCAACGGCCGGCACACCGATCCTGCCTCTGGCCGAGGCCGCGTTCGCGACCGTGGTCGCCACCGACAGTGCGCTGACCCAGCCCGTCACGATCCATTTCAGCGTCCCGATGGACGCGACATCGGTGGCGTCATCGCTGGCGGTCCAGCCCGAGACACCGGTCGACCTGGCGTGGGCGGCTGACGGCACGAACCTGACTATCAGCCCGAGCGACCGATGGGCAGCCGGTGTCCTGCACACGATCACCGTCGAGGCGGGCGCGCTCGCGGCCTCAGGC
The DNA here is from genome assembly GCA_045804705.1 of Chloroflexota bacterium. Classification (GTDB taxonomy): domain Bacteria; phylum Chloroflexota; class Limnocylindria; order Limnocylindrales; family CSP1-4; genus SPCO01. The sequence continues at coordinate 2,737 of JBJMMQ010000151.1, forward strand.
CAGCCGCTCGCACGACCCGCGCGTGCGATCTTCTTCACGCGTGGCGAGACGACGGGCACGGCCGTCGCGACCGAGATGCTCGGCCAGAGGGCCGCGCTCACGACGGGCTTCGTCGTCACGTTCGCCCGCCCCGTCGATGCGGCATCGGTCGAGACGGCGATCCGCCTCGACCCGCCGACCCCGGGCGTCGTCCGCTCGAGCAGCCCGACCGACGCCCAGGCCCGATTCACCTTCCAGCCTCTTCGACCGCTCCTCCCCAACGTCGACTACCGGCTCATCGTGGCCGGCGCCCGCGACGCAGACGGAGCTCCCCTCCAGTCGATCAGCCTCGCGGTCCGGACGACGACCGTGCCCACCGTCGTGCGCTTCAGGCCCCGCGACGACGCGTCTGGTGTCGGCCGGTCGTCCGTCCTCTCGGTCCGGTTCACACAGGCGATGGACCGCCGCAGCACCGCCCGCGCATTCTCCGTGACGGCTGCCGGAAAGCCCGTGCACGGGACGATCCAGTGGGCAGACCGCGACACCGTCCTCGTGTTCACTCCGTCGGCGCCGCTGCCGGCGGGCAAGAGCGTGACGATGAGCGTCTCGACGGTTGCAAGGAACACGGCCGGTGTGCATCTCACGGCGGTCGAAAAGGGCGTCTTCAAGACCGCCCGCGCTGGCGCGCCGGCCGCCGATACGACCTCGGGCGGCTCGAAGACCGTCTCCGTGACGGGCGGCGGCGCGGTCGGTGGCGGCAGCTGGGCAGGGGTCGAGACCTACTATCTCGGACTCATGAACTGCACCCGGACAGGTGGCTGGGTCACGTCATCGGGTACCTGCAGCAGTCCGGGAGGACGGAACGTCGCGCCGCTCAAGCTCGATGCCGGCATCAGCTCGAAGGTCTCGCGGCCGTACGCGAAGAGGCTGGCGATCGGCGCGGATTGCAGCCACTTCATCGGCGGCAGCCCCGGGGATCGCCTCCGCCGCGCCGGCTACGACAACTACACCTGGGCCGAGAACATCGGCTGCCGTAGCGGTAGCGCCCGAGCGGCGGTTCTCGCGACCCACCTGTTCTACCAGAGCGAGAAGTCCTACGGCGGCGGCCATTACACGAACCTGATGAGCACGAAGTACGACCGCGTCGGCATCGGCGTCTGGGTGTCCGGCGGCCGTGTCCGCCTGGTGATCGACTTCTACCACCCCTGACCGGACCATCGGACGGCTGACGTCCGCGCCCAGGCGGGTCACAGTCGGGTCGTGATCCGCAACGTCGTGCTCCACATGAACAACGAGCAACCGCTCATCGCCGACCTGTTCGACGCGCCGTCCCCGGGCGATGTCGGCCTGCGCTGCACGAACCTCCGTCAGCTGAACGGCAAGCGGCCCGTCTTCGTCGACGACATGAAGTCCGTCTTCTTCTTCCCGTACCTCCACGTGCGGTTCGTCGAGATCCCGCCCGCCGCTCTCGCCGGCGCCGACTCATCGCTGGCCACGATCGACGATGACGCCGCCGACACCGGTCCCCGTGCCGGCGATCCAACGAGGGCGCCGGAACCCGAACCCGAGCCCGACCTCGAGATCGACGAGGACTTCCTGCGACGGATCCGCGAGGCCTGAGCCGAATCCCGCCCACGGGCGTGGTAAGGACCCGGTGCTACACTCCCGGCCGTGCCCAAGAACCTCGTCATCGTCGAATCGCCTGCCAAGGCCCGCACCATCGAGCGCTATCTCGGCGCCGATTACCGGGTCCTGGCCTCATATGGCCACGTCCGCGACCTGCCCGAGAACCCGGGCAAGGGCAAGTTCGGCGTCGACGTCGAGCACGACTTCGAACCGGAGTACGTGATCAATGAGGACCGGCGCAAGCAGGTCACCGAGATCACCAAGGCCGCCAAGTCGGCGGACACCGTCTTCCTGGCCACCGACCTCGACCGCGAGGGAGAGGCGATCGCCTGGCACGTCGCCGAGGCCGCCCACGTCGCGGGCGACAAGCAGCAGCGGGTGACGTTCAACGAGATCACCGAGTCCGCGATCCGCGACGCATTCGCGAACCCGCGGCAGATCGACATGGATCTCGTCGACGCGCAGCAGACCCGCCGGATCGTCGACCGCCTCGTGGGCTACACGCTCAGCCCGCTCCTCGGCAAGAAGGTCCAGCGGGGCCTCTCTGCCGGTCGTGTGCAGTCGGTGGCCGTCCGTCTCGTGGTCGAACGCGAGCGCGAGATCCGGGCCTTCACGGCTCGCGAGTACTGGACGATCCAGGCGATCCTCGCCACGCAGACCGGTGAGGCGTTCGCTGCGGAGCTCGTGCGGATCGACGGCCAGGCGCTCGACATCCCCGATGAGGCGACCTCTGACGAGCACGCCGCCGCGCTCCGTGACCTCCATCCCGTCGTCACCAAGCTCGGGACGCGGACGCAGAAGCGATCGCCGGCGGCGCCGTTCACGACCTCGACCCTCCAGCAGGAGGCCAGCCGCCGGCTCGGGTTCAGCCCGAAGCGAACGATGTCCGTCGCCCAGCGCCTGTACGAGGGCATCGAGACCCCGCAGGGTCAGGTCGGGCTCATCACGTATATGCGGACCGATTCGACGGCGATCGCCGGCGTCGCCATGGGCGAGGCGCGAGACGTCATCGGCCAGCGCTACGGCGACCAGTACACGATGCCCAAGGGCCGGGTCTACAAGACGAAGTCGAAGGGTGCCCAGGAGGCGCACGAGTCGATCCGCCCGACGAGCTTCCTGCGCGACCCGGACACCATGGCCGCGTCGCTGAAATCGGATGAAGCCCGGCTCTATCGCCTGATCTGGCAGCGGGCCCTCGCCTCCCAGATGGCGCCGAAGGAGCTCGAGACGACGACCATCGAGCTGGCCGACGGCCGCTACGAGTTGCGCGCCTCGGCCACGAAGGTCCTTTTCGACGGCTTCGCCATCGTCTACACGGAGGGTCGCGACGACGCCTCCGCCGACGAAGAGGACGAGGCCGGCGCCCGGCTGCCGGTCCTGACCGAGGGCAGCGTCACCGACGTGACCGACGTCGTCCCGACCCAGCACTTCACCGAGCCACCGCCCCGCTTCACCGAGGCGACCCTGATCAAGGCGCTCGAGGAGCACGGGATCGGCCGGCCATCTACCTACGCGGCGACGATATCGACGATCACCGACCGGGGCTATGTCCGCGTCGAGGATCGACGGCTTCACCCGGAACTCGTCGCGGAGATCGTGACCGACTTCCTCGTCGAGCATTTCGGCGCCTACGTCGACGTGGAGTTCACGGCCCGGATGGAGGAGGAGCTCGACGAGGTCGCCAATGGCGAGCGGCCGTGGGTCCCTCTGCTGCGTGCCTTCTACGACCAACTCGCGGCGGACATCGCACTCGACCCCGACGGCCCGACGTCGCCGCCGACGGATGAAGTCTGTTCGCTCGGCCACCCGATGGTCATCAAGCTCGGTCGAAACGGGCCGTTCCTCGCCTGCTCCGAGTATCCAGAGCACAAGGAGACGCGGCCTCTGCCCGGTGACGAGCCGCCCCCGCAGGAGGGGACAGGCGAGGTCTGCCCGGAGTGCGGCCAGGGCACGCTCGTGAGCAAGTCGGGTCGATTCGGCCCGTTCGTCGGCTGCTCCCGATACCCCGAGTGCAAGTACATCAAGAAGGACGGGCCGCCGCCGCCCGATCCGCTCCCGTTCGAGGTCATCTGCCCGAAGAACAAGGACGGCCATCTCGTGCCGCGTCGCGCGCGACGGACCGGGAACGTCTTCTGGGGGTGCTCCAACTATCCGCGCTGCGACTTCACCACGAACAACGAGCCGCTCGGCGGCCTCCACGACACAGACGATGGCCCCCTCGCCCGGAAGGACGAGACCGCGATGTGCCTCGTCTGCGGGTCGACCAGCGAGGCTGGTGCCGCCGACGTCGTCCCGGGCGAGAAGTACCCGGGCGGACCGGCGAACCCCGAGGCGCTGGCGCGGCCGGCACGGGCGCGCGGCGGGGGACGGGGTGGGGGAGCCTCGAAGACCGGTGGTCGCGCGCGGGGAGGCGCCCGTTCCGGTGGACGCTCCACGACGAGGCGAACGCGCCCGGTCGAGCCGGCCGCCGACGCGTGAGCGCGGTCTCGGCCGCGAGCGCGACCGACCCGGACCTCGCGCGGTTCCTCCGATCGCTCGCCGCGCGAGACACATCGCCACACACGCAGCGCGCCTACCGCACGGCCGTCGGCGACTATCTCGGCTGGCTGGCGGCACGCGGCACCGACTGGCGGACCCCGACGCGCGCCGACCTCCGCGCCTACCTCGGCGTCCTCGGAGACGGGCGCGCGCGTTCGACCGTCGCCCAGCGACTCGCGGCGATCCGCTCGTTCCACCGCTGGGCGACCCGGAACGGGCTTGCAGCTGGTGACCCGTGGGGCTCGATCGCGACCCCCCGATTGCCGCGGCGACTCCCGCGCGTCCTCGAGGTCGAACAGGTCTCGGCGATGCTCGCCGTCGTCGACGCTGATCTCGACGACATCGCGCCCGGCACGGATCCGGAACGCGCGGCGCTCCACGTCGCACTCGCGCTCCGCGATCGGGCGCTGGTCGAGACGGCCTACGCCGCAGGCCTCCGGATCAGCGAGCTCGCCGCGGCCGACCTCGCGTCGCTCGATCTCCGCCGCGGCGAGATCCGGGTGATCGGAAAAGGCCGCAAGCAGCGCATCGGCCTCCTCGGGCGACCCGCCCGTGCCGCCCTGACCGCATACCTCGAGGACGGCCGGCCCGTGCTCCTCGAGCGCCGCCAGCCCGCACGGGACGCGCCACCGGTCGAGATCTTCCTGAACCACCTCGGTGGGCCGCTGGGCGTCCGCGGCCTGCGCTACCGGCTCGACCGGCTGTGCACGCGTGCCGGTCTTCCCGCGGGCGTCTCGCCCCATACGCTCCGCCACTCGTTCGCGACGCACCTGCTCGACGGCGGGGCCGACCTCAGGGTCGTCCAGGAGCTGCTCGGCCACGAGAACCTGGCGACGACCCAGGTCTACACGCACGTTTCGCCCGGGCGCCTCCAGGCTGCATATCGGGAGGCCCACCCTCGGGCTCGGCGCGACACCGCCCCGTGAGCGTCGGCGGCTCGCTCGCCCGGGCCGGGCTCATCGTCTCGAGTGCGTTCCTCGTCTCACGCGTCCTCGGCTACATCCGGGTCATCGTCATCGCCAATGCGTTCCCGTCGACCGAGCTGGATGCGTTCTTCGCGGCGTTCCGGATCCCCGATCTCATCTTCCAGCTCGTCGCGGCGGGTGCCCTGTCATCGGCGCTCATCCCGGTCGTGTCGGAGCTGTTCACGACGAACGAGCGGGCGCGCGCCTGGCGGGTCGTCTCGACCGTCATCAACCTCATGCTGGTCGGTCTGCTGCTGCTGGCCGCGGCGCTGTTCGTCCTCGCTCCGGTCGTCGTGCCGATCATCACGCCGGGGTTCGAGGGCGCCAAGCTCGACGAGACCATCGAGCTGACGCGGATCATGCTGCTGAGCCCGATCTTCCTCGCGATGGGGGCGGTCGCGACGAGCGTCCTCAACGCGGGCGGCCGGTTCGCGGCCTCGGCCATCGCGCCGATCATCTACAACCTCGCGATCATCGGTGGCGCGCTCATCCTCGGGCCGAGGCTTGGCGTCGAGGGACTCGCACTTTCCGTCGTGGCCGGCTCGCTCGGACACCTCCTCGTCCAGCTTCGGCCCCTCACGCGGATGGGCTTCCGGTACGACGCCCGGATCGAGGCGGAGGACCCGCAGGCACGCAAGGCGCTGCTGCTGATGGCGCCGCGGGCGCTCGGCCTCGGTGTCACGCAGGTCACTTTCATCGTCGTGACCGCGCTCGCGAGCCTCCTCGGCGACGGGGCCGTGTCCGACTTCAACTTCGCATTCGCGCTGCTCCAGATCCCGCTCGGCATCATCGGCGTCCCGCTCGGGATCGTCGTGCTCCCGACGCTGTCACGCGAGGCGGCGATCGGCAACGAGACCTCATTCGCAGCGCTGCTGACCCGCGCCCTTCGGCTGCTCATCTATGTGATGGTCCCCATCGCGGTGCTCACCGCGGTCGTCCGGCAGCCCGTCGTCGACGCGCTGTTCGGTGGCGGCAGCATCCGGCAGGCCGACCTCGACCTCATCGCGGTGACGCTCGTCGCGTTCTCGATCGGCCTGACCGCACACGCCCTGATCGCCGTCCTCGCCCGAGCGTTCTATGCGCGGCAGGACACCGTCACGCCGGTCGCGGCGGCAGTCGGTGCCGTCGTCATCAATTGCACCCTCGCGATCGTCCTCGTGGGTCCCCTCGGTCTGCCGGGCATCGCCCTCGCGATCGCCGTCGCCGCGTGGCTCGAGGCGCTGGCGCTGCTGGCCATCCTCTACCGGCGGCTGCCGCACTTCGAGGTCGGCGGCCTCGGACGGGTCGGGCTCGAGGCGCTCGTGGGCAGCGCCGTGGCGGGCGTCGTGTCGCTGCCCGTGCTGGGGGCCGTCGCCGGCGCGCTCGGCGCAGACGCCGGGCGGATCGTGCTGCTCGTCGAGGCTGCCGTCGTCAGCGTCGCGTTCGCGGCGGTCTACGCGGGAGTCTCGTTCGTGTTGCGGATCCCCGAACTGCCGTCTATCGTCGGGGTCATGGCCGACCTGCTCCGCCGCCCGGTGAGGTCGTGAGCGACGACACGGCCTGGGACCGGTTCGTCGCTGCCAGCGATCCAGGGTCCTACCTCCAGACGAGCGCGTGGGCGCGGGTGAAGGCCGTCAATGGCTGGACGGCGCATCGCGTCGGCGACACCGATCGAGCCGGGGCGCAGATCCTCGTCCGGCGGCCCGCACCCATGCCCTGGGGCTTCGCCTACGCCCCGCGGGGTCCGGTCGCAACGACGTGGGACGCCGAGACGATCTCCGCTCTCACCCATGCAGTCCGGAGCGAACTGCCGACCTCGGCGGGTCGGATCAGCCACGTCCGGATCGACCCCGAGATCGAAGCCGATGGGCCCCTCGACCCCGATGGAGCGCTCCGGCGCGCGTTCGCCGGCGCAGGCTGGCGTTCGTCACCTGCCATCCAGCCGAACGCGACCCGGATCATCGACCTCCGCGCCGATGAGGAGGCGCTCTGGGGCGAACTCCGCAAGAAGTGGCGCCAGTACGTCAACAAGGCGCGGACTGGTGGCGTGACCGTGGTCGACGCCGATGGGTCGCGACTCGGCGAGTTCTATCGGATCTATCGCGAGACGGCCGACCGCGCCGGCTTTCTGATCCGTGCGGAGTCGGCGTATCGCGATGTCTGGGACGCGTTCTCGCCGTCGGGCGACGCGCGGCTCCTCTTCGCGGAAGGCCCCGACGGCGTCGCCCAGGCGACGCTGTTCCTCGTTCGATGCGGCCCGCGCGTCGTCGAGCCGTATGGCGGGATGACGGCCGCCGGGGCGGAGTCGCGCGCCAACTACCTCCTGAAGTGGGAGGCGATCCGCTCCTCGCGCGAGGCAGGCGCCACGAGCTACGACCTATGGGGTCTCGCGACGGGCGGGATCGCGCATTTCAAGACGGGCTTCGGCGGGCGCGAGGTTCGCTACATCGGAGCGTGGGACCTCGTCCTGAGCGGTCCGGGCCGTCGCACCTACGACCTTGCGCAGCGGGCGCGCGTCCGCTGGGCGCGGCGTCGGGGTGGTGTCCCAGACGGCGGCAACGCGGCGGCATACGGAGCGGCCGATTGACCGGCGGAACCGAGATCCGCGACGCGACTGCCACCGAGCTCGCCGACTGGGATGCCGTGACGGTCGACGCCCCCGGCGGGCACGTCTATCAGTCACGGGCGTGGGCCGAGCACCGGCGTGCGAGCGGCTGGCAGCCGCGCTTCCTGGTCGGGCGCGACGGTTCGCGGACGCTCGCACTCGTCCGACCGTGGGCGCTGGTCCCGGGTGGCAGCGCCTACGTGCCGCGCGGTCCCGTCGCCCAAGGTGCGGACGATCTGGCCCAGGGACAGCGGCTGATCGCCGTCGCGGAGTCACTGGCCGCAGACGGCGTGGACGTCGTCGCCGCAGATCCCGAGGTGCCCGCAGCGGATCGGTCGTTCCGCACGACCATCGAGGCCGGCGGATTCCATCCGATCGAGGAGATCCAGCCGTCCCGCCACCGTATCTCTCTGCCGCTCGGCCCGGGTGCGGACGAGGAAGGCGTCTTCGACACGATCTCCAAGTCGACCCGCCAACGGATCCGCGGCGCGGAGAAGGCCGGTGTCGTCGTGGTCCGCCACGACCTCCGCGTCCACGCGGGTGGGGCAGGGGACGGCTTCGTCGCCCCGGTCGAACCCGCGGACGGCGCATTCGATCGCTTCTACGATCTGCTCCTCGAGACCGGCGAGCGGAAGCAGTTCTCGTTCGGCCCGCGCGCCGGGTTCGTCAGATGGTGGCGCGCCGCGCACGACGCAGGTCACCTCGTCTACCTCGAAGCGCGCGCCGACTCCGTGAGCGGCGACCGGCTCGCGGGGCTCATCCTGTATCGCCACGGCGGTCGCCTCTCGACGGTGCACTCCGGGGACCATGCCGAGAGCCGGACGACCCACCCGGGTGCGCTTCACCTGCTCCGGTGGCGGGCGATCGAGCTGGCGATCCGCGAGCAGTCGTCGGAGATGGACCTCGGCGGCGTGGACGTGCCGGGAGCCCGGGGAGAGCCCTCCGAGGGCGACCCGCTGTACGGTCTCTACCAGCACAAGGCCTCGTTCGGCGGGCAGTGGCTGGAGCTCACCGGAGCGCACGAACGCGTCTTCGACGCACGAGGCTACCGAGCGGGGCGAGCGGTCGGCCGGGTGGCCCGGCTTCTGCGCCGATGAGCGACACGTCGATCGAGCGCCTCCTTGCGGCGGCAGAGCCCGACGCGCCGGCCGCACTTCGTGGCCTGATCGAACGCCTGGGCTCCAGCGGCGCTGCGCTCGGTGCCCGCCGCGACGGCCAGGCGATCGGCCCCGCCGGTCTTGCGGACGTTGCCATCCGTGGCGTCACGCACGACTCACGGGAGGTTCGCCCGGGCATCCTGTTCGTCGCGGTGCCCGGGCTCCATGTCGACGGCCACGAGTTCGTCGAGGCGGCCGCTCGGGCCGGCGCGGCGGCTGCGCTCGTCGAGACGGCGATCCCCGAGCTGCCGCTCCCGCAGCTTGTCGTCGCGGACACGCGACGCGCGCTCGCCACGGCGGCGGCCTGGTGGTACGGCGACCCGAGCCACCGACTCGCGGTCGTCGGCATCACAGGCACGGACGGCAAGACGACGACGTCCTTCCTGGCGACGGCCGCTTTCGAGGCGGCAGGCATCCGGACCGGGATGACCGGCACCGCCGCGACGCGGATCGGAGGCGTCCAGGAACCGAACGACGAGCACGCGACGACGCCGGAGGCACCGGCTCTCCAGCGTGCCGTCGCGGCCATGGTCCGGGCAGGCGATGCGGCGGCCGTCATCGAGACGACGTCGCACGGTCTCGCCCTTCACCGTGTCGATGGCATCGCCTATGACGTCGCCATCCTGACGAACCTCACGCACGAGCATCTCGAGCTGCACGGGACGTGGGAGGCGTACCGCGACGCGAAGCTGCGTCTCTTCGAGCTGCTGGCACGTCATCGCGAGAAGCCGCTCTCATGGCCCGCCACGGGGATCGTGAACGCGGACGATCCCTCGGCCGGCGCGTTCATCGGAGTGGCGCAGGAAGCGGGCGCGCAGATCCTCACTTACGGCACCGACGCGGCCGCCGACGTCCGCGCGACACGCATCGAGGAGGACCGCCGCCGCCTGCGCGTCGCCTACACCGCGCCCTCGGGTCCGGCCACGCTCGACCTCCAGCTGGTCGGACGGTTCAACGTCCACAACGCGCTCGCCGTCGTCGCCCTTGGCGAGGCTGTCGGTCTCGACCCGGGACAGGTCCGCGAGGGCCTGGCTTCGCTCGCCGTCGTCCCGGGACGGATGGAGCGGATCGACCAGGGTCAGCCGTTCGGCGTCGTCGTCGACTTCGCCCACAGCCCTGTCGCGCTCCAGACCGTGCTCGATCTTCTGGCCCCGCTGGCCGCGTCCGGTGGCGGCGGGGTCATCGCGGTCTTCGGGTCAGCCGGCGAGCGCGACACCCAGAAACGGCCGCTGATGGGTCGGATCGCCGGAGAGCGCGCAAGGATCGTGGTCGTCACCGACGAGGACCCGCGCGGCGAGGACAGCGCGACCATCAACGACGCGATCGCGCGCGGCGCGGAGGCCGTCGGGAAGCGCCGAGACCACGACCTGCTCGTCATCGCCGATCGGCGCGCTGCCATCGACGCCGCATTCGAGCGGGCGCGCCCAGGCGACATCGTCCTCCTCGCCGGAAAGGGCCACGAGCGTTCGATCCTCGGTCCCGACGGTCCGATCGCCTGGGACGAGCGGGCGGAGGCCGAGGAGGCGCTGCGCCGAGCCGGCTTCGGCTGAGCGTATCCTTGGAACGAATGGCAAGCACGACACCTCGAACCAGGACGAAGGCGGACGCGACTGCGGGTCGCGGACCGCGACGCGCGCCCGTCGTCGGCACCGAACGGCACGGCAAAGGGCCCGACCTGGAAGCTCTCCGGACGCTCCTCCATGCCGCGATCCTCGAGGAGCACCCCGGGGCGGATCTCGAAGCGGTCGACCGGGCGTACGACCTCGCCGTCTCTGCGCACGACGGCCAGAAGCGCGCCAGCGGCGTTCCGTACGTCATCCACCCCATCGCATCGGCCCAGATCCTCGCCGAGCTTGGGCTCGACACGACGGCGATCCAGGCGGCGCTCCTCCACGACGTCCCCGAGGACACCGAATACAGCCTGACCGACGTCGAGGAGGGGTTCGGTCCCGAGGTCGCCCAGCTCGTCGACGGCGTGACGAAGCTGTCGCGCTTCTCGACCCACAGCCACGAGCAGCAGCAGGCCGAGAACATCCGAAAGAGGCTCCTGGCGATGGCCCAGGACATCAGGGTCGTCCTCATCAAGCTCGCCGACCGGCTCCACAACATGCGCACGCTGCACGCCCTGCCGGTCGAGAAACAGCAGCGGATCGCCCGCCAGACGATGGAGATCTACGCTCCGCTCGCCGAGCGGCTCGGCATCTGGCAGATGAAGTGGGAGCTCGAGGACCTGGCGTTCAAGGCGCTCGAGCCGGAGCGTTTC
>JBJMMQ010000152.1:0-6436 GCA_045804705.1 Chloroflexota bacterium
CGGCGCCCCGTGGCGGTGATCCTGCTGACCGCCAAGGGTTCGACCGCCGACAAGGCGAAGGGCCTCGACCTCGGGGCCGATGACTACATCGCAAAGCCGTTCCATCCGGACGAGCTCGCGGCGCGCGTCCGCGCGGTGTTGCGCCGGTCGTCAGGAGCGTCACCGGGATCCGGGATCCTGAAGTTCGACGACGTCGAGATCGACCTCGAACGACGGATGGTCACCCGCAATGGCGAGCTGGTCCAGCTCTCCCGCACCGAGTGGCTGCTCCTCCAGCACCTCGCGGCGAACGCCGGCAAGGTCGTCCTCCACACGGAGCTCCTGACGAAGGTCTGGGGTCCGGAGTACCGCGACGACCTCCAGTACCTGCGGGTCTGGGTGTCGCGCGTGCGCAGGAAGCTCGGCTCGGAGCCCGGCGAGCCCGGGCGGATCAAGACATTCCAGGGCATCGGCTATCTGCTCGACGTCGAGCCGCCGGTCCCGCCCGAGACCGTCGCGCCGGTCGCCGCCGAGGAGCGGTCAGCGCTCATCGGCTGACCCAGCTGGGAGGGTCTGGACGTCGGGCCGCCGGTCGTTGCGATAGGCTCGTCGCATGCAGCGTTACGGGCCTCGGGCCGCCCTGATCGTCGTCGACGTCCAGAACGATTTCGCCGACCCCACTGGTGGGCTCTCGGTGGCGGGCGGTGACGGGGTCATCCCCGCGATCAACCATGAGGTCGAGATGGCCCGTGCGAACGGCGCGATGGTGGTCGCGACCCAGGACTGGCACCCGCCGGTCACGCCACACTTCGCGAAGGACGGCGGGATCTGGCCTGTCCACTGCGTCGCCGGTACGTGGGGCGCGGCGCTCCACCCGGACCTGGCGCTCCCTGACGACGCGCCGCGGGTACGCAAGGGCGCGAACGGCGAGGACGGGTACTCGGGATTCACGATGCGCGACCCCGTGTCCGGCAAGACCCTCGGGACGGGGCTCGAGGCACTCCTTCGCGATGCCGGCGTCGACGATGTCGTCGTGACCGGTCTCGCCACCGATTACTGCGTGAAGTCGACCGCGATCGATGCCGCAGCGCTCGGTTTCCGCACGGCGGTGCTGACCGACGCGATCGCGGCGGTCGAGCTCCAGCCCGGTGACGGGGAACGTGCCTTGGCCGAGATGGAGTCGGCCGGCATCACCCTATGGCGCGCGGTGATGCGGTGATCCGCGGCGCCCTCCGGCTGGCCATCGCCGGAGCCGGCATCTCGTACGCCATCGACCGGATCCTCGCCGGCCAATCGAAAGGCGCCGACCCCGAACCGATCCGCTCGCTCGTCGTCATCGACGCCCCGATCGACCGCGTCTGGGCCGCCCTGGCGGAGGTGGAGGATCAGCCCCGCTGGATGACCGAGATGAAGGCGATCCGGATCCTCGACGACGGTCCGATCGGAGTCGGGACCCGGTGCGAGGCGGACGTTCGGATGTTCGGCATCACTGTGACCGACCCGGTCACGATCACCGAGTTCGAGCCACCCCACCGCTACGCGATCAGCCACGACGGGACGTTCACGGGTCGCGGCGTCATCACCCTCGAGGAGGGCGCCGACGGGACCACGACGATCGTTCGTTGGGAGGAGACGCTGATCCCCCCGTTGCTTTCGCATCTGGGTGCTCTCGCGATGACACCGACGCTCGGGGCCATCTTCCAGGCCGACCTCGGTCGGTTCAAGGAGCTCGTCGAAACGGGTTCCATCGGCGACTGACGGACCGCTCGGGCCGTGCAGCTCCACCTCGTGGACGCGACATACGAACTGTTCCGCGCGCATTTCGCTCCCCGACCGCCCGTCCTCGGGCGCGACGGCATCCCGCTCTCGGGTGTCTCCGGTCTGTGCGACCAACTCCTCTTCCTCCTCCGCGAGCAAGGTGCGACGCACGTCGGGTGCGCCACGGACCGGGTGATCGAATCCTTTCGGAACGACCTGTTCCCGGGCTACAAGTCGTCCGCGGGGATGCCGCCCGAGCTGCTCGCGCAATTCCCGATCGCCGAGGCCGCCGTCGAGGCGCTTGGCATCGCGCTGTGGCCGATGGTCGAATTCGAGGCGGACGACGCGATCGCCGCTGCCGCGTGGCGGTTCGCGGACGACGCGACCGTCGAGCGGATCCTCGTGTGCACGCCCGACAAGGACATGGCCCAGCTCGTCGTCGATCAGCGCATCGTGTTGTGGGACCGACGCCGCGACACCGTCTATGACGATGCTGGCGTCCGAGCCAAATGGGGCGTGGCGCCGACCTCGATCCCCGACTGGCTCGCAGTCGTCGGCGATTCGTCCGACGGCTATCCGGGGATCCCGGGCTGGGGGGCGAAGAGCGCTGCGGCCGTGCTTGCCGTCTACGGCCATCTCGACGATGTGCCGGCACGAGCGTCCGCCTGGGAGGTGTCGGGGGTCGGTGGCACGCGTGCGGCCTCGCTCGCCGCCTCGCTCCGCGACCACTGGGCCGAGGCGATGCTCTACCGCGACCTCGCCCGGCTTCGTTCCGCTGATGACGGCGTCCAGATCCGCCAGCACGACCCCGACGAGCTCCGGTGGGACGGGGCGCCACGCGCCGAATGGGAGGCGTTCTGCGAGGAATGGGGCCTCGACCGTCTCCGATCGAGACCCCATCGGTGGCTCGCCGAGGGCTGAACGGTCAGATCACGGGGCGGTCCGTTGCCATGACCAATCGTCACTCGCGCCCGGGATCGGTACGGTCTGCAGCGTCTCGAGGTCGGTCGCCGCGATGACGCGGTCGTTGCCGCCGAACTTCGTGGACGAGATGACCTCACGTCCGTCCGGGGACACGATGAATCCGATCCCCTCGGTGTCCTTGAGGCGGAGGTCGCGCGCGTGAGAACCCGGGGCGAGGTCGGCGACCATCAGCCGATGAACGGCGCCCTCGATGGTCTCGAAGACGATTCGATCCCCGGCGGGGAGCCAGGCGGCCGCGTATTCGTCGTCAGCAGTCGCCTCGAACTCGAGCATGCGCTCGGCACTGACCGCCCCGTCTCGTTTGACGTCCGCGACATGGATCCGAAAGCCGGGTCCCGCGAGTGAGGCGAGTGCGGGCTCGAGCGTGTAGTAGATCAGCTGCGTGCCGTCGGGCGACCAGGCCGGACCATCGAAGTAGTAGTCGCTGTTCTCGGGATAGTTGACGTCTGTCGAGAAACCAGGATCAAGGTCGAGGCGCTGTAGTCCGGACCCGTCCCGACCGATCATATACAAGCCCCAGGTTCCGTCCGTGGCCTTGCCCCGGAACGTGACTTGGCGTCCGTCCGATGGGCGAAAGATCGGGTTGACTGCCGCCGCCAGCCCAGTCTCGATGTCGGTCGACCCGGTCCCGTCCGCGCGGACCATCCGGATCACCGTCGGCTGTGCATCGAGCGAGACGGCGACAGCATCGCCCTGTGGCGACCATTCCGCCCATCCGATGTAAGGCGTCGCCGCCAGGAGTCGCTGATGCGAACCATCGGCGTCAGCGGCCCACAGCTCGGCGTCCGCTGACTCCATGATGCCCCGCACGAAGGCGATTCGGATGCCATCCGGCGAGAACAGCGCGCCAGAGTCGAAGGCCGCGCCGTCGATGACTGCGCGCGACGTCCCCGTCGGCGAGTCGAGGGCGCGGATGTCCCCGTTGACCGAGAACGTCAGCGCGCCGTTGTGCGCTGGTCCGAACGGCGCGGGCACGGGTTTCGCGCGCGAGCCGACGAGGAGCGCTCCGACGGCGAGCGCAAGGACGAGAAGTGCGATGACGCCGACGGTCCGCCACGGGAACTGCGAGGCGCCTTCGACGCGCGTGGTGATCGTGGACACGGGGAACCACCTTTCGGGGATCCGCCAGGCTGATCGGCGACGGGTGCGAGCGGTGCGGGCGAGCACCTCTCCGAGCAACGGCTCTGGCTCGCGGATCGGCGCGTCGGCAGTCAGCCAGGAGGTCAGGAGGCGATCGAGATCTGTCCGTTCGTTCATGTCGACCGCCGTTCATTCAGGATCGGGGGACGCGCATCCGCGTCCAGTGCGGCCCGCATCGCTCGAGTGGCCCGGTTGAGACGCGACCTCACCGTCCCGGGTGGGACGCCCAGCGCATCAGCGGCTTCGTCGAGCGAGAGGCCGAGGTAGTAGTGCAGGACGAGGACCATCCGCTGGTCGGCATCGAGGCGGCGGAAGCCACGTTCGAGCTGATCGCGGTCGGCGATGTCGAAGCCGGGATCGGCGTCGACGGTCTCATGGCCCTCCACGTCGACCTCGATCGTCCAGCGGTGCCGACCGCGACGGATCTCGCGATAGCAGGCGCGGACGAGGAGGCGATGGAGCCAGGCATCGAAGCGGTCGGGATCGCGCAACGCCGAGAGGTCGCGCCAGGCGGCGACGAGCGCCTCCTGCGTCGCGTCCTCGGCGCGTCCGTCGTCACGGAGGATCAGGCGGGCCGTGGCGTAGAGTCGGCCGATCGAGACGCGTGCCAACTCCGAGAACGCGTCGTGATCGCCCGCCATCGCCCGCTCGACCAGGTCCCGCCGCATCGGGCCTCCAGGGGATCGGCGCGGCGCATCTGGCCGCACTCATAAGGTACGGGCCGCGTCGAGCGGTTTCGGTTCCCGGAAACTAGCGGACGAGGTCGAGCAGCGTCGCGTGGTGGGCCGGCGGAGCGGCGAGGATGCCGATCGACTGCGGCGAGTGGCCGACGTCGAACCACGGCGCGCCGGCCATCGACGTGACCGTCGCGCCTCCCCGCTGAGCGATGAGTCCTGCCGCCGCAACGTCCCAGGCGGACAGCCCGCCCTGCTGGATGAAGGCATCGAACCGACCGTTCGCCACGTACGCGAGCGCGAGCGCCGCCGACCCCATCGTCCGGGGGATGCGGATCGCCTTGCGGACGTTGCGCGCGCGGGTCGCGACGGCGCGGCCGTTGAGCGACATCGAGATCACGAAGTCGCTGAGCTTGTCCTTGTCCGACGTCTGGATCGCGCGTCCGTTGAGGGTCGCGGGACCTGACTCGGTGGCCGCGAACTCGTCGTCCCGGGTCGGGTCGAGGATGATCCCGACCGCCGGGGCGCCATCGATGACGAGGGCGATCGAGACACAGAACACCGGGATGCCGTTGGCATAGTTCACGGTGCCGTCGAGAGGGTCGACGATCCAGACCCGGCCGCGCCCCGACGTGGGCGCCTCGCCCGCCTTGGCCCGATGCTCCCCGGTCTCCTCGGCAAGGATCGCGTCGGCCGGGTAGCGCGACCGGATCGCTTCGAGGATCAGCGCCTCGGACAGGTGGTCCGCTTCGGTCACGACGTCGCGCGCACTCTTGTAGTCGATCTGCTCGAGCCGCTCGTAGCGGTCCATGAGGACGGCGCCGGCCTTCCGTGCGATGTCCCGCGAGAAGTCGAGCTCGTCTCTATGCGCGTCCTGGGTCTCGGCCGTCACGGCGAGGTGCAGTCGACGTCGAGCGGACGAACGCTGGATCCGAGCGCGGTCACCTTCTCCGTGAACATGAGGGTGGCGCCGGGGTCGATCCGTGGCGTCAGCATGAATGCGCCCATGCCCGACGAGCGGTCCGCAGGGTCGGTGAGGTGGCATGTCGTCTGTCCCGTTGCGTTCCCGCTGTTGGTGACAGCGAGCGTGACGGCGAGCCCATCACCCTGCGGGACGGCCTGGGCGATGGTCGCCTCGAACGGGCCGACGCCGGCGAGGAAGAACCGCCCGGCGATGGCGAGGAGGACGATGCCCGCGATGGCGCCCGCGATGGCCATGCCGTGGACCTGCGAGCTCGACACGTCGCGCAGGCCGATCGGGTTGCATCGCTCGCACAGCCCCACGTCGAGCGGGACCTGCGCCCCGCATCGCGCGCAGCCGTGCGTCAGCTCCGGAGTGGTCATGCCTTGATGGTGCCACGAACCCCGTCGAGACGGGGTCCGTGGCGGCGCGCGCGGCAGGATGTGCATCCGGAGACCGTTATGGCCGGTGCGAGCAAGTCCCTGCGTCCGGTTCCTCGGATCGCGGCCGGCTTCACGCCCGAGCAGTCCGTCTCCGAGGGTCTCGAACTCGTCGAATCGGTGTGCGATCGGCCTTAACGGTCCCTGGATGCAACTGGTGCCACGTGGACAGGGCGGAGCACGGGCCAACGGGATCGCGGAGCCATCGTTTGATCCTTCGCCCGTCCGTGGGATACGCCGCGCGAAGCATCGCTCCGTGCGCCGCGATCCGTGCTCGATTGGTTCGGCCCGCCGCAACGAGGACCCAGACCGACACGGAGCCAGGATCCCAACCACGTTCCCGCGCGATCCCACGAGCAAGCCGTCGCTTTCGGTCGACCGTCCCGACGAGATCGTTCACGTCGACGATGTCGGTCTTGAGCTCGATCACCAGCAGCGCTCGACGCCCCGAATGCCACGCCAGGATGTCGATCACTCCCCGTTCGCCGTAGACCGCGAAC
>JBJMMQ010000153.1:0-27712 GCA_045804705.1 Chloroflexota bacterium
CGAACCGGATCAGGTCGTCGACGGTGAAGGGGGACGCCGAGAACTTCCGGATCGTGATGACGGGCCCGACGAGCGACAGCGGGGGGATGATCGCGTTCACGCGGGAACCGTCCGTTAGGCGGGCGTCGACCATCGGCGACGACTCGTCAACGCGGCGGCCGATCGGGGCGATGATCCGATCGATGATGCGCATGACGTGGTCGTCGTTCTGGAAGACGACGTTGGTCAGCTCGAGCTTGCCCGATCGTTCGATGTAGACCTGGCGTGGCCCGTTGACCATGACCTCTGGGATGGACTCGTCGCGGAGGAGCGGCTCGAGCGGGCCGAGACCGATGATCTCGTCGGTGATCTGCTCGAGCATCCGCACGCGCTCGGCACGGGTCAGCGCGAGGCCTTCCTCGTCGATGACCTTGCCGAAGATCTCTTCGATCTGCCGCCGGACCTCGACCTGGTTCGACAGGTCGAGCTTCGGGTCGAGATCCTGGATGACGCGGTTCTGGATGCGGAACTTGACGTCCCGGAAGGATTCCCGGACCGGCGCCTGGGTCTGCAGACGCGGGACTGCCGGTGTCTGCGGCGGACCGCCGGCCGGTGCGGGTACGTTCGAGATCGGAGCCCCGCCCGTGGGCGCCTCGCCGGCGCTACCCGGACGAGCACTCTCGATCCGCTTCAACAGGGACATCGCCTACACCCCTTCTCGCCCGGAGGGCCGGACTACGACGGCCTGATCAGCCACGTCGATCAGCGCCATGCGAACAACGACTTCTTCTGCGCGACCTTGTGCGGGTCCTCGGCGGCGGCCGGTGCGGCGTGCACCCGTTCGCCGACGATCGTCCGTGCAAGACGCAGGACATCCTGGGAGACCTGGGCCTCCCGGTTGCTCAGGAAGAACGGTACGCCTCGGTTGAGGGCGTAGACGACGCTTCGTCCGTCGCTGACGATCGTCTCGTCGACCTTGCGCCCGATCGAGTGCTCCACGTCCTGGACGCGGATACCGAGGGCCGAATCGGCTCGGTTGAGGATGAGCCGGATCTTTCCGCCCTCCCAGCCGAGCTGGTCCGCTACCTCGAGGAAGAGCCGCATGTTCTTGATGCTGGTGATCTCGAGGCTGAGCATCGTGAGGATGGTATCCGCCGAGTCGAGGATCGCGAGCGTCGTGTCGTTGAAGAACGCTGTGCAATCGACGACGACGAGCTCGTGCGTCAGCCGCAGGGCCTCGATCACTCTCTTCACGCCACTCGGGGTGATCAGCTCCGCCATCTCGGGGCTCGGCGGTGCGAGCAGCACCCGAATGCCTGCGGAATGGTTGATGACCATCGTGTCGATCGACTCCACCTCATGGCCGGGCTGCTCGAGCTCCGGGACGAGGTCCGCGATCGACTTGTTCTTGGGATTGAGGTTCAGGAGGACGCCGACGTCGCCAAACTGGAACGAGCCGTCGACGAGCACGACCTTCTTCCCGAGTTCCGTCGCGGCCGCGACGGCGAGGTTGACCGCCAGGGTGGTTCGACCGACGCCGCCCTTCGGGCTGAACACGGCGACGACCTGTCCAGGATCGCCGCTGGGGGTGAGGCTGGTACCGCCAGCGCCGCCGCTCGCTTCCGCGGCGACGATCGCCATGCGCGACATCTTCTCGCGCTCGCGTGCATAGACCTGGCGGATCGAGGCGGTCAGCTCATCGCTGGAGAAGGGCTTGACGAGGAATTCGCGAGCACCCGCCAGCATCGAGCGACGGAGGTAATCGGCCTCTCCCTGCACCGACATCATGATCACTGACGCCGTGGGGACGGCGCGGGCCATCTCCTCTGTCGTCGCGATGCCGTCCATGTCCGGCATGTTGATGTCCATCAGGACGATGTCGGGAGTGAGCGTCGTCGCGAGCTTGAGGGCTTCGACGCCGGACGCGGCCGCACCCACGACGTCGATGTCACCTTCGAAGCCGAGAAGCTTCGAGAGGTGGTCGCGCGTCTCCGGGATGTCGTCGACGATCAGGACACGGATCTGGTCGGCCATCTGAGGGTCTGGCTCTTCGTCCTTAGCTTTGTTGACGCTCGACGGGCGCGGGACCGGCTGGTCCATCGCGCCCGTCGCGCTTGGTCACGGGCCGGCTGATGCCGGTTTGGGTCCTGGTCAGCGCCGGGCCTGCGCGGGCAGGACGGTCTCGATGAGCTCCGGCGGCAGGACGCCGTACCGGTCGACGAGGGTCTTGAGGATGACACCGGTCGTCGCATCAGGGAGCGGCGGCGGGTCGATCGGCTGGCCGGTCGTCGGATCGAGGAAGTCCTGGGTCGACCGAAGGATCAGCGAGATGTCGCCGTCCAGCTGTCCGAACTTGATGACTTCCGCCTGCTGAGCGTCGACCGCGAGGGCGACGATCTCCTGCTGGCCGTTGAGCGCCGTGCCCGGCTGTCCGCTCGGCGGCGGCTGGCCTTCCTGGGCCTGCGCGTTCTGCGGCGGAGGTGGAAGGAGCGTCCCGAGGACCTGCATGCCCTGGAGGAGCAGTTTCACGCTCGTGCCGTTGATGCCGGCCACGACCGTGAAGGAATTGTCGGCGGGGTTGGTAGTGATGACCGGGAACTTGTCGGCGCGGATCCCGACGACCATGTCGACGTAGTCGCCTGGCTTGATCGTCGTGCCGACGCCGGTGACCTGGTCGACCTGGACCGTGATGGCCCGCTTCCCCGGCGGCACCTCGATGTCACCGATCGTGCCTGCGGTCGACTCGCCGAAGGTCTCGGCGGTCAGCTGCGCCCCGGAAACGACGGGTTGACGGACGATCCGACCGACGACCTGGCTCGGGTCGCCGAACGCGGTCGTGCTGCGCTGCTCGGGCAGAAGATCCTTGTTCGTGACCATGTCAGCGGTCACCTTGACGCCCAACGGGATGTCGACGGCCGCGACGACGGTCTTTTGCGTTGCGACGGGCGGCTCCTGTGAAGTCGACGGTCGCAGGAAGATCACCGCGACGAACGCGACGATCGCGAGGAACACGCCGATGAGCAGGACCAAGCGATTAGAGCGCTTCAAGTGAGGTCTCCCCGAGCCGTGGTGTGACAGGTGGCACCACTGTAGCAAAGCGCTCGGGGCGCGCGACTATACCAATGGGCTAGGACCCTCTGGTAAGTAACCGCAGGAAGTCACGCTCGCTGCAAGGTTGCGTGCAAGGTAGCGCTCGACATGAAGAAGCCCACCGGGCGCATGCCCGGCGGGCTGGCTGTGTGTCGCGAGAATGCCTCCATCGCGTTGCCGACGACGCTTAGTTTGTCGCTGATCTGGCTACCGAGGAAGATGAGGGCGATGATTGCGACTATCGCGATGAGGGCGAGGATGAGAGCGTATTCCGCCAGCCCCTGGCCGGCTTCCGAGCTTCGCGACTTGGGCCACCACGTCGCGAGTAGGGACTTCATGGTTCACCTCCTTTCTTAGGAGATGGTGCCGGAGATGATGAGACCGCCGAACTGCCCTTGAGCGTCGGCGGTCTCGATCAACGTTGGTCGACGCGGTGCTAGACCGAGTTGCCGACGGTGCTCAGGATCTTGCTGACCTGGCCGCCCAAGAAGATGAGGGCGATGATCGCAACGATCGCGATGAGGGCGAGGATCAGCGCGTACTCGGCGAGACCCTGGCCGTCCTCGTCGCGGTGGATGAGTTCCATGACGCGAAGATAAAGCGAAGTCATATGAGGATTACCTCCTTTCCCCGAAGCTCCCCGATACGGAGGCCGCCTGACGGTACGGGCGGCCTCATCGGGTGTCAAGCAGGTCGAATGCCGTAGTGGTGACGAGGCACCACAGGGCAGTCGACCGACGCTACTAGACCGAGTTACCGACGGTGCTGAGGATGCCGCTGACCTGACCGCCCAGGAAGATGAGGGCGATGATCGCGACGATGGCGATGAGTGCGAGGATCAGCGCGTACTCGGCGAGACCCTGGCCCTCGTCATCGCGCACGCGAGCGAGAAGCTGGGTAAGGGTCGACATTCCAGGCTCTCCTTGTCGGCCCAGGGTGCGTCCCTGGCTGCGCTCAACGTACGGTCCCCCCTCCGCGTCGGGTATGGGCCGATGGTCCCGGTGTTGCTGCCGGGAAACGAAAGGACCGCCGGGCCCAGCGGCCCGGCGGTCGTGCTCGTTCCCCGGCTGCTGTCAGACGGAGTTGCCGACGTCGCTGAGGATCCCGCTGACCTGGCTCCCAAGGAAGATCAGCGCGATGATCGCGACGATCGCGATCAGCGCGAGGATCAATGCGTACTCCGCCAGGCCCTGACCGTGCTCACGACGAGATCGATGGATGAGAGCTAGAAGCTGACTCAAGGTGGCGCACCCCCTTTCCGATGATCTCCCCGGAAGCAAAGGGTACGAGGTGCACGCATAAAAAGAAGACCGCCGGTCATCGGACCGGCGGTCTTCGTCGTTGACGACGCGGTGCTAGACCGAGTTGCCGACGGTGCTCAGGATCTTGCTGACCTGGCCGCCCAGGAAGATGAGGGCGATGATCGCGACGATCGCGATGAGCGCGAGGATCAGCGCGTATTCCGCGAGACCCTGGCCATCCTCGTCACGGCGGATCATTTCCGTCGCGCGAAGATAGAGCGAGGTGAAGAGCGCCATGTAGGTGCCTCCTGGATGAGTACTCACCCTCGGTCGAGGGCTGCGCCACTATATGGACGGAGCCAGCCTCTCGAAACTGAGACGTTAGTACCCTCGGTCGCCTCGATGCACCGGTACTCGCTTCAGCCCCCCGTCGCGCGATCGATGGCGACGGCGATAGCGGTCAATGCGTCGGACACCGTGCCGCCGAAGAGCACGAGCCACATGGTCGTGAGCAATGCGGTACAGCCGAGGATCAGGGCGTACTCGACGAGGCCCTGGCCTGCTCGTCCGGCCCTCATGTCGCGGTGCTCTCGTCGTCGCGCCCGGGGCCGAGGTCGATCGACAGGTGCAGATGGCCGCCATCGCCTCGAAGTTGGGCATCGACGCCGACGGACGCTGCCCGCTCCTGGATCTCGCGCCACGTCGTCGGTGGAAGCACCACGACCGAGGCCCGGATGGCTGCGTCGACCGCCGCCCGCTGGACAGCTCGGCGCTCCTCGACCAATGCCGCCAGCGCGGGCGGCAGGTCGCTACCCGCATCTTCCGTCGGGATCTCCACCTCGGAGGTCATCTCAGGTTGGACGACGGCGCGCTGCGCGACGACGTCGGCGACGAACCGGTCGCTCCAGTCGATCCTGACGGTCACCGAATCGGGCTCGGTCGCGAGGTAGGCTGCCAGCGCCTCGTCCAGCATCCGGAATAGCCCGCTCTCGAGGTCCATCGGCAGACGACGGTCTTGGCCCATCGACTCGAAATCGACGGGGATGTTCGCGCGCCGGCTCCGCTCCCGCGTAGCGCGTCGGAGCGTCGGAACCAGCCCGAGGTCATCGAGCACCATCGGCCGCACGTCGAAGATGAACGTCTTCGTCGCGTCCAGTGTCTGTTGGACCATCCCCACGAGCTGCCCGACCTCGCTCGTAGCACGGTCGGGATCGTCACGGACGAGCCGCTCGACGATCTGGGCCTGGAGCACGATGTTGGTCAGGCTCTGCGCCGGCCCGTCGTGCATCTGGCGGGCGATCTCGCGCCGCAGGTCTTCCTGCGCGCCCATGAGCAGCCGCGCCACTTCGGGCGCCATCGGCGCGTCGGGATCCGTCCTGCCGTCCGGGCCGATCGTCGCGTCGACGCCTTCGAGCACGCCCAGATAGTCCGCGATGGCGTCCCGGTACCGCGCGAGCGCGCGCCGCTTGCCCCCGAGGACCTCGACCTGTGTCTCCATCAGCGCCGCTCGCTTGGTCAGCGTGATGAGCGCGCTCGCCTGCTCGAGCCGGTCCTTGACATCGTGGTGCTCGGGCAGGCTGGCAAACTTCTCGGCCGCGGCTTCTCGGCGCGTCTCGTGGCGCGCGGCCTCGGTCGCCGCCTGCGTGACCAGGAGGTCGACTTCCCCTAGCTCCTTGTCGAGGGTCAGGAGATCGTCAGCCAGTCGGGACGACAAGGCCTCGACCCCCGAGGCGGTCCGGGTCGCTGGGTCGGTCGCCATCAGTCCTCGGGCATGCGGATCCAGCCCTGGCGCATCGCATACACCACGGCCTGCGTCCGGTCATTGACGGAGAGCTTCCGAAGGATCGAGCTCATGTGGTTCTTGACGGTCTGCTCGCTGATCGTCAGGGCGTACGCGACCTGCTTGTTCGTCATGCCCTGTGCGATGTTGTCGAGGATCTCGACCTCCCGCGGTGACAGCGGCGCGAAGATCGGAGCAGCCTCCTGGCCATACACCGCGAGCTCGCGGAACTCCTTGAGGACCCTTGTCGCCACGGCCGGTTTGGAGAAGACCTTGTCGTTGATGAGGAACTCGCCGTCGGCGACCCGGCGGATGATCGTGACGAGATCATCGGGCCCGACGTCCTTGAGGATGAAGGCAGCAGCGCCGGCCTTGATCGCATCGAACAGCGAGTCCTCGTCCTCGTTGACGGCGAGAACGATGATCCCTGTTGCCGGCAGCTCACGCTTGATCCGCTGCGTCGTCTCGATGCCACCGGGCGACGGCAGCGACAGATCCATCAGGATGATGTCGGGCGACGTCTCGAGGGCGCGATCGACGGCGCTGCGCGAGTCCTCGGCCTCGCCCACGACCTCGAGGTCCGGTTCGCGCCCGAGGATGTTGGCGATCCCGACGCGGAACAGCGCGTGGTCGTCAACGACGAGGATGCGCGTGACCTCACCCGCATCCCGTCGATCGGGACCACCCCGACGCCGCTCCGGTCCGCCGTATTCCATCGCAGTCATCCGTTCTCCTTAGCTCCCGTTCGGGCCCCCGTCGGGATCGCGAGCCGGACCACGGTACCGCCGTCCGGTCGAGATCGTACGTCGAAGTGAGCGCCGATCAGCTCTGCTCGCTCATGCATCACTTGCATGCCGAAATTGCGACGGCCGCGATTGGCGACCGCCTCCATATCGAAGCCGCGACCATCGTCGCGGATCTCGAGGGTCCATCCATCGCCAGTCACGTCCGTGCTGACCACGACGGTCGAGGCACTCGCGTGCTTGCGGACATTCTGAAGGGCCTCCTGGGCGACCCGGAGGACCACGGTGCGTTCGCGATCGTCGAGCGCATCGCTCGGACCGCGCAGGTCGATGACGACGCCGATCCGCGTGGCGGACCTGAAACCGTCGACTGCGTCGGTTAGGGCATCGTCGAGGCCAGCGGCATCGACAGTCGGCGGCCGCAGTTCCGAGATGAACTCACGGACGTTTGCCAGCTCGCGGCGAAGCATCGCGCGGAGCTGCTTCAAACCAGCCAGGGCACTGCCGGGATCGCGCTCGATGAGCCGCTCGATGTCGTCGACCTCGAAGATCGCGTTGGCCAGCGCCTGGGCGGGACCATCATGGATCTCGCGGCCGATGCGCGCCCGCTCGGCGTCGAGTGCCTCCAGCACCACGGGCGCGGCCTCCATCGGCTTCGGAGTATAGGTGTCGCTCATGGGGTCGATCCTTGACACTCGATCTCGTAGACGTTCGTGTTCGCCAGGGGATCCTGGCCGGCACCGCGATACGGGCCGAGGGCGATCGGTTTGAAGCAGTCGGCTCCGGGACGTGCCGCGTGGAGGTCGGCCGGCCAGTGCTTGCCCTCGGGATCGCTGAGGATGAGATAGCGCGCCCCGGGAAAAGCCGAGGCCAGGTCCAGCACATCGACCGGGGGTTCATCTGGCAGGGCGAGCGTGGGTACGCGCAACGTTTCAGCGACCCAGATCGGGAAGTTGCTCATCAACCGGATGCCGGGTTCATCGAGCGGATGGCCCGCCTCTGCCATGCGCGGCGCGAGTTCGTCGTACCTGGCCATCGTCGTCCTCGAGCCGCTCCCGAACGACGGCAGCAAGGCGATCGAGAACAGGAGGCAGGCCGCAACACTGCCGACGACGCCGACCCACGAGACCTGCTTGGTCCATCCGAGCCGACGGCCGAGGCGGTCCATCAGTGCGTCGACGGCGAACGCGGCGCTCAGGACGATCAGCACCTGCACGGGGCCCGCCGCGTGAAGGAATGTCCCCCACTGCGTCGCGGCTGGGAACACCAGGCTCGTGACCAGGAACATGATCAGGCTGATCGCGACGAGTGGCCGGATGGCGAACGGGCGCGCTTGCCACGGCAAGGCGACGATCCCGAGCACCGAGATCGGAAGGCCGAGGAGCGTCAGGACGTTGAACAGGTTGTGGCCCAAGCCGATGAGCCGCAGCTGGACGAGCCCCAGTGGGCCAAGCGACAGGTGGCGCGCGAGGGTCGGAGGGTCATTCCAGGCGAAGATGTCGTAGCCCGTCAGGTAAAACGCGTTCGAGATCGCCTGACCTGGGAGTGGGCTCCCGAACTCCAGCATGTCGCGGTACGCCCACGGGGCGAAGACGAGCAACGCGATGACGGCGACCGCGCCGATAGCGCGAGCGCGGACGCTCCAGGGGGCCTTGATCGACCGCCACGCGAACACGACCCAGATGAGGGCCAGCCACGCCGTCTCGTTCCGCGTCCAGGCTCCGAGTCCGATGAGGATTCCGAGGGCAAGGAGCCGCGGGTCCATCAGGCGGGCACCGTCAGGCCGGCGCACGATCCGGGTCATGAGGAGGCACGCCGAGAGGACGATCACCGCGAACGGCATCGTCGAGTCCGGTAGCGCCGAGTTGAGGACGAGCGGCAGGTACACGGCCGCGGTGAGGCCCGTGCCGAGTGCTACCCACCGCGCACGGTCGAGCGGGAGCTGACGCTCTGCCGCGACGTCGCGCGCGAGCTGCCAGCCGAGGACGGGAACGACCGCTCCGACGAGGACGCTCGACACCTGCGCCACGGCGAAGGTCTTGCCGAGGACGGCCATGGGGATCGCCGCAAGGAACGTCGGGAGCGGCAGCCACACCTCGAACGCCGGCCGCGGGAATTCGAGGGGCGGCGTCGCATAGCTCCACAGCGCGTCCGACACCAACCCGCGCCCTTCGAGGAGGTTGCGCGCGACGCCGAAGTAATACGCCGTGTCCTCGGGCTTCGGGAACACGATCTGTGCGGCGAAGACCAAGCGAACGACGAGCGAGACGAGGAAGATGCCGATCGCCGTCGCCCAGATCTCTCGTCGGGTCATGACGCGGTCTCGACCGGGAAGACCGCAAGGGCGAGCGGGCGGCCGATCGACAGGATCGGGTCACCGAGCCATGTGGGGCGCGCGATCCCGTCGAGGACCGGGGCCATCGGCTTTACGCTCTCCTCACGATCCAGCACCAGCCATCGGATGTCGTAGGCATCGATGACGTCCTGGATGGTCTGCGGCGGGTCATTCACCAAAACCACGCCTCCATGCCCGGTCCAGTACTTCGTCCCGGCTGCGTCGATCGACATCACGCGATCCGTCTTCGGAGCGTTCGCTGCATCAAGCGCCGATGCGACCTGCTGGAACTTGGCACGACTGTCGGCCCAGACCCCGTGGACGAACGCCGACCCGACGAGCGCAGCGCCCGCCGCGAACACCACGACCGCACCGGTGAAGGCACGTGTCGCCGTCTGTGCATCCCAGCTCGCCCGTCGGGCGGCGACCCAGCCGACGGCAGCCCCGATGCCTTCGAGCGCCAGGACGTACGAATGCGGTGCAAGCGCGACAGCCGAATGGATGAAGGTGCCGCCCGGGACGTGGACCGCGCTGATGAGCGCCGAGAATGCGAACAGCAGGCCGGCATATAGGAAGAACGGACCGAAGTCGAGCGACCGCCGCCGTCCCCAGCCACCGATGACCATGAATGGGACGAGGACGATCCCGCCGACGAGGACGGCGTAGATCATCACCGCCGACACCAGGCCGCCGATCCGCGTTTCGATGAACGGCCCGACCCCCATCCCGAGCAGGTGCTGGAGCGTGGCGGGTGTCGTGATGCTGTTCCACTCGCCGATGTCGCGGATGAAGAAGACCTTGCCGGACGCAGTCGACGGTGAGAGCGAGCCGAACACGGCGAGCTGGCGCAGCCACCATGGTGCAATCACGAGCAGGAACAGCCCGACGCACGCGAACGCCGCGGACCAGGGGATCGCGCGTCGTCGCCACCGGTCCCACAGGAAGGCGAGCCCGAGCGCGCCGAGGACGAGCAACCCGTCGTTGCGTGACAACGTGGCGACGCCGGCGAGCAGGCCGGCGGCGGCGAACGATCGTGGCGAACCCTTGAGCCCCCGCGCACCCATCCATAGCGACGCCAGGACGAGCGGCTGGAACAGCGAGAAGTTGTCCGGCTGGACCATGTACACGACCGACAGCACCGGGACAGCGATGAGGATTCCCGCGCCGACAGCGACACGAGCCGACGCTCGAGCGTCCCGGGCCATCGCCCACGTCAGTGGTGCGGCAAGCGACCCGATGAGTGCGAACGGGAGGGCCGACGCCCAGGGCGTTTCCCCGAGGATCCAGATGAACGGCACCTGGATGACCGATGCGAGTGGCATCCAGTGCGCATTCGAGGGGATCGGTAGCACGGGATTCGCGGGGATGGTGCCGCCGACCTCGGGGAAGATCCAGATGAGATCGATGTTGAAGCCGTGACCGGCGGCTAGGTTGCGGGCGACGTCCACGTAATAGAAGGAATCGGGATACGCGGGGTCGGGGAAATGCCAGATGAGAACGACCCGGACGACCAGGGCGAGCGCGTATAGGACGAAGGGGATACGCACGGCCGGTGCAGCGTAGCACCGGGTCCTGGCCCCTCCGACCGGTACGAACGGACTACCGGACGACCCCGAATCCGTACGAATGGTGCAGCGACGCGGGCCGTCGATTCCCCGACATTCGCACGATGCAGCCGTTCGATCTCATCGTCATCGCGATCACAGGCCTGACCGGGTATTCGCTCGTCTGGGTCGTCCGCCACGAGCGCGCCGTGCGGCGCCTGCGGTCCCGCCCGCGCGTCTAGCTCGACGCTTCGCGCCGCGTTCCTACCCGTGAAGGGGCGCGAAGGTCGAGCGCGCCGAACCGCGCAACGCGGACGCACTGATCCTGGTGCCGCGTCGTGACGGCCGCTCCACATAGCGAAACAGGAGCGCCGACAGGGTCACTGACGCAAGAACGGCAGTACCGACCCGAACCCCAGGCTGGGCTGCTGCTAACGCGTGTGTCGCGAACAGGAACACTGGCACGTGGACGAGGTAGAGGGCGTATGACCTCTCGCCGAGCCAGGCCAGCGTACGACCTGGTCGTCGGCTCCACCACGGGTCCTCTCGAAGGGCTGCCGCGACCACACCGCAGGAAGCGAGGGCCGTCAATGAGTAGCCCAGCCCGACGGGGATCGCGTCAGCGACTGGAAGGAACGCGAGCACGCCGAGTGCCAGGACACTGAGCGGCCCGACCCACCTGCTGGGTGACCAACTCGGATCCCACATGCGCACTCCGGCGACGAGGCATCCGAGGAGCAACGCGTCCATCCGCGTGTCAGTGCCGAAGTAGACGCGCTCCGCTGACGCGCCGGCAGCGGTCATCGCGACCCGGAGGAAGGTGGACACGATCAATGCAAGGACGAGGATCCCGATGAGTCTCTTGCTCCCCGACCGGGCGACTCGGGTGACGCCCAGCAGGGCGATGGGCGCGACGACGTAGAACTGCCCCTCGATCGAAAGCGACCATGCGTGGTTCCACATGCCCATCTCGTCGCCTCCGGAGCGGGCCCAGTTCGCGACGTAGGTGAGGGTGAGGAGGGAGTCTTCGGCGACCTGATGCAGATCCTGAGCTGCCACGCCGAGGACCATCAAGCCGATCGTCACCGTCACGAGCGCCGGCAGGAGCCGCCATGCTCGCCGGACGTAGAAGCGGGAGACGTGGACCGTCCCGGTCGCTTCCTGCTCGCGCAAGAGGAGCGTCGCGATCAGGTAGCCGCTTAGGACGAAGAACAGCGTGACGCCGACGACGCCACCGGACACGATCGGCAGGCCTGCGTGGAAGCCGAGGACGGCAAGGATCGCGATGCCGCGCACGCCGGCGATCGAAGGGCGCCATCTGCCGGCCAAACGGTCAGCGGTGTCAGGCAATCGCGTGACTAGCCTCGGCGGCTCCCGAGCCGGTCTCGCCACTCGCTCGGCACGATGCCTTGGGCGACCGGGCTGGTCACCGTGCCGTGAGCGTCAGGTCCCCCCAAGCGCTCTCGCTTCCTCGAGGACCACATGTTCCGTGATGTCGGCGAGGTCGACAAGTCGTCCGTTGCCTCGCTGCACCGGTCAGTCCGGCCGGCGCGCCACGAACATCACGTTGAAGTGGAGCAGCGAGTAGCCGAGTCGCTCGATGCGCCAACCGGCAAGCATCTCGCGGACCTCGTGCGGCAGGTACTCGTTGTGGAACGGCTCGCTGTGCGGGCACGTGCTCGACAGGAATCGGAACTTCCAGATCAGCGACCTCGCGGGTACTGAGCCGACGAGGACGCCACCCGGCTTGAGGACGCGCGCGTACTCCGAGAGTGCACCTGACGGATCCGGGATGTGCTCGATGACCTCGGTGCAGAGGACCGTCCCGAAGCTCCCGTCCGCGAACGGGAGCTGCTCGACGTCGCCTTCGACGATGGTGTGGTCGGGGAGCCGCTTCCTCAGTAGCTCGATGTTGCGCGGGTTGATGTCGACGCCGACAGACCCTTTCGGCAGGTAGCGGAGGTTCAGGCCCGTGCCGCATCCAGCGTCAAGGATCGGCGCGTCGGGAATCGCGTACTTTGCGATGAGGCCTCGGACGACGCGAGCGCGGTTACGGTGGAAGAACGCTTCGAGCCCGCGGATGTTGTCGGCGACGTCGACCCAGTCATAGGTCTCGACGTCGCGGTAGTAATCCTTGACCCACTCCGACCAGGCTGCGGAACCTTCCTCGAGGTCGATGCCGTGCGCGGCGTGCTCGTGCTGGTGCATGGGTCCTCCAAGTCCGAGATGCCAGCGCAGCTTCAGGGCATCGACCTCCCGTCGTCCATGTGCCGATAGTCATGGGCTTCGGCGCCACTCCGCGTCCTTCGGACGCCCTAGGACCTGGTAGGCATTCTGGCGGCTCGACGCGGGTAACGCTCCTCGTAGACTGTCGCGGATGTCCCGACCGGCTTCGCTGACGCTCGTCATGCCTGCGTACAACGAGGCGACCAGGATCGAGCCGGCGCTCGATGAGCTCTTCGGATACCTCGCGCGCCGCGACAAGTACGGACGAGACGGGTCGCCGGGCGCGGCAGAGCTTCCCGAGACGATCGACGTCCTCATCGTCGACGACGGCAGTACCGACGACACCGTTGCCAAGGTGGAGGCGCGGGCAGAGACGTCGGGCTCCATCCCGGGAATCGGCCTCCGCGTGTTGCGCGTCCCGCACGGTGGCAAGGGCGCCGCCGTTCGCGCCGGGATGCTCGCCGCCACCGGTGACATCGTCATCTTCGCGGATGCCGACATGGCGACTCCGCCCGATCAGATCCCGCTCATCGCCTCGGCGCTGGCGGACCACGATATCGCGCTGGGGTCACGGATCCAGCCGGATGGATCCGACATGCGCGCAACGCAACCCGCCTATCGACGGTTACTCGGCAAGACATTCCATCTGCTCGCTGCGGCCTGGGTGGCGGGTCCCGTGCGCGACACGCAATGCGGCTTCAAGGGCTTCACGCGCGAAGCCGCCCAAGATCTCTTCGAGCGACAACGGGTCACGAGCATCGTGTTCGACGTCGAGGTGATCTACATGGCTCGCCGGCGCGGGTATCGGATCGCGATCGTGCCGATCCGCTGGTTCGACAAGCGCGGGTCGCGAATGCGCGCCAGCGCGCCATTGGCGGTACGGGTCGGCTGGGACCTCTTCCGCATCCCGTTCTTGCATCGAGGGAGTCGTCGACGCGCCACTGAAGGCGCGTGATGGACGCTTCGGGAGCCGGTCGACTCGCGCGGGCGGCGCTCCCGATCGTCGCGCTGGTGTCGTTCGCGCTCGGGCTGGCCGCCACGCTGGCGGTGGCAGGCGACACGCTCGGGTTCGACTTTCTGGCGTATCACCAGGCCGCGGCGCGACTGCTCGTGGGCCTTCCCCTGTACGACATGTCGTACACGCAGACCGGCGGCTTCGGCCTGTTCTACTACCCGCCCACGTTCGCCCCGATCCTGCTGCCATTCGGACTCATGAGCGAGACGACGGCGACCTGGTCCTGGATCGCGATCTCGATCGCGGCGTTCCTCATCGGCGTCGCCGCGATGCCGGTCTCGAGGACCGTCAAGTGGACGACGATCCTCCTCGCTGGTTGGTCGTTCCCGTTCGTCTACGCCGTGAAGCTGGGGCAGGTCGGGCCGATCCTGTTCTGCCTGTTCGCGCTCGGCTGGCGTTGGCTCGATCGGCAGATCCCTTTGGGCGTCGTCGGCGCACTCGGGGCCGCGATCAAGTTGCAGCCGGGCCTCGTCCTCGTTTGGGCGCTGCTGACACTGCGGTTCCGGGCCGTCGTTGCTGGCGGGATGGTTTTGATCGCTCTTGCGATCCTGACGACGGTCATCGCGGGTCCGACCTCGTGGACGGACTTCCTGACCTTGATCCGCACGGTCAGCGACCCCATCCGAACGCCGCACAACTTCACGCCAGGTGCGATCGCCTTCGCGTACGGGTCATCTGCCGAGATCGCCGGCCTCATCCAGCTGATCAGCACGGTCGCGGTCATCGCGCTGCTGGTGATTGCGATCCGGTGGGCCACCGATGAGGCCTCATACATGATCGCCGTCATCGCGAGCCAACTCGTGTCGCCGATCGTCTGGGATCACTACGCGATGCTGTTGCTCCTGCCAGTCGCCTACCTACTCGCATCCGGCCGCTGGTGGGTGGTGGTCATACCGCTCGTCATGGCCTGGCCGTTGGTGGGCGTCACACCGCCTATCGCCTATCCGATCGTGTTCTGGGTGACCCTCATCGTGACTTTCCTCGTCGGCCATGCCGCCGCCGATCCGCGGCAGAGCCTTGGCGAAGCGCTCGCCCGATGAGCTGCCGGAATCACGACTCGATCGGGGCGGTCCGCCCCTGGTCGATCGGGCTGAACGCGACGGGTCGATACACGCCGCGGACCCGGTTCCACGCGGTGCCGAACAGAGCCAGACCACTGATCGCCGCGGCGAGTGGCCTGACTCGACTGACGCCCCGAGGCGACCACATGACCGGTACCTCGACGATCGTGAGATGAGAGACGCGCAGGGCGATGAAGAGCACCTCGGCGTCGAACGTCCAGCCGGACGATCGCTGCTGACTGAAGAGGTCGTGCGCGATCTCACGAGGGAACAGCTTGAAACCGCACTGTGTGTCTCGATACGGGAGCCCGAGCAGGACGCGGGACGCGGTGCGCATCACGAGCGACATGAGCCGTCGGATCGTCGTGGGGCGGGCCGCCCCCTTGGCTTCGTGGTCACGCCGTCCGATGTAGACGGCGTGGCGGTCCGGCGACCAGGGGACCTTGTCCAGCTGGTCGATGCGGAGCTCGTCGTCGGCGTCGAGCATCATCAGGTACTCGGCGTCGGAACGCTCGGCGACTTCGAGCATGGCGGACCGGACCGTCAGGGCCTTCCCCCGATGGGGAAGGGACACGATCTCGATCGGTGTGCCTTCGCGCTGGGCGGCGCGCGTCGCTACCGCGATCGTGTCATCGCTGGATCCGTCGTCGGCGACGAAGACCTCACGGAGCGTCGCGGGATTCGCTGCGCGGTAGCGAGCGATGGTCGCGATGGTCTGCTCGATCCGGCTGGCCTCGTTGAATGCCGGCATGATCACGGCGATCGAGGGAGCCTTCTGCGGCACGGTCGTCACGTCTACCGACCTCGTCTCGCGACGAGGCCGTATGTCTCGAGTCGGATAACCCTCGATGTCGTCCTGACCACCCTGCCTCCGACGTGCGAGGCTCGATGCCACGGCATTGTGCACGCCAGTGACGGTGGCGCGACGGGGCACGATCGTGGTCGCGGCACCGCCTCGACGCTACCGGACGAAACTCTCGCCGATCGGACCCATCAGTACGTGTCGGGACCCCGGTGAGGATCGGTCTCGCCGTCGCGCTGGCGTCGGCCGTCATCTACTGGCTGTGCGATCGACTGTTCGACGCCGGTCGCGGGGACTTCTTCTACCTCGCTGACGCGTTCCTCCACGGGCGGACCTGGTTGCCCGCGCCGCTCGGCCCGAACGACGTCATCCCCATCGACGGCCGCTACTACGTGCCGTTCGCACCGTTCCCGGCGATCGCGTTGTTGCCACTCGT
This sequence comes from Chloroflexota bacterium, assembly GCA_045804705.1. GTDB lineage: Bacteria > Chloroflexota > Limnocylindria > Limnocylindrales > CSP1-4 > SPCO01. The sequence continues at coordinate 16,253 of JBJMMQ010000153.1, forward strand.
CGCCTTGATCGGGCCGGTCACCGCCGACCATCTCGAATCGGGAATCAACGCGGTCCTGGCTGGTGCCGGGGTCGGGATGTGCTGGTGGCTGCTCGGGCGGGTCGGCGTGAAGCGCGCCTCGGACAAGGTCTGGCTGTCTGCGCTGTTCGGGTTCTCGACGCAGATGCTGTGGGTCACGACCAGGGGCGGCGTGTGGCATACCGGGCAGCTGATCGCGACGCTGCTGACGTTCGCCTGCCTTATCGAGCTGTTCGGTCGACGGCGTGCCTGGTTGATCGGGCTCTGCGCCGGTGCCGCGTTCCTGACGCGGGCGCCATTGGCCTTCGCGATCCCCGTCTATGCGATCTGGATCGGCTGGCCCTCCGACCAGGATTCCATCGCCCAACGCGCCGGGTCGGCGACGGGACACATCGCGAAGGTTCGTGCCGTGGTGCGGTGGCGCCGCTGGCTGGTCTTCGGGATCGCCCTCGCGCCCTCGATCTTGTTCTTCTTCGCCTACAACCAGGTCAGGTTCGGTTCGCCACTGGAGTCGGGCTATGCGCTGGCGACCCTGCCGGATTGGCTGGAGCAGCAGCGAAGGATCGGACTGTTCTCCATCCGGCACATCCCGATGAACATCGACTACCTCCTGCTGCATCTGCCGCGGTTCATGACGACGTGGCCCTTCCTCCGTCCGGACGGCCTTGGGATGTCGGTCCTCGTGACGAGTCCTGGTCTGCTGTTCGCGATCCGGGCCGACTGGCGGCGTCCGCAGTCGTGGTTCCTCGCGGTCGCCACGATCCTGGTGCTCATCCCGACGCTCCTCTACTACGGCGGCGGATGGCTCCAGTACGGCTACCGCTACTTCCTTGACTCGGTCCCGTTCGTCATCGGACTGTGCGCTCTGGCGGCCGTCGCGCGCCGTGGGATCGGGTGGGGCTGGAAGGTACTGATCGTCGTTGGGATCGCGGTCATGGGGATCGGCGTGTACTGGGCCTATAACCTCTGACCGTGTCCAGCGCTCGTCTACGCCCGCTCTACGTCGGACTGACGGTCGTCCTTGTCGCGCTCAGCGCGATCGAATTCGTCGTCCTGTTCGGGATCATCGATTCACAGAACGCCGTCGGCGCCGATCTGGCGTACTACCAGTTCGTGGCGCGGCGCTGGCTCGACACGGGCGTGTTCTACACGGCATCCCAGCTCAGTGGTCCGTACGTCGTCCAGACCCAGGTAGACAATCTGTACCCGCCGCACGCGCTCTACCTGTTCGTCCCGTTCGTGTACCTGCCGGCCATCCTTTGGTGGGTCGTGCCGGTCGGCATCATGGCGTGGGTCGTATCGTGGTGCCGGCCGGCGCTGTGGGGCCTTCCCATCCTCGCAGCCATCGTGCTGTTCCCCAAGACCCCGAACCAGATCATCTACGGCAACACCGACATGTGGATCGGCGCCGCGATCGCAGCAGGCGTCCGTTGGGGCTGGCCATCGACGTTCGTGTCGTTCAAGCCGTCATTGGCATTCTTTGCGTTGCTCGGCATACGGAGCCGCGCGTGGTGGATCGCGGTCGGCGGCATCGCTCTCGCGAGCCTGCCCTTGCTCTCGCTGTGGCTGCTCTACCCCACGGTGATGAGGAACTCCAGCGCGCAGTTCACGTACTCGCTGAGCAACCTGCCGTTCTTCTGCCTGCCGATCGTCGCGTGGCTCACGTCGACACGCCGTGGATCCGAGCCGATGCGCCGGTGGTTCGGCAGGCTCGGCCGGGGAGGTGAGCGATCCCTGGGTGCAGGCCGCGTCACTAGAGACCCCTCACCCGCGGCCTGACCCAGCGTCGCAGCCCGGATCCGGCTGCTCCGTCACAATCCCCGGCTATGCAGCGATCCCTGGTCCTGGCGATCTTCGTGCTGTCCGGCGCCGCGGGGCTCGTCTACGAGATCGTCTGGTCTCGCCAACTCGTCCTCGTCTTCGGGAATACGACCCAGGCCGTTTCGGCGATCCTGACCGGGTTCTTCGGTGGGATGGCCATCGGCGCGGCGGTCGGTGGGCGGATCGCCGACCGCGTTCGGTCGCCGTTGCGCTTCTACGGCCTCCTCGAGATCGCGCTCGTCGCCGTCGTGCTCGTAACGCCGTTCACGTTCGCCCTCATCGACGAGGCGTACCGCGGGGTCTACCCAAGCCTCGAGAGCACGCCCTATCTCGCGTTGGCGAGGCTCGTGCTGGCCGTCCTCGCGCTCGCGCCCGCCACGATCATGATGGGCGCGACGTTCCCGACGCTCGTCCGCCATTTCACGCGGTCGAACGAGATGGGCCAAGCGTTCGGCCGGCTGTACATGGCGAACACGCTCGGGGCGGTGGCGGGCACGATCGTCGCTGGGCTTGTCCTTATCGAGGTGTTCGGCCTGAGTGGCGCACTCCGCGTCGGCGCGGCCTGCTCGGCGATCGCGGGGATCGTCGCGTTGTGGCTGGCGCGCGCCGCCGACCGCGAGCAGCAGGAGCCGACGACCCTGTCACCGGAGACGACCGCGCTGACGTCGAGAGAGGCTCAGCGTGCGCCCTTCCCGTGGCTGCCGTTCGTCGTCGCGTTCGTGTCCGGACTGACGTCGCTCGGCTACCAGGTCACGTGGACGCGCTTGCTGGCATCCGGGACGGGCGGCCTCACCTACGTATTCACCGTGATCCTGGCCCTGTTCCTCATCGGGATCGCGGTCGGCGCGGCGATCTTCAACCTGATCCGCGGCAGAATGGGCGATCCTGTGCGGTTCCTGGCCTGGACCCAGTTCGCGGTCGCGATCCTGGCGATGGCCGGGCTGGTCCTCGTCATCTCCCAGCCCCACGCGCTCGATCCGGGTCGGCCGTTCGAATCGATCGCGGCGCTCTTCGGGTCCGCGGTGCTCGTCGTATTGCCGGTCACGATCGCCATGGGTATCGCGTTCCCGACCTCGTCTGAACTCCTGCGTGACGAACGGCATCGAGCAGGTTCGGCCGCTGGCTGGCTCCTTGCCGCGAACACCGTGGGGGCGATCCTCGGAAGTCTCGTGATCCCGTTCGTCCTGATGCCGACGATCGGTTCCCCGGCGATCGTCGTCGGACTCGTCTTCGCGAACATCGCCATGGGCATCTTCCTCGCCGCTCGTTCGCGTCCCATCTCGCGGCCCGCGATGGCCGCCGGCGTGGCCATCGCCGTTGGCGTTGCCGTCGTTGCAGCGACCCCGGGCAAGGTCGTCCAGCCGAACGAGGCCCTGATCGCGGCCGAGGGCTGGCAGCTGTACGAATCGCGCGAGGACGAGATCGCATCTGTCCAGGCCGGTCAGAAGTCGGTGACCGCCGAGCTGTGGGTCGGCGGGACATCCATGACCCTGCTGACCGTCGACGCGAAGCTGATGCCCATCCTCCCGCTCATCGCACGGCCCGATTCCGAACGTGCGTTGGTGGTCGCCTTCGGTATGGGAACCGCGTTTCGCTCGGCGTTGATCGCGGGTCTTCGGACGGATGCGGTCGAACTCGTCCCGTCGGTGCCGAAGATGTTCCGCCACTACTACCCGGATGCCGACGCCGTGCTCGCCGATCCGCAAGGGAAGGTGATCGTGGCTGATGGCCGCAACCACCTGGAGCTGTCGCCGGAGCGGTTCGACATCATCGTCACCGACCCACCACCGCCGATCCAGAGCTCCGGTGTCTCCGTGATCTCGTCGCGTGAGTACTACGAGCAGGGCAATGCCCATCTGACCGACGGCGGCGTGATGATGCAGTGGACGCCATTCGGGACGACGGAGTCGGACCTCAAGGAGCACGTCCGGACATTCGCGTCGGTCTTCGACCACGTGACGATGGTTCGCGGTCCCGGCGGGTACGGCTTCTACATGCTTGGGTCCGAGCAGCCGATCGACCTGCCCCCCGACCGGATCCGCGAGATCCTCGAGCGCCCCGGCATCCTCGAGGACATCTCCAGTGCATTCGACTCTCCGGCCGCGACCGTCGACGAGTGGATCTCGGTGATCCAGGGTCAGGAGTGGATGGCCGACGATGCCGTTCGTGCCTACGCCGGCGATGGACCACTCATCACCGATGACCAGCCGCGGCCGGAATATTTTCTTCTCCGCGGGCTGGCAGAGATGCTCCGCCGATGACCCGTTCTTCTCACTTGCATCGGCGGCGCAGTCCCGGACGATGACGGTCGTCCATCGACCGGAGGCTCAATGACCACTCGCACGCTGGCTGTCGCGCGCCCGATCCTCGGTACGACGCTGCCGTTCGCGCTGCCGATCGGGCTGTCCGCGTTCCTGCTGTTCAGCGTCGAGCCGCTCATCGGTCGCCTCGTGCTGCCGGTCTTCGGCGGGACCCCTGCCGTGTGGGCCACGGTCCTGTTCTTCTTCCAGGCGGTCCTGCTGGTCGGTTACCTCTACGGTCACGTGTCGGTGACGCGGCTCGGCCGCTGGGGACCGCCGCTGCATCTCGCCGTCACCGGGCTGGCGGTCATCGCCCTCGTCGTTGCGCCGCCGCATGTCGCGACGTTGCGGAACGAGGCCGTCGCCCCGGTCGTCGATCTGATCCGGATCCTCGTGGTGCTCATCGGTCTCCCTGCTCTCGTCCTCACGACGACGACGCCCCTCGTCAGCGGGTGGTTCGAGGCCGCGCGAGCGCGTGGGGACGATGGCGACGGCTACTGGCTGTACGCGTTGAGCAACGCCGGCTCGCTGCTTGCGCTGCTTGCGTACCCCCTGCTGATCGAACCGCGCCTGTCCCTGACCGCTCAGCGCAGCATCTGGAGCGTCGGCTACGTCGCCCTGGTCGTGTTGCTGGCGCTCGCGGGAACCCGAGCACTCCCGGCGTTGCGCGATCGGGTGGCGGCGCGCGCCGCCACCCGAGAAACGACATCCGATGAGGCGATCGACTGGCGTCGGCGTATGCGCTGGCTCCTCGTCGCGGCCGTGCCGTCGGGCTTGCTCTCCGCGGTCACCACGTTCATCGCGACAGACCTGGTGTCGGCGCCACTGCTGTGGGTCGCACCCCTCGCGATCTATCTCCTGTCCTTCGTCATCGCCTTCTCGCCACGCGGAAAGCGGTGGGTCCGCTGGGCCGTCATCGCGGCTCCGGCGATGATCACGATCCTCTGGGTGCCGTACGGCTCGGCAGGCGGGTGGCCCGTCCTGGCGGTCCTCGTAATGGAGCTGGTCGCGTTCGCGATCGTCGCGATCGCGTTGCACGGTCGCCTCGCCGACGACCGACCTGCGCCGTCACACCTGACCGAGTTCTACCTGGTCATCTCACTCGGTGGCGCCCTCGCGAGTGCCTTCGTGGCGATCGTCGCCCCGCTGGTCTTCCCCGGCGTCTGGGAGCTGCCGATCCTCCTCGTCGCTGCGCTCGTCGGCCTGGCGTTGGTCACGCCCGCGCCGAGACGCGCGAAGGCCAGGGGTCTCGACTTCAGCCCGTTCTTCCATGGTGCGCGGCGGCGGCTCGTGCCGTACGTCGTGCTCGGCGGACTCCTGCTTGCCGCCCTCGTGGCCACGCACGCGCTCGCGACGGAGGCCGGCGTCAGGTGGCTCCTCGTTGGCGCGCTCCTGCTCCTGGTCGGCGGTCGCCCCTGGTTCCTTGCCATCGCCACCGGGTTCGTCCTTGCGCTCGCGACCTTCGTCCTGCAACCACCGGCCGAGTTTCGCGACCGCAGCTTCTTCGGCGTTACCGAGGTCATGTACTCGCCCGACGGCGACTTGAAGCTGTTGATGAACGGCACGACCGTCCACGGTTCCCAGTCGACTGATCCCGCGAAGCGCGACACGCCGCAGAGTTACTACGTGCGAAGCGGACCGGTCGGTGACGCGTTCAGCATCCTGGCTGCGGAGGACCGGGCGCGGCAAGTCGGGGTGATCGGGCTCGGCGGAGGGGCGATCGCGACGTACGTCGACGACAACACGGAGATGACCTTCTTCGAGATCGATCCTGTCGTTATCCAGGTCGCGTCGGACCCGAAGTACTTCACGTATCTCGCCGACGCGCCGATGCGACCGAAGGTGGTCGAAGGCGACGCTCGGCTTTCGCTCGCGGACGAGCCGGACGGCCGCTTCGACATGCTGGTCATGGACGCGTTCTCGTCCGACTCGATCCCCGTCCACCTGCTGACCGCCGAGGCGATCAGGGACGAGGTCAGGACGCTCGCTCCGACCGGCCTGGTCGTCTTCCACGTCTCCAATCGCTATTACGACCTGACCCCACCGATCGCTGCAGCCGTCCGCGAGCTCGGGCTGACGGTGCTCGGCAAGGAACACACACCGGGCGCCGTGCACGAACCGGGCGAGACGCCATCCAAGTGGCTCGCGGCCTCGGCTGACCCGGCCACCCTCGACGCGCTTCGTCAGAAGGGCTGGCACGAGGTCGGCGCAGCGGATCACCCGTTCCGCGACGACTACTCCGACCTCCTGCGATATCTACAGATCGGGTCCTAAAGTCGGGTCGTGACCCAGCAGGTTGCGTTCGCAACCACATCGGCCACCCGATGCTATCCTCGCGACGATGACCGCTCCCACGCTCGACGCGGAGCCCGCCTGTCCCGGGCCCGTCCTGGGCCTCCCCACACTCGACGACACATCGATCCCGACCCTGCACGCCGAGCGCCGCGCGTTCGACGCCATCCCGCGCGAGACGTGGGACGGCCTCGCTGCGCGGAATCCCTGGTCGACCCCCTTCTCGGCCTGGGCCTTCCACCGGGCCTGGTGGGATGCGTATGGCGACAACGCGCATGACGAGACGCTTGTGGTGTGCAGCGACGGCGCAGCCGCCGAGCCCGTCGCCATCGTCCCGTTGATGCATCGGCACGAGGTCGAGCCGACTGATGCAGCCACGCGGACGACCATCCGCCACACCGACGGGAGAGGTCTCACTGCAGTCCCGGCGAGCGCGAAGGCGATCCTCTTCGGCGCGTCGTACCACTCGGACTACGCCACGATCCTGGCCGACCCCGCGATCCTGCCCGGCGTCGCACAAGCGGTCGCAGACTACGTCGCCGCACCGGTCGGCGAAGCGTGGGACGTGGTCGATCTGCGGCGTCTTCGGTGTCAGGACCCGAGCGGCAGCCAGCTGGCCCGTGCTCTCGGCGAGCGGGGACTGGGCGACTTGACGGTCGAACGCGAGGACGTCTGTCCCGTCGTGACGTTCCCGGAGGGCGTCGACATCGAAACCTACCTGTCGACGCTCGGGAAGAAGGAGCGTCATGAGATCCGGCGCAAGGTCCGGCGAGCTGAGGCGGTCGGCGAGCTCCGATTGACGGACTCGACCGATCCGCAGGCCGACCTCGAGCTGTTCATCGAGCTGCATCAGAAGCGCTGGGGCGAGAAGGGCCTCTTCCCGGCGACGGGCGGCGGGGAGCAGAGCCGAGTGCTGGTGCGCCGCCTGTTCGAGCTATTCGGGTCTGACGGCCCCTTCAAGCTGACGATCCTGACCGTCGGCGATCGGCCGATCGGCGCCGGTCTCCACTTCGAGACCGAGACCGACCTCCTCTACTACAACGCCGGCATCGACCCCGATGCTCGCGACCTGTCACCGGGCGTGCTGATGATCCACGCGTACGTCGCTCGGGCCTTGGAGCGCGGGATCCGGCGGATGGACTTCCTGCGTGGTGACGAGTCGTACAAGTACGAATGGGGCGCGGTCGACGAGCCCATCCAGCGCGTGCTGCTTCGGCGGGGCGAGTCATGACCTTGCACCTTCGCCACGACCCGTGCCTCGAGACCGTGCCTCGGCCGACGGTCGTGTCGGGCGACCGGATCCGCGTCGTCGAGGTCCTCGCCACCGGCACGAGCGGCGGCGCGCAGGAGCATGTCTTCGGGCTTGTCAGCCGCATGGACCACAGCCGATTCGATGTCTCGGTCGTGTCGCTTTCGCGGGGGAGTGCCGTCCGGAAGTTGGAGCGCGCCGGATTTGATGTGCTCGTCATCGATGAGCACGACGACGCCATCGCTACCGGCGCACTCGCCGCGCACCTCGTGGACGTCCGACCGGATGTCGTCCACAACCACATGTACCGAGCCGAGCTCGTCGGCACACGCGCCGCCATCGCGCTCGGCGAAGTCGGCCACCGTCGGCCGTACATCGTGTCGACAGTGCACTCGAGCCGCATCCGGTCGGAGGAGGACCGCGAAATGCTGCGTGTCCTGACCCCGCAGATGGACCAGCTCATCGCGGTGTCGAAGATGATCGAGGACAAGCTCGCCGCCGAAGGACGAATGACCGCTCCGATCACGCGGATCTACAACGGCGTCGATCTGTCCCGCTACGAACGGATCGAGGCCTGCTGCACGCTTCCCGAGGAATACGGGATGGAGCCGGGTTCGCAGATCGTCGGGGTCGTCGCGCGGCTCGAACCCGAGAAGGGCCATCCGACGCTTCTCGAGGCCTGGCCGCAAGTGTTGCGAGCCGTGCCCGATGCGTATCTCCTGATCGTCGGTGAGGGTTCTCGACGCGAGGCGCTTCAGGCGCAGACGCGCGATCTGCGGATCGCCCACCGGGTGGTGTTCACCGGCCGACGCGATGATGTGCCCTCCGTGACCGCCGCCCTCGATGTCGCGGTGCTGCCGTCCTACCGCGAAGCGCAGGGTCTATCGATCCTCGAAGCCCTTGCGCTGTCGCGCCCGGTCGTCGCGTCGAACGTCGGCGGCATCCCGGAGATGATCACCGACGGCGTGAACGGCCTCCTGGTCCCGCCACACGACGCCGACGCGCTCGCCGCGTCGATCGTCCGACTCCTTCGTGACCACCCGTTCGCCGACACGCTCGGACGAGCCGGGCACGACATGGTCCACGACCGCTTCTGCATCGATCTCATGGTCGAATCCGTGCAGGCCATCTACGAGGAAGGCGCACGCGCCGTCCGCCCGTCGAAGGTGCCTGACGTCGCGGCTGCCGTCTAGGTCGACCCCGCGACTACCCGGATGGGACCATCGGGGTGGTGCCATCTGACAACGGGCCGACATAGCATTCCGGCGTGTCGCTCCGCGCGCTGTGGTGGTTCCTCGCCATCTCACTCCCGGTACTTGCGTCGCTGATCGCGAAGATCTCGACCGTCGATCTCGCCTACCAGCTCCGCGCCGGCGCCGAGATCCTGGCGACCGGGCGGATCCCGACGACCGACACGTGGACGTTCACGATGGCCGGCCAGCCGTGGGTCGACCAGCAGTGGGCGGCACAGGTGATCCTTCGCGCCGTCGAGTCGGTCGGTGGTTGGGTCGGCCTGGCCGTATCGCGTGCCGTCCTCGTCGGCGCGATCTTCGGCGGTACGTGTCTCATCGCCGTCCGCCGCGGCCTCGATGTTCGAACCGCCGCGATCCTCTCGCTGCTGGCCTTCGTCGTGGCAGCGCCTGCGCTTGCCTTGCGCCCCCAGCTGCTCGGCATGCTGTGCTTCGTCGGCGTCCTGCTGTTGGTGGTCGACCGGCGTGCGCACCCGGGTCGGCTATGGCTCGCACCCGTCGTCGTCGCGATCTGGGCGAACATCCACGGCTCGTTCTTCCTCGGACCGCTCGTCCTTGGGCTCGCGTGGCTCGAGGACGTCCACGACCGCCAGCCGGCTGCGATGCGAACACTCGCCATCACGGGCGTCGCGGCGCTTGCTGCGTGCCTGACCCCGAGCGGACCGTTGGTCTGGCTCTATGCCGGAGGGCTGACGTCGAACGCTTCTGTGACTGCTCGGGTGACCGAGTGGCAGCCGACGTCCATCCGCGACGTCCCAGGGCTGTCGTTCTTCGCGTCGGCGCTCGCGATCGTGACGTTGATGGCCCGTTCCGAGCGGCGAGTTGCGTGGCCGACCCTCGCTTGGCTCGGCGTCTTCTTCCTGATCGGCGTCTATGCGCAGCGAGGGGTCGCATGGTGGCCGATCGCGGCGGTCACCGCGATCGCCGGGACGTTGCTGCCGGCGTTCCCGGGGAGGGCGAAGGTCGAGACGCAGACCATGCGCAGACTCAACGCCCTCGTGGCCGGCGTGCTCGTCCTCGCGCTGTTCCTTGCCCTTCCCGCGAACCGTCCGGCGATCCCCGGCGCGATCGTCTCCGAGGATTGGGTATCTCCCGCGCCCGCTCGGATCACGGCCAGCCTGCGTGATCTGTCGGATCCGGGGGCTAGAGTCCTCGATCCGCAGACGTGGGGTTCGTGGTTCGAGTACGCGTTGCCACAGCTCGAGGTGGCCGTCGATTCGCGGATCGAGATGTTCAAGCCGGAGGTCTGGAGCACCTACGAATCGATCGTGGCAGGGCAAGACGGCTGGGAGCGACGGATGGCTGAGTGGGGCGTGACGCACGTCGTGGTCGACGCCGATCAGTCGGCTTTTCGTGACCGGCTCGTCCAAGCCGGCTGGCAAGTCGCGTATGAGGACGACAACGGAGCGCTGCTGATCCCGGGCGGGTGACCTCGAGGAGCAGGTCTACCGAGCTATGGCAGACACCTCAGTCGAATTCGGGCCGACTCCGACGGCGTTCACGGCCCGGATGACGTAGTAGTACAGCGTGCTGCGCCGCGTCGAAGCGTCGCGGTAAGAGAACGTGGTGCCCGTGACACTCGCTAGCAAAGTCTCAGCGCCCGATGTCGTCGACCGGTAGATCCTGTACTGCGTGACGGCGCTGCCACCGTTTGACGTCGGCGCTTGCCAGGCCAGGTTGATGCCTTTGCTGCTGTTTGGGGTCGCAGTGACGTTTCGCGGTGTGCCGGGCAGCGTGGCAGGCGCAGTCGGGGTGGCTGAGCGCTCGGTCGAGCGGCTGCCCTCGCCGATCGCGTTGAGCGCGCTGACGGCATAGAAGTAGGTCGTCCCGTTGGTCACCGACGTGTCGCTGTAGGTCAGCCCGGTGCCCAGGGTCTGGTACAGGCTGAGGTTGCCCGAGGTCGTGCCGCGGTACAGCTTGTAGCCGGTCAGCGCCGAGCCGCCGTCGGCCGGGGCCGTCCAGCTCAGGGCCACCTGGCCAGTGCCGGCGGTGGCCGTCAGGGCCGGTGAGCCGGGCAGCGTGGCAGGCGCAGTTCCCGACCCTCCCAGGAAGATCCCATCGATGTTCGGGTTGTACCCCGCCACATAGTTGGCGGTGATCCTGACGATCCCGCCGCTGCCGACGCTGATCGGATAGTGGAGCCACGTGCCGGCGTTGTACGAGCTCGTCATCGATGTGTTCGTGCTCGTTGTCGCATCGGTCACCACCAGGTTCTGGCGGCGCGCGGTCGTGTCCCAGTCGACGACGTAGAGGTGGAGGATCCCGGTGTAGGCGGCCGGGAAGTCAAGACGGATCCGCAGCTGCGTGTCATGGAACCATGTCGCCGCTCGGCGTTGGCTGCGGTCGGGGCTCTCAAGGCCTCGCGGGTCAGTCGTCGGGTTGCCCCACACGTACCGGCTTCCTTGTTCGACGGTCAGGGTCGACTTCGGCATTGAGATGAGGTCGCTGCTGCTCGAGGTGCCATTCCACCCGGCTAGGGCGTAGCCGTCTGCGCCATACGTCCCGACCCAGTTTCCCGGCAGCAGTGGCG
>JBJMMQ010000154.1:0-7290 GCA_045804705.1 Chloroflexota bacterium
TGTCGTTCTACGAGGATCTGCTCGAAGCGGGCATCCCCGGCGAAGACGCACGCTTCGTGATGCCCAACGCGACCCGCACGAACCTGGTCATGACGGCGAACCTGCGCGCGCTCATCCACATGTCCGGGCTGCGCCTGTGCACGATGGCCCAGTGGGAGATCCGGCGGCTGTTCCAGCTGATCCGTCACGAGGTCTTCGCTGTCTCGCCGTTCCTGGGCTCGTTCCTGGCACCCAAGTGCGTGCCGCTCGGCTACTGCGACGAGTTCAACAACCGCGACGGCCATTGCCCCATCCGCCCGCACAAGGACCGCGTCCTCGAGGCGTGGGCGGAGAAGGCAGCCGCGGCAAAGGCGGCGGGGCGAGAGCTGCCCGTCACCTGATCAGGCCGGGGGCAGATCCGCCACGAACCTGCGGATGACGCGGGCGAGGCGCGGACCGGCTTCCTTGCCCGACTCGAGGACCTCCTCGTGCGTGAGCGGCTCGCCGGTGTAGCCCGCACCGGCGTTCGTCACGAGCGAGACGCCGCAGACCTCCAGCCCGACCCAGCGCGCGGCGATGCATTCGAGGACGGTCGACATCCCGACGGCGTGCGCGCCGAGGCCGGCGAGCCAACGGACCTCGGCGGGTGTCTCGTACGTCGGGCCGGTCAGTCCGACGTAGATCCCTTCTTCGAGATGGATCCCTTCCGCGTCGGCGGCCGCATGGAGAGCCGTCCGTAGCCGCGGGCTCCACGCGTCGACGAGATCCGGGAAACGCGCTCCCAGCTCGTCAGCGTTCGGGCCGATGAGCGGGCTCCGCCCGGTCAGGTTGATGTGATCGCTCATGACCATCAGGGTGCCCGGACCGAAGCTCGGGTCGAGGCCGCCGGCGGCATTGGTCAGCACGACGATGCGTGCGCCGAGCGCCTTGAACAGCAGGACCGGCTGGATGACGAGGCCCGGGTCGTTCCCCTCGTACATGTGGAACCGACCCTGGAGCATGACGACCGGGCGCCCCGCGAGCGTCCCGAGCAGCAGCCGGCCGGCGTGTCCCGGGGCGGTCGCAGGTGGCCAGCCGGGCAGGTCCGCGAAGGGGATGGCGACGGCGTCGGAGAGTTCGTCGGCGAGTCCGCCGAGGCCCGATCCGAGCACGATCCCGAGCTCCGGGACGAGCGGTGTCCTGGCCCGGACCGCGGCAACGAGCGCGGCGATACGCGCGGGCTGCTCGACGGGTGGGATGGGGCGCGCAGGATCGAGGTCAGCGGTCGAGTGGGTCATGGGGCCTCCTGCGCGCATCGTCCGCGATGGCTGGGGCCGGACTTCGCCGGCCCGACGAGCGTTTCGACACCGGGATGCCGATCACGACCCGTCGGGCGGTCCTTGACGGCGACCACCCGAAAGCAGTGCCATCGTGGCAACGAAGCGCCCGAAGCGACCGGCGGCGGAGCGGAGGTCCTTGATGCGATCTCGGGTCCTTCGATCCTGTCGGCCCCTTCGGGCAAGACCTACGTTACGGGCGGCCAGCAAGGCCGGTCAACGCGGTTATCCACCAACTCTCGGGAAGAGGCCGCACGGGCATCCACGAGTTATCCGCCGTTGTGGACAGCCTGTGGAGAAGGACCCTAGCCGCCCATCGCGAACATCTCGATCTTCGGCAGCGTCGAGGTCGCCGCAGACCGCATCTCCGAGTAGCGGTCGCCTCGTCGCAGCCAGATCGATTCGATGACGCCGGTGAGCTCGTCGTCGGAGGCACCTGACCGGAGCACCGCCCGCAGGTCGTGGCCCTCGACCGCGAACAGGCAGGTATAGAGCTTGCCCTCGGCTGAGATCCGTGCCCGCGTACAGTCCCGGCAGAACGGCTGGGTGACCGACGAGATGACCCCGAACTCGCCTCCGCCGTCGGCATAGCGCCAGCGCCCGGCGACTTCGCCGCGATACGACGGTTCGGCGGCTTCGACCGGCCAGATCGCGGCCAGAGTCTCGACGATCTCTTCCGCGGGGACGACCTCGTCCAGCCGCCACCCGTTCGAGTGGCCCACGTCCATGTACTCGATGAACCGCAGGATCACCCCTGTGTCGCGCGCCCAGCGTGCCATCGGCACGATGCTCGACTCGTTCACCCCGCGCCGGACGACCATGTTGACCTTGACCGGGGTGAGTCCCGCCTCGATCGCGGCGTCGATCCCGTCGAGCACGCGCGCCACCGGGAAGTCGATGCCGTTCATCGCGCCGAACACCGCGTCGTCGAGCGAATCGAGACTGACAGTGACGCGGCGAAGACCGGCCGCCGCGAGCGGACCGGCCAGCGCCCTGAGTGCGGATCCGTTCGTCGTCAGGGTGAGGTCGATGTCGCGGTCATCGGGCGTCCGGAGTGCGGCAAGCATGCCGATCAGATCCGGCAGGTCGCGGCGGACGAGCGGTTCGCCACCGGTGATCCGGAGCTTCTCGACGCCCAGCGACACGAACGCACGCGACGTCCGCTCGATCTCCTCGAAGCTCAGGACCTGATCGCGGGGCAGGAACGCGTAGTCCTTGCCGAAGATCTCCTTCGGCATGCAGTAGGTGCAGCGGAAGTTGCACCTGTCGGTGACAGAGATGCGCAGGTCGCGCATGGCCCGACCGAGCGTGTCGGTCGGACCGGGTCGGCCATCGAATGAGCGTGCCGCATCCATCACGGGCATGGTAGCCCGGAACGCTCGAGGGCCCCGCCGGTACCACTGGTGCAGTCTGCTGGTACCACCAGCGGACTGCACCGCACCGACCCTCGCTGCCACGATGCGCCCAAGCACCCGGTATCGGGTCGACCCGTCCGACGTCGCCGCCTGTGAGGGATCCGCAACCATGGCTCAGACCGAGACCAAACCGGGGTTCAGGGTTCCCTGGACCGCAGACCGACCCGACGCGGATCCGCCCGCTGACGACGCCGCGAACGGCGCAGCCCCTCACGATCCATCGCCCAACCAGGAGCCTGAGAAGCCCGACATGATCGACGTGACGACACCCGCTCCGGCCCGCCGGACGACAAAGCTGATGGCCGACCTGAGCCGGGCGATGCAGACTGCGGCCGAAGGCGCGCGGGATGAGACCGTCGCGCGATTCGTCGCCGATTCGAAGACCGCCGTCGAAGAGATCCAGGCCGCTTCCCAGGTCGAGGCTGCGGACCTCCGCCGGCGAGCCGATGACGACGTCGCAGTGGTTCGCGACTGGTCGAAGGCCGAGATCGCCCGGATCCGCGAAGAGACCGAGGCACGCATCGCTGCCCGGAAGCAGGCGCTCGACGGTGAGATCGACGCACACACGGCCGTCGTCGAGACGCGTGTCCAGCGCGTGGGCGCGACCGTCGAGGCGTTCCAGGCCGAGATGGACGAGTTCTTCCAGCGCCTCCTCGCCGAACAGGATCCGACCCGCATCGCCACGATGGCCGAAACGATGCCCGAGCCGCCGGACCTCGCGGGCATCGCGGCGTCGATCACCGAGCCGGACGCGGCGCCATTCGATCCGCTCCAGACGCGGCTCCCCCAGGCCACCACTGACGCGCCCGAGACGGTCGAGGCGAGCTCCGATCCGGTCGCACCCGACGGCACGGAGGCCGGCGAAGCCGAGGCCGCCATGGCTGCCCGGCTCGATTTCGCGGCGGCTGAAGCCGAGGCACTGACGTTCACCGGTGACATCGACGTGGAATACCCGTCCGGCGATTCGGACGCCGGAGACGCCGCCACCAACGACTCGAGCGCGAACAACGGTCTTGCCAACGCCGATGCCGGCACTTTGTCGATCCCCGCGTCAGCCAAGGCGACGAGCCGCGTCGTCGTCGTGGGCCTGGTCAGCGTTGCCAGCATCGCGACATTCAAGCGTGGCCTGACGCGATCGGCCGGCGTCTCCGCGGTCGCGGTCGCGTCCGGGCCCGATGGCGAGTTCATCTTCACCGTCGAGCACGCCGAGGACCTTCGCATCGCCGACACGGTCACCGCGCTCGAGGGCTTCGGCGCCCAGGTCACGAGCGAGTCCGAGGGTTCGGTCGAGGTCACCGCGCACGATCCCGACCCGAGCAACTGACGGCGCCCCCGCCAGTCCGTCCCGAGGAGTCCTTCATGGCCCGCCCAGCCGTCGTCGTCGCCCTGCCCCCCGGAGAGTCGGTCTACGTCTGCGCCGAGCTGGCCGAGGCCGGATACGACGTCGTCGAAGTCCTCGACGCGGCCGACCTCAAGCGCGCGATCGATCGGCGTCGCGACATCGGCCTGGCCGTCCTCGACGGCGAGATCGACGACGACGACGCCCGCGAATTCGAGGCGGTCATCCGCGCCTCCAGCCACCCGATCGCGTCCCTCACCGTCGTGTCACCCCGGGCCCTCGAGCGGTTCGCCGCTCTCGAGAGCGGCAACGCCGACGATGAATACTTCACCCGCCCGTATTCGGCCGATTCGATCCGCTGGCGGGTCGAGGCGATGTGCATCCGGCGGGAGACGATCGACGACGGCAGTGGGCCGGTCCTGCGCGGCGGCGACGCCGGGATGGGCGGTTGGAACAAGCGGGCCACGACCGTGGCCGTCTTCAACCCGAAGGGCGGCGTCGGCAAGACGACGATCGCCACGAACCTCGCCTCAGCGCTTCAGACACGAAAAGGCAAGTCCGTCCTCCTGATCGACGCCGATACGGTGACCGGTCACGTCACGATGTCCCTCGGCATCGATGCGGTCAGGACCGTCGCTGACGCCTGGAGGGACGAGGCTGAAGGCGGGCCGGCCGAAGATCTGATCAGCATCGCCTCCGCCCATCCGTCCGGGATGAAAGTCGTCGCGTTGACCGATTCGCCATTGAATACGGACGTCCTCGACCCGACCCGCCTCGCGGCCGCCATCGTCGACGCGCGACAGTTCGTCGACGTGATCGTGCTCGACGTCCATCCCTCGTACAGCACGATCAACCAGGCCATCTTCGATGAGGCCGACCGTATCCTCGTGCCGGTCACGCCCGATGTCCCCGCGATCCGCGCGGCTGTCCAGCTGCGCGACGTCTCGATCGGACTCGGCTGCCGCGAGCGGCTCGCGATGGTCATCAACCGCGCCAACAGCGGCATCGCCGTCGAGGACATGGAGCGCACCGTCGGCATGCCCGCGCTCGCCCAGATCCGATCGGGCGGCCTCCTCTTCGTCCGTGCCGCCAACGAGGGCCGGACGGTGATCGACATGTTCCCGCGCGAGAAGATCACGACGGACTTCGATCAGCTGGCCGATCGCGTCCTCGGGACGCCTCCCAAGCCCAGCCCGGCGCCGAAGGCGAGCTTCAGGATCCCCGTCCGAGGCAAGGCGCCCGCGCGCGCTTGATCACAGAGGGGCGAGCGCCAGTCAGCGAGCCCTGTCCGTCCAGTTGACCCCGCCGAGCGGTGAACCCGGCAACGGCGTGTGACGCTCGCCTGTCCGGATGTCGACCTGCTCGACCCCGCGGAGGTACTGGCGGTTGACCAGGATGGCCGACGCGGGCACGACGCCGACGGGCCTCTCCCCGATCCACGCCGTCGCATCGACGACCGGGACGAACATGTCGGACGACCGCTGGAGCAGGCTGTCCGGCTCCGACCCGGGATAGAGCAGGACGGTGCCGACGACCCGGAAGGGAGGCACCTCGAGCGCGACCTCGTAGGAGACCTTGTGGACGCGATGCGCGGTCCGCTCCGCATCACTCATGCCCACCGTCGAGTCGCCGCCTGCGAGCACGATGACGAGGTCATATGGGTCGACCGACTTGAGTCCGGGCGCGGGCGCGAGCGCCTCCGAATCGTCCAGCGGCGCCCACGTCACGTCGACGATGGCGATCGGCTCCCGCTTGTTGAGCGCGTCGGACATGCGTCCCTGGATCATCATCCGGCCGACCAGGCGCCATTCCTCGGTCAGGCCCTCGAACGCGATCCCCTCCTCGACCGGGGCGGACGGTGTCGCGGCGGCCGCGCCCTCGGGAGCCTTCTTCCGCTTCAGGAAATCGAATGGCACGTCATTCCTCCGCCGATCCGGAATTCTCGCGGATGGTCTCCACCACGGCCGCGTCCGCAAGGGTGGTGGTGTCGCCGAGGACTCGGCCTTCGGCGATGTCGCGCAGGAGGCGACGCATGATCTTGCCCGACCGGGTCTTGGGCAGGTCGGGCACGAACAGGAGCGACTTCGGGCGAGCGATCGGCCCGATGACCGTCGCGACATGCTCGCGAAGGGCGACGGCCAGCGCGTCGGATGGCTGCTGGTCTGCCTTCAGGATCACGAACGCGAAGATCGCCTGCCCTGAGATCTCGTCCTTCTTGCCGACGACCGCGGCCTCGGCGACCGACTTGTGGTCGACAAGCGCCGACTCGACCTCGGTCGTCGAGATGCGGTGCCCGGCGACGTTCATGACGTCGTCGACCCGGCCGAGCAGCCAGAGATAGCCGTCGGCGTCGCGCTTCGCTCCGTCGCCGGCGAAGTACATGCCGGGAAAGCGGCTCCAGTAGGTCTGCCTGTAGCGGTCCGGATCGCCGTTGTTGCCGCGGAGCTTGGCCGGCCAGGGGCGCTTCAGGTCGAGGTATCCTCCGCCACCCAGAGGGACCGAGTTGCCATCCGCGTCGACGACGTCTGCGTCGATGCCCGGGAACGGGAAGGTCGCCGACCCGGGCTTCGTTGCGGTCACCCCGGGGAGGGGCGTGATGAGGATCTGGCCGGTCTCGGTCTGCCACCAGGTGTCGACGACAGGGGTCTCGTTGCGTCCGATGTGCTCGCGATACCACAGCCAGGCCTCTGGGTTGATGGGCTCGCCGACCGATCCGAGGAGTCGCAGCGACCCCAGGTCGTGCCTCGCGGGCCAGTCCGTCCCCTGCTTCATGAACGCCCGGATCGCGGTCGGCGCGCAGTACAGGATCGTGACCTTGTAGTCCTCGATGATCTGCCACCAGCGATCCCAGGCCGGCGTGTCCGGCGCTCCCTCGTACAGGATCCCGGTCGTGGCGTTCGCGAGCGGCCCGTAGACGATGTAGCTGTGGCCGGTCACCCAGCCGATGTCCGCTGCACACCAGTAGACGTCGTCGGGCTTGATGTCGAAGACCGCGGAATGGCTGAACGCCGTGCCGACGAGATACCCGCCGGTCGTGTGGAGGATGCCCTTCGGCTTCGCCGTCGTGCCCGACGTGTACAGCAGGTACAGCATGGGCTCCGAGTCGACCGGCACGACCGGGCAGTCCTCGGACTGGCGGTCGACGAGGTCGTGCCACCATCGGTCGCGGCCCTCGACCATCTCGACATCGTGGCCCGTCCGCCTCACGACGATCGTCGCCTCGATGGTGGCGGTGTCGGCG
>JBJMMQ010000155.1:0-24836 GCA_045804705.1 Chloroflexota bacterium
AGTGCACAGACCTCGAACCCGGCCGGTGCCCAGGACTGCTCGCCGGCCGCCGTGACCCGCAAGGTCCCGAACGCCTCCCCGGCGGCGGGATCCGGACGGACCCAGTCGGGCAGCGCCACGACCGCGCGCTCGCCGGGACCGATCGACGGCAGGTCGACGTCGCCCCAGGCCGTGGCGACGCCGTCGATCGTCAGCTCGTAGCGCGCCCGGAGCCAGCCGAGGTCGCTGAAGTGCTGGTGGTTCGCGACCTCGATCCGGCCGGCGGCGATGTCCTCGGCAGCGCCACCGATCCGGACCGGAGCCGCCAGCCGCTTGTGCTCCCACATCGCGGGCTTCGGCCGCCGGTCGGGCCAGACCATCCCGTCGCAGACGAAGTTGCCGTCGTGCGGCTGCTCCCCGAAGTCGCCGCCGTAGGCCCACCGGGTCCGCCCATCGGGCAGCTTCTGGACGAGGCCGTGGTCCCAGAACTCCCAGATGAACCCGCCCTGGAGCCCCGGCGTCGACTCGATCGCGTCCCAGTATTCGGCGAGCGTCCCGTTGCTGTTGCCCATCGCGTGGCTGAACTCGCACATGATCAGGGGGTGCCGCTGGAGTCCCGACCGGGCGTGGCCGACGATGGTCGGGATCGGCGGGTACATCGGGCAGGTCAGGTCGCTGATGCCCTGGTCGCTCGCCCAGTCGTAGCGGATCGCGCCCTCGTAGTGGAGGGGACGGCTCGGGTCGTAGCGGCGGAGCCACGCGGCCGCCGCCTCGTGGTTCGTGCCGTGTCCGGACTCGTTGCCGAGCGACCAGAGGATGACCGATGCGTGGTTCTTGTCACGCTGGGCCATCCGCGAGACAC
Source organism: Chloroflexota bacterium (assembly GCA_045804705.1). Taxonomy (GTDB): domain Bacteria; phylum Chloroflexota; class Limnocylindria; order Limnocylindrales; family CSP1-4; genus SPCO01. Next base: position 842 of record JBJMMQ010000155.1, read on the forward strand.
GCTCGACCCATTGCCCGACGTACCGGTGGTCGTCGCACAGCGTGCTCTGGAACGCGTGCGATTCGATGTCCGCCTCGTCGATGACGTACAGGCCGAGCTCGTCGGTCAGCTCGAGGAAGGCCGGGTCGTTCGGGTAGTGCGAGGTGCGGACACTGTTGAACCCGAACTGCTTCATGACGACGAGGTCCGCGCGCATCGCGTCACGGGTCAGGACTCGCCCGGTGTGCTGGTCGAAGTCGTGTCGGTTGACGCCGCGGATGTAGACGCGCTCGCCGTTGATGAGCAGGTCGAGCCCCTCGATCTCGACCTTGCGGAAGCCCACGCCGATCGTCACCGCCTCGGCCACCTCGCCGTCGGGCGCGCGAAGCGTGACGTGGAGCGGATACAGGTTCGGCCCCTCCGCCGACCACCGCCGCACGTTCGGGAGCTCCACGTGCCATGTCACGAGGCCATCGAGTGGTGGCGCCATACCCGCGTGGACCCGCTGCCACAGCTCGTCGTCCTCGGGCGGCAGGAGGCCGGCGGCATGGGTGTACATCACGTCCTGGATCTCGCGTGTCCAGCCCTGGAGCGTCGTCCGGTCGACCGACGACGCATCGGCGGAGAGCCTCTCCCCGGTCCCCTCGAGCTCGGCCTCGACCGTCCACCCGGGCGGTAGCTCCCGCCCCGGGAAGCCCACCGCGACCGTCAGGTCGAGCGTGCCTGTCGAGAGATCGCTGCCCTCGAGGCCGGCATCCACCCGGACGTCCGCGAGATGCACGTCTCGAGTCGAATACAGGAAGACCGAACGGGTGATGCCGCCGTGCCACCACTGATCCTGGTCCTCGACATACGTGGCGTCGGACCACTTCACGACGGTCAGGCGAAGGGTGTGGCTGCCCGCCCCCAGACGACCGGTCAGGTCGAACTCGGAGGCCAGATGCGAGTCCTTGGCGACGCCGATCTCCTCGCCATCGACCTCGACGATGAGCACGCTCTCGGCGGCACCGACGTGGAGGACGACGCGCCGGCCGTCCTCACGCCAGGCAGCCGGAACCTCGAACTCGCGCTCGTAGACGCCCGTCGGGTTGAGCGGCGGGATCTCGGGCGGCAGACCCGCGAAGGGCATCTGGACGTTGGTGTAATGCGGCGTGTCCCAGGTCCCCGCCATCGTCCACAGCCCCGGGACGTCCGCCTCGGACCATTCCTCGCCAGGCTGGTCGTTCGGGGACCGGAGGAGCTGGAAACGCCATCGTCCGTCGAGCTCGCGACGCTCCTGGTGCACGACGCTGTGCATCGGGAGGCGGCCGATCCCGGTCACCTCGGGAAGGGTCCATGGTCGGGTCACGAGAACGATTGTCCCACGCTCGGTCAGACTGCTGCTGATGCCCGACCTCGATCCCGTCATGATCCGCGCGTCCGGCCTCGGCCGGTCGTTCGGCGAGCTGTGGGCGGTGCGCGGCATCGACCTCGAGGTGCGCCGTGGCGAGGTCGTCGGGTTGTTGGGTCCGAACGGCGCAGGCAAGACGACGACCGTCCGGATGCTGACCGCGCTCATCGCCCCGACGGAAGGTCGCGCGTCGGTCGATGGGCTCGACGTCGTCGACGAGCCGGAAGGCGTTCGCGCGCGGGTGGGCATCCTGACCGAGACGCCCGGGCTGTACGACAAGCTCAGCGCGACGGCCAACCTCGAGTTCTTCGGACGTCTGTACGGGCTCGATGCGGCGACGCGGGCCGCTCGGATCGAGCGTTACCTGCGGCTCTTCTCGCTGTGGGAGCGGCGCGACGATGTCGCCGGCACGTTCAGCAAGGGCATGAAGCAGAAGCTCGCCATCGCCCGTGCGTTGCTCCACGAGCCGGCGGTCGTCTTCCTCGACGAGCCGACCGCAGCCCTCGATCCCGAGGCCGCCTACGTCGTCCGCGAGGCGATCGAGTCGATGCGGCGACAGGGTCGGACGATCGTGCTCGCGACGCACAACCTTGACGAGGCGGACCGCCTATGCGACCGCGTCGCGTTCGTGCGGGGCGGCCTCGTGCGGATCGATTCGCCGGCCGGACTTCGGGACTCGCTCGGTGGGCGTGGCGTGGAGGTCGGCCTCGCAAGCGGGCCCGTAGACGCACTCGTCGCCGCGGCGCGCGCCGTCCCGGGCATCACCGCCGTCGACATCGCCGACCATCGTCTGGTGGTCGCTGCCGAGGACCCCGCCGGCGTCGCGCCCGAGCTCGTGCGTGCGCTCGTCGCCGCAGGCGCGGACATCACGTCCGTCCACGATCGCGCGACGACGCTCGAACAGGTCTACTTCGAAGTCATGGGCGCCCGACCCGGCCAGGGCGACGGGATCTGATGCGCTTCGCGATCCTGGCCACGGTCCTTCGCCGCGAATGGTCGGAGACCGTCCGAAACCGACTGCTCATGTCGACCATCCTGATCCCGCCCGTCGTCCTGACGATCGCGCCTCTGGCCCTCGCCGGGGTCGTCGGCGAGCGGTCGCTTCCGCCGGCACTCGCGCAATCGGTCATCTCCCAGCGGCCGGAATGGGCCACCTTCACCGCCGCCGAGCTCGCCGGTGCGTTCGCGGTGCAGCAATTCCTCGCGTTCTTCCTGCTGATGCCGGCCTATATCCCGTTGTCCATCGCGACGTTCTCGATCATCGGCGAGAAGCAGGCGCGGACCCTCGAGCCGGTCCTGGCGACCCCGATCCGCACCTCGGAGCTGCTCAGCGGGAAGGCGATCGCCGCGCTCGTCCCGGGTGTCCTCGCGGGCTGGGTCACCTACCTCGCGTTCGTCGCCCTTGCCTCGATCGTCTACGGTCCGGCGCTGTTCGGCGTCGTCACCGACGCGAGCTGGCTGGTCGGTGTCTTCGTGCTTGGGCCGGCCGTCGGGCTGTCATCGGTCGTCGCGGGAGTCATCGTCAGCTCGCGGGTGAACGATCCGCGCGTGGCCCAGCAGGTCGGCGGGATCATCGTCGTGCCGATCATCGCGGTGACCCTGCTCCAGGCGACGGGCACGCTCCTGGTCGGTCCGGCCGGTTACCTGCTGCTGGCCGCGATCGTCCTCGTCGTGAGCCTCATCGGGCTGCGGGCGGGCGTTGCGATGTTCGACCGGGAGGCGATCCTCACGCGCTGGCGGTGACCCTGAAACCCTTTCGCCGCGTCTCGGGTTCTGTGTGCCATGGACCAACGACCGATGCTCGCCCTTTGGACTACGGGCGTAGGCCAATGGTCGGTATGATGCCGCGATGAGCGGCCGATCCAACCGACTCGACTGGCTGGCCTTCCTCGCACTCGGGCTGATGTGGGGCTCGAGCTACCTGTTCATCAAGCTCGCCGTGGACGACTTCGGGACGTTCACGCTCGTCTCGCTTCGGCTCCTCGTCGGCGCCGCGCTCCTGTGGATCGTCATCCGGCTCGCACACCAGCCTCTGCCTCGTGAGCCGCGGATGTACGGCCACCTGCTGGTCATGGCCGTCGTCAACATCACGATCCCGTTCCTGCTGATCACGTGGGCCGAGCAGTCAGTCGACTCGTCGCTGGCGGCCATCCTGACCTCGCCCGTACCGCTCTTCGCGATCGTCCTGTCGTCGCTCTTCCTGGCCGACGAGCCGATCCGCGTGAACGGCGTCGCCGGCCTCATCGTCGGGTTCGTCGGCGTCATCATCATCACGAGCCCCGGGCTGACGTCAGGTGATTCCTCGGTGACCGGCGAGCTGGCGCTCCTCGGCGCGGCCTTCAGCTACGCCGTGGGTGCGGTGTATTCGCGGCGCAATGTCCGCGGCCTGCCGCCGATGGTGCCGGCCGTGTTCCAGGTCTCGTTCGCGGCCATCTTCGTGTCGGTCCTGGCGCTGCTGTTCGAGCATCCATGGACCGCGACACCCGACGCCCAAGCGATCTTCTCGATCCTCTGGCTCGGCATCTTCGGATCGGGGCTCGCCTACCTGCTGGTGTTCCGCCTGTTCTCGCACTGGGGCGCGACGCGCACGACACTCATCTCCTACGTCATCCCGCCCGTCGGCATCGCCCTGGGTTTCCTGGTGCTCAACGAGCCGATCGACTCCCGGATCATCCTCGGGACGGGTCTCGTCGTGGCCGGGGTCGGGCTCGTGAACAGCAAGTTCGGGCGGCGACGGCTGTTCGGTCGCGTTCCGCCGATCGAGGCTGTGTAGGCCCTTCCCGCGGGATGGAACCGGGAGACAGGCGATGAGCGAGCACGCGGTGGTGATCGCGGGAGGCGGCCCGACCGGCCTGATGCTGGCAGGCGAGCTGGCGCTGGCGGGCATAGACACGGTCGTCGTCGAGCGGCGTGCCAGCCAGGAGGTCGCGGGTTCACGGTCGGGCGGCCTGCACGCACGCACCATCGAGGTCTTCGACCAGCGCGGGATCGCCGAGCGATTCCTCGCCGAAGGGCAGGTGGCCCAGGTCGCGGCGTTCGCGGGGATCCGGCTCGACATCAGCGACTTCCCCACTCGGCACGACTACGGGCTCGCCCTGTGGCAACGCCATATCGAGCGGATCCTCGCGGGCTGGGTCTCTGAACTCGGCGTCCCGATCTCGTACGGCCTCGCGGTGACGGGCTTCGCCCAGGACGACGATGGCGTCGACGTCGAGCTCAGCGACGGTCGGTCGCTCCGGGCGCGCTACCTCATCGGATGCGATGGAGGACGCAGCCTGATCCGGAAGGCGGCCGGCATCGACTTCCCAGGGTCCGATCCGACCACGAGCAACCTCATCGCCGAGGCGGAGCTCGCCGAGGAGCCGCCCGAATGGGGTATCCACCGCGACGCCATCGGCATCCACGCGCTCAGCCGGTCGGAGGACGGGGTTCGGGTCGGCATCCTGGTCACTGAGCGCGAGGTCGGAGCGACGACGGAGCCGACCCTGCGCGATCTCAGCGAGGCCCTTATGGCCGTCTACGGGACCGACTTCGGTGTCCATAGCCCGACTTCCATCTCGCGTTTCACGGACGCGACCCGGCAGGCGGCGGCGTACCGCGCCGGGAGGGTGCTGCTCGCCGGGGACGCGGCCCATATCCATCCGCCGGACGGCGGCCAGGGCCTGCAGACGGGCGTTCAGGATGCCGTCAACCTCGGCTGGAAGCTCGCCCAGGTGGTCGCGCGAACGTCGCCGGAAACCCTTCTCGACACGTACGGAGCCGAGCGACGCCCCGTCGCGGCCCGCGTGTTGCGTAACACGATGGCCTCCGTGGTGCTTCGCCGCGCGGACGAGCGGACGGCCGCCCTCCGCGAGACGATGGCCGAGCTTCTCGCCCTCGACGAGCCGCGGAAACGGTTCGCCGGCATGCTGTCCGGCCTCGACATCCACTACGACCTCGGTCAGGGGCACGCGCTTCTCGGACGGCGGATGCCCGACCTCGACGTCGACACGGCCGAGGGGCCCGTCCGCGTGTTCGCGCTGCTGCACGAGGCGCGCCCGGTGCTGCTCGACCTCGGTGGTGGCGGCGCAACGAGTGGCAACGACATGGGTCAGTGGGCGGGCCGGGTTCGCGCGGTCCATGCGGCGTATGACGGGCCGTGGGAGCTTCCGGTCATCGGGCTCGTCCCCCGCCCGACCGCCGTGCTGGTCCGGCCGGACGGGTACGTGGCCTGGGTCGGTGAGGGCAGGGACGAGGGTCTGACCGAGGCATTGACCCGATGGTTCGGACCGCCAGATGCCGGATAGCTCCGGCTAGTCGCCGACTGCCAGGAGCAGCGCTCCGCCGACGATCAGGACCGAGGCGCCGATGCGACGGACCGCTTCCGACCGGTCGCTCGCCTCGCCCATCCGCACCGAGCCCCAGGCTGCGGCGAACACCGTCGCCGATTCGCGCAGCGGCGCGACCCCGGACAGCGGCGCGACACTGAGGGCGACGAGGATGCACAGGTATGCGGCGAGCGTCAGCCACCCGCCCACGGCGGCCCGACGCGCCGCGGCGGGTCCGTAGCGCAACAGGTCGCCGCCAGCCGCGAAGGCGACCCATGCCACGAGCACGACCGCGCACGTCGCCCACAGGATCGCGGCATAGGTCAGCACATCGATCAGGCGTGTGCCGGCACGGTCGATCGCCGTGTAGGTCGCGATCATCACGCCCGTCGCGAGCGCGAACAGGACCGCACTGTCCCACGCTGCTTTGCGTGCGCTGCCACCACCCGACCGCGCAAGCGCGAACGCCCGCCACGGGCGCTGGAGGATGAGGAATCCGGCGAGCAGCGCGATGACCCCCACGGACCCGGCGATGCCGAGTCGCTCCCCGAAGACGACGACCCCGATCACAACGGCGAGCAGCGGCGCGGTGCCGCGCGCCAGCGGGTAGACGACCGACAGGTCGCCACGGCGGTAGGCCGCCGACAGGAAGATGAAGTAGGCCGCCTCGACCACGCCCGAGGCGAGCCCGAGCGCGACCCCCTCAGGCGGCAGGTCTGGCCGGCCCTGCGAGAACCAGACCGCCGCGCCCAGCGGCACGATCCCGACGGAGGCCGCGACCATCCCGATCGTCGCCGCGCGCAGCGGGTCGCCGGCGGTCTTGAGCCGAACGTTCCATGCGAGATGGAGCACCGCTGACACGGCGACCAGCGCGATGACCCAGGGTTCCACCCCCGGACGTTACCTGCCGATGTCGCGCCGCGTGAGCCCCCACGCACAGAGCGCGAGTCCGCCGACGGTCATGACCGTCGCGGCGATCAATCCGACCGGGTCGTAGATGCCGGCCATCGGCTGGCCGAGGTGCTTGTAGATCGACAGGTCGAGGACCCACTGCGGCAGCTTGAGGGCGGCGCCGAGGGTATCAAGAAGCAACGTCGCGACGATCAGCACGCCTGTCACACCCGCCGCCAGCGAGGACCGTACGAGCCCACCGACCGCGAGCCCGACGCCCGCGAAGGCGGCTGCTGCGAGACCGAGGATCCCTATGCCCACGACCGGATCGACGACGTCGCCACCCTGGCTGGCGGTCGCGATGCCGATAAGGAAGGCGATGACCAGTGCCACGAGGCCGATCGCGGCCATGACGCCGAGCCCGCTGCGGATCGCCCACGAGGCGCGTGACCGCGGCGTGGACAGGACGACCTCGAGCCGTCGCCTGCCTTCGTCGCTGGCCCAGCCCGCGAGGAATGTGGCTCCCGACAGGCCGATGATGAACGAGCCGAAGCTGAAGAACGTGAGCTGGAGGACCGCGGACGGCTGTGTCAAGTCGAGGCCGGGGTAGATCGTCTCGATGAGCGCCGCGATCTGCGGCAGCTTGCTGATCATGTCGCTGAACGCATCAGCGGACGCGACGATGAGGGTCCCGTACAAACCGATCCCGAGCCCCCAGGCCAGGGCGACCCCCGCCCGGTCCGCCAGTTGACGGCTGAAGGGCCCCGTGATGCCGGCGGGGAGTGATGGCAGCCGCAGCCACCCGACGTTCGCGACGCCGCCGAGATCGCGTCGGACGAAGCCCACGACCCCGATCGCGAACAGCGCGGTGGTGATCGCGGCGAGTGCGCCGACGGACTGCCAGTCACTCACGCCCGCCATCGGGCGATGACCCTCGGTCCACTGGAAGAACGACAAGGGCTTCAGCGCGTCGATGACAGGCGATAGCGACGCATAGCTGTAGATGAGATAGCTCGCGAACAGCACGATGAGCCCGAAGGCCATGGCGCGGGTTCGCCCGAACCACGGGGCTGCAGCGAACGCCACGCCGCCAACGAACAACATCATCACGCCGTAGAGCGCCACGTGAGCGAGCGCCGCCGACGCTGGGATCTCGTCGCCCGGGAGCGAGCCGAACGCGGTGCCGACGACCCAGACGGTGAAGGCGAGCAGGAGCATCGCGAGGATGACCGCCGTGACGTGACCGCCGAGCTTCTCGATGGCGATGGTCCGTCGCCCCTGCGGGGTCGAAGCCAATAGGTCGAGGCTGCCCTTCGCGGCCTCGCCCGCCAGCGTCCCGGAGAGCGCGATGACGGGCCACAGTCCGAGCAGGACCGGGAGCGTGTTACCGACGCGCCACGACAGGAAGCCGCCCATCGTCTCGAGGTTGATCGGCTCCCCGAGGAGTCCTCGAAGGGCCGGCGGCAGCGACGTCAGGCCGGCGATGAACAGACGTCGCAGCTCGACGGTCGAGAACTCCGGCGCAAACCCGTATGGCGCCCCCGTCCCGATCATGAACAACGAGGCGATCCCGCCGACGAGGAGCGCTGCCCGCCAGCTGTCGCGGACCGTCTTGCCGTAGATGGAGCCGAGCCCGGCGACCCGGGACCACGGTCGTGGCCGCGTGAGGACCCGCGCGTCGGTGGTCATCGGACTGCGGCGGGGTCCACCGGATGGTCGCCGTACTGGGCGAGGAAGACATCCTCGAGGTTCGGTTCGCGGCTGACGACATCGACGATCCCGTGCTGGGCCGCGGCCGTGACCACAGCGCCGATCGGGCCGTTGACGCGCATCCGGATGATGTGCCCGGTGGCCTCGATGTCGCTGACCCCGGGCAGATCCTCGAACAGGGCTGTGGCGACCGGGGCGGCGAACGTCAGCTCCACGTGGTGGAAGGCGAGCTCTCGGATGGCCTCGATCCGATCGACCTGGACGAGCCGGCCTTCACGGATGATCGCGACGCGGTCACAGGTTCGGTCGACCTCGTCGATGATGTGCGACGACAGGAAGATCGTCCGGCCGTCATCGCGCGCCTCGCGGACGAGCCCGAAGAAGGTCTGCTGGACGAGCGGATCGAGGCCCGACGTCGGTTCGTCGAGGATCAGCAGGTCCGGTCGGTGCTGCAGGGCGACGATCAGGCCGACCTTCTGCTTGTTGCCCTTCGAGTACTCCTTGAACCGCCGGCTCGGGTCGAGGTCGAGCGCCTCGACGAGCTTCGCGACGTACGCCTTGTCCACACCGCCGCGCAGGTTGCCGAAGTACGCGATCGTCTGCGACCCGGTGAGGCGGTCGTACAGGTCGAACTCGCCGGGCAGATACCCGACCCGGCGGTGGATGGCGACGGGGTCCGCCGTCGTCTCGATGCCGAACACCTCGGCTCGCCCCGACGTCGGCCGGATGAGGTCGAGCAGGACGCGCATCGTCGTCGTCTTGCCGGCGCCGTTGGGGCCGAGGAACCCGAAGATCTCGCCCTCGGCGACCTCGAGATCGAGCTCGGTGATGCCACGGTGCTCGCCGTACGCTTTGGTCAGGCGCTCGGTCTTGATGACTGCGGTCATGGCCCCTCCCACGCGAAGTATCGGAGGTGTCAGCGGCCGGCGTGTGCTCGACGCGCGACCCGCCCTGACAGATCGACGGTCACGTGGTGGGCGCAGCCGTCGTGGATCGTCGACCAGCCTCGGCCCGCTCCTTCAAGACCCGCAGGTGAGCCTCCACGCGCGTGGCGAGCGACGCGCGACCGAGCCGCACGAGGATCCCGGTCCAGCGGTCGAAGGGCTCGAACGTCGCCGCGTGGATGACCCGCGTCCCCCCGGCGACCGGCTCGAGACGCCAGCTCCACTCACTATCGAAACCGGACCCTGTGACGCGCACCCGGAAGCGCGATTCCGGCCGGGCCTCGAGGCTCTCGACACGAGCAGCGTCGCGCAACAGGCCCAGCCGCGCCTTGGCAGACCGCGTGGTCGCTGCTGCCGGCCACGGCGGTGCCGCCGGCCCCAGCCGGAGCTCGGGGAACAGGACGGTCGTCAGCGCCGGGTCGTGGAGCGTCGCCCAGACCTCGCGCGGCGAGGCGTGGACGAAGACGCGGCGCTCGACCGCGCCCGGGTCCGACATCCCGTCCATCCGCCTGCCCGGCGCGCCGCCGCCCGTCCCGACTGCCATCTCAGCCCCCGATCGGGTGCCAGACCGTCTTCATCTCGAGGAAGGCGGCGATCCATTCGGGCCGTTCAGCTGCCGCGTCATCGAGCCAGTCGAAGCGGGACTCGGCGACCTTGGTCGGGCGGCGCGACAGGCGTTTGATGTCCTCCGCGGCGAGAAGCTCGACATCGGTCCGGAGATCGTCGGGGACGCCCCACGTGTCGAGCGCGTCGATGTCGGCGTGGCCCGCGAGGACGGGCACGAGCTCCCCTCGATGTCCGGTCAGGACGTTCACGACGCCGCCCGGGACATCGGACGTGGCGAGCACCTCGGTGAGGGTCACCGCCGGGAGAGGGCGGCGCTCGCTGGCGAGGACGACGACCGTGTTGCCCGTGACGAGCGGCGGCGCGAGCCGGCTGACCAACCCGAGCAGCGACGAGGTCTCGGGCGCGACGACGCCGACGACGCCGGTCGGCTCCGGGATGGTGAAGTTGAAATAGGGTGCAGCAACGGGATTGGACGAGCCCAGGACCTGCCCGATCTTGTCGGCCCAACCGGCGTACCAGACCCAGCGGTCGATGGCGCGGTCGACGACAGCACGGGCAGCGCCGGCGCCGAGGCCCTCGGCCGTCTCGACTTCAGAGGCGAACTGCTCGCGACGGCCCTCCATCAGCTCGGCGACTCGATACAGGACCTGGCCGCGGTTCATGGCGGTCTTGGCGGCCCAGCCGGGGAACGCCTTGCGCGCTGCGCGCACCGCGTCGCGGACATCCTTGCGCGAGGCCCGGCAGGCGTTCGCAAGAGGCGCGCCGTCCGCCCCGGAGACGAGGTACGAGCGCCCCGATTCGGTCCGCGGGAAAGCGCCGCCGATGTACAGCTTGTAGGTCTTGCGGACGTCGATCCGGCTCGCCGCGGGCGTCACGGGACGTGTGGCCATCAGCGGTCCTCCAGCCGGACGTAGGCATGCAATCCGTGCATCCCGCCTTCGCGCCCGAAACCGGATTCCTTGTAGCCGCCGAACGGCGACGTCGGGTCGAACCGGTTGAACGTGTTCGCCCAGACGACGCCGGCGCGCATCCGCTGGACCATCTCGAGGATGCGCGAGCCCTTGTCGGTCCAGATCCCGGCGGACAGCCCGTAGACCGTGTTGTTGGCCTTCTCGACCGCCTCGTCGGGCGTCCGGAACGTCAGCACCGACAGGACCGGCCCGAAGATCTCCTCGCGGGCGATGCGGTGGCTCTGGGCGACGTTCGTGAACAGCGTCGGCCGGAAGAAGTAGCCGCGATCGGGGAGGTCGCAGGCGGGCTGGTAGAGCTCGGCACCCTCCGCCACGCCGGACGCGACGAGCTCGGTGATCTTCTCGAGCTGGGCCTTGGAGTTGATCGCGCCGACATCGGTGTTCTTGTCGAGCGGGTCGCCGACGCGGATCGTCGACAGGCGGTCCTTGAGCTTGTCGATGAGCGGTTCGACGATCGACTCCTGGGCGAGCAGGCGCGAGCCCGCGCAGCAGACCTCGCCCTGGTTGAAGTAGATGCCGTTGACGATGCCCTCGACGGCCTGGTCGAGCGGCGCGTCGTCGAACACGATGTTGGCGGCCTTGCCACCGAGCTCGAGGGTCAGGGCCTTGTCCGTCCCCGCGACGCCCTTCGCGATCCGCTTGCCGATCTCGGTCGAACCGGTGAAGGCGACCTTGTCGACGTCCTTGTGCGTGACCAGAGCCATCCCGGTCTCACCGGGGCCGGTCACGATGTTGACCACGCCGGGTGGCAGATCGGCCTGACGGCAGACGTCGGCGAACAGGAGCGCGGACAGGGGCGTCGTCGAGGCGGGTTTCAGGACGACCGTGTTGCCGGCAGCGAGAGCCGGAGCGATCTTCCATGACAGCATCAGCAACGGGAAGTTCCACGGGATGATCTGCGCAGCGACGCCGAGCGGCCGAGCGGTCCGGCCCGGGAAGGCGTATTCGAGCTTGTCGGCCCAGCCCGCGTAGTACCAGAAATGCGCCGCGGCGAGCGGGACGTCGACGTCCCGGCTCTCCTTGATCGGCTTGCCCGAGTCCATCGATTCGAGCACCGCGAACTCGCGGCTGCGTTCCTGGAGGATGCGCGCGATCCGGAACAGGTACTTCGCACGCTCCTTGCCCGGGAGTCTGCCCCAGGACCGAGTCTGCGCGCGGCGAGCAGCACGGACCGCGCGGTCGGCATCTGCCGGGCTGCCCTTGGCGACGAGAGCCAGTGTCTCCTCGGTGGCAGGGTTGACGGTCGAGAACGTGGCGCCGTCGGTCGCGGGCACGAACCGGCCGCCGATGAACAGGCCGTAGCGGTCCTGGATCGTGACGATGTCGCGCGATTCGGGCGCCGGCGCGTACTCCCACGGGATCGCCTGGCCGTCGCCGAGCCCCCAGCTCGACGGTGCCTGACCGGACGCTGGGACGATGCTCGACGAAGTGTCGGTCGCCATGCTCGCCATTATGTCACCGAGACCCCGGCGACCCCGCGAAGGCGATCAGGGAGTCGCCGGTAGCGTGGCCGTGGGTGGAGCCTCTGTGGCGATCGGCCGTTCCACCGCAAGGGCCGCAGCCACGACGAACGGGACGAGCACTGGTTCGAGCAGCACGGCTACGGCACATGCGACGCCGACGACCATCTGAATGAGCAGATCCATCCCGCGGCTCGGCAGGACGTCACGCGCCGCGAGCGCGAGCCCGACCAAGCCGGATGCCAAGGGGATCGCCGATCCGACGATGACGTCGAGGCGCGCGATATCGAGACCGTGCGTAAGACCGAACACGCCGATGTAGACCAGCGACGCGGCTGAACCGAGCAGGAGCCCGGGACGCCGGTCGAGCCAGAGCAGGATCGCCGCGCCGATGGCACCGCCCACCAAGACCTCGGCCAGGCCGTAGCCGGTGATCAGTCCGATGAAGTCGTACGCGATGGAAACGCCGAACCACCAGAAGTGGAGGACTGCCAGCGTGAGAACCGCGAGCGGCAGCCGCCCGACCGATCGAGGCGACGACAGACCGCTTTGGCGGACGCGGTCGCGTCCTCGCCACGTCATCGCCACCCCGACCAGCAGCAGGATCACGATCGCAACTCCGCCGAAGACGATCAGGAAGCCGAGCGAACCGAAGAACACGAAGGGCAATGCCGCGAGATCTGCAAGCAGGAGCGGTCGAACCATCCCCCACCGCACCAGCGCGAATGAGCCGCCAGCGATGAGCAGGATCGCCAGCGCGAGGAATGTGGCGGCGGCCGGCGACCAGAAGGCCATGTCGCCGGAGATGGGTTGATAGACGAACCACGCCTGCCAGAGCATGACGCCGACTGCCAGGATCTGCGGCACGAGCAGCCGCGGGAAGCGGCCCGGCCGCGTGACGTCCTTCACGTCGGCGGGGTCAGCAGCGGTACTGCGCGATCGGGTAGGACTTCTCGCAGTAGCGGATGTGGAGGTGGTCGTCGTGGCCGGCGAACCACGTCGTCCGGCCCTCCCGGATAAGCACCGGATCATTGAAGTAGATGAGCTTGACGTGGCCCGGCGCGGTCGCCCGGATGATGTCGACCAGCTGCCTGGTCGCGGCCCGATCGTACGAGGCGAACCGCCAGTTCGTGCCCCACAGGCACTGGTTTTCGCTGTCGCGGATAGGCCGGATGTCGATGTCGAGGCCGCGCTCGTGGGTCTGGTGGAGAGGGATGTTGCCGCCGTGCTCGTAGCTGGCGTCGCCGACCGACACACGCCCATGGCCCTTCGCCGCAAACGCCTTCGACGCCGCCTCCAGTTGGCCGATCGCGGCTCCCGTGCCCCAATTCGCCTTGCCGTTACCGACGCTGTAGTCGCACAGGTTCTTCGCGGCGCTGAACGATGGGTAGTCGTAGTGCCAGATGAGGTTCCGCCACGTCACCGGGCCGGTCGTCCCATGGGGGGTCATGCCGATGTGCCTCTGGAAGGCGATGACTGCGTTCCGAGTGGCGGTCGAGTACAGCCCGTTGACGGTCAGGCCGGCCTTGCGCTTGTCGTTGAGCTCACGCTGGAGCGCCATGACGGCCTCGCCCGTCGATCCCGTCCGGAGCGTGAGGACGAGGTTCTCCCAGGTCGTCGTCCGGACGACGCCGTCGGCCGTCAGTCCATGCGCGGCCTGGAATGCCATGACGGCGTCGCGGGTGGTCGGCCCGAAGGTGCCGTCGACGACGATCGTCGACCCGCGGGCGCGGAGAAGCCCCTGGATGGCCCGCACGTCGCTGCCGCGGTTGCCGAGGCTCTGGTTCGGGAACGAGTGCGTCGTCGCGGCCATCGCGCCGGGCGCGAGGGCGGCGAGAAGAAGGGTCGCGAAGACGACCGGGATCAGGCGGCGAAGGACGATCGGCATGGGCGAAGCCTAGCGAATCAGGATGGCAGGGGCGATCGGCGCAGGTCAGCCCGGCGTGGCGGATCGGCGCCGTGGCGCTCGCAGGTGAGTGCCGCGACCTCGATGGCGACCGCGGTCGCGTCGCGAACCGCGTCGAGATCGCCGAGATCGGCACGGCCGAGGCCGAGCTCGATCCATCGGGCCAGGAACCCGCCACCGAACGCGTCCCCTGCCCCCACGGTGTCGACGACGTCGACCTGCGGCGCGGCCATCTCGAACGTCCCGTCCGGGGTCACGACGGTCACGGGTCTGCCGCCGTCGGTCAGGAGGACGACCGCAGGACCCCGCGCCCTGATCGCCCGAGCGGCATCCACCGCCCGCACGCCCGGGTCGATGTAGGCGAGATCGTCGGCGCTGACCTTGACCACGTCCGCACGGGCGAGGACGCGGTGCAGCCGGTCGAGATACGCGACGCGTTCCCGGATCACCGCCGGCCGGCAATTGGGGTCGAGCATGACGAGCGTCTCCGGGGAGGTCGCGGCCGCGCCCGCTGCCAGCGCCGACGCCATCGGCTCGAGGACGAGTCCGAGCGTCCCGAGGTGGACGGCGCGTGGGCCGGTCGCGAATGCTGCCTCGACGGCCTCCGCCCCCAACTGTGCGGCGGAGGTTCCCGCGGTGTGGAACCGATAGGTCGCCGCGCCGCCGGGGTCCAGCTCGGCGATCGCGAGCGTGGTCGGCGCGTCCGTCGTCGCGGTCAGCGAGAGGTCCACTCCGTCGGCGATCAGCGCGTCCCGCAGCGTACCGCCGAAACGGTCGTCGGAGAGGCAGCCGAGAAACGCGACGTCGCCCCCGAGTCGGGCGATCGTCCGCGCCGTGTTGAATGGGCCCCCACCCGGGATCGCGCTGAGCGCTCCGTCCTCGTCGACGAGCAGGTCGGTGAGCGCCTCGCCGGCGACGACGATCATGGGCGCCATGGTACGGGCGCGTCGTACCCTCAGCCGACCATGGACCGCCTGACCGACGCCACGGAGCTGCTCGACGGGACGCTCGACGACCCGGCGACGCTGGCCGGGAATCTGCGCGACCTGGGACGTGTCAACGACCGGCTCGGCGGCGTCGAGCTTTCCGCGGCAGCCATCGACGCGCTGGCCGCGCATCGCACCGAGCTTTCGCTACTCGACGTCGGCACCGGCGGCGCCGACATCCCGGTCGCGCTCCTCGAGCGAGCCGCCGCGCGCGGGCGTCAGTGGTCGATCGTCGGTCTCGACAGTCGGCCGGAGGTGCTCGCCGCGGCCGTCCTGGCACGCCCCGAGCTGGCAGTCACCGACGGCCTCGAGCTCCACGTGGGCGACGGGACCTCTCTCCCCTACCCGGACGACTCGTTCGACGTCGTTCACTGCTCGCTCGTGGTCCACCACTGCACCCCTGATGAGGCCGGCACGCTCTTCCGCGAGATGGCCCGGGTCGCCCGTCTCGGCATCGTCGTCAATGACCTCGATCGCCGCTGGCTGGGCTGGATCGGCGCGATGCTGATGGGTCACCTGCTGACCCGCAACCGCTACACCCGGAACGACGCGCCGTTATCGGTGCGTCGCGCCTATCGGGCCGACGAGATGGTCGCGATGCTCCGCGCCGCCGGGCTCGCCCCGGTCCGGATCATCCGGGGATCGCTCCGGCAGCGCTATGCGATCGCCGCGATCGCGGCTGCTCGGACCTATACGGGTGACGCCGGGACACGCGACCTGACGGCGGCTCCCGATCCCATCGGCGCCGGGGAGTGACTCATGAGCGCGTCGACGTCGCCATCGGTGGGGGCGGTCCCGCGGGAGCGGTGCTCGGTGCGCGCCTCGCGCGGGCCGGCGTCGGCGTCACCGTTCTGGAGCGATCCGCGATCTGGACGTGGCACGCGGGTGGCGTCTTCGCGTCGCCGGCCGCGGCTGTCGCCCTCGAGCGGGCCGGTCTTGACGCGGCGACGACCGCGGCCGTCGCACGTCCCATCCCGGCGATGCGTGTCGAGACCCCTCGCGGGGTCGCGTTCCGGCTGACATACGGCACCGAGACCGGTGGTCGTCCGGCGGTCGGGTTCGACCGCTCGCGTCTCGACCCCGCCCTGATCGACCTCGCGAGGGCCGCCGGCGCGGACGTCCGGCTCGGATGGCGTGTCGCGGAGGTCGACGTTGCCGCTGGACGGCTGCGGGTTTGCGACCGGGATGGCGCGGTCCACGAGCTCGACGCGCGCTTCGTCGTCGGTGCCGACGGTCCCCATTCGGTCGTCGCGCGAGCCGCCCGCGTCGATCGTCGCGTCCGTCTCGGACCGCGGATCGGATTGACGTACCACCTCCCGGACACAGAACCGGACCGGGTCAGAGACGCGAGGATGCGCGTCCTGCGCGACGGCTACATCGGCATCGCGCCGGTCCCGGGCGGCCGCGTCAACATCGGGATCGTCCTCGGACCCTCCTGGCGCAGAGCGCTGGCCACCGATGGCGCCCGTTCGGTGGCAGCCGACATCGTCGCCCGGATCCCGCCGACGGCCGAGGATCCGGCGCTCTGGCGCCATGGCGAGGCACTCGACACGGTCGCCGGCGCGTGGCCGCTGGGTCACCGCGTGACTCGCCGCGCCGGGCCCGGGTGGCTTCTCGTGGGAGACGCCGCAGGTTTCCTCGACCCGTTCACCGGCGAGGGCCTCCATCGGGCACTCGTCTCGGCCGAGCTCGCCGCCGCGGCCATCACGGCACGACAGCGCGGTCGGCCGGGCGCGATGAACGCCTACGAGCGCGCGATGCACCGCCAGTTCCTCGCCAAGGACGCCGTGTCGTGGCTCGTCCAGGGCTTCCTCGCCCGGCCCGCGATGTTCGAGTACGCGGCCCGGCGGATCGCCGCGCGGGACGCGGTTCGTGCGACGATGGGCCTTGTGATGGGCGACCTCGTCCCCGCCGGTCGCGCGCTCGACCCGCGCTTCCTCGCACGTCTGCTCGCGCCATGAGCGCGGAGGAGCGGACGCGGGTCGGTGCCTATGCCATCTGCCTCGACGACACCGGCCGGATCCTCCTGTGTCGGATCGCGCCGTGGGTCCTGTCGGGCGAGGTCTGGACGTTGCCGGGAGGCGGGATCGATTTCGGCGAAGCGCCCGCGACAGCCGCGCTGCGTGAGCTGACCGAGGAGACCGGCTACGTGGGCGAGGTCATCGAGCTCGCCGACGTCTCCGACCATCTGTTCAGCGGCTCGACCGATGGCACCGAGGGCGACAGCGTGCCGATGCATGCGATCCGGATCGTCTATCGCGTCCGGATCGTCGGTGGCGATCTCCGGGACGAGGTCGACGGCTCGACGGACACGTGCGGGTGGTTCGCGCTCGACGCTGCCGCTCGCCTGCATCTCGCGACCCTCGCCAGGCGCTCACTCCGGACCGCGGCCGCCTCGATCCCGGCACCGAGTGGCTGACGGACATGCACAGCACCATCGCCATCGACGTCTCTGCTTCGGCGGAGCTCGTGTTCGCGCTCGCGCGTGAGGTCACCCGCTGGGAGCGGCTGCTCCCGCATTACGCGCAGTCGCACGCGGTCGAGACACGCGCCGACGGCTCGCTCGTCGTCGACTTCATCGCGAGGCGACCGCTTCCCCTGATCGGCGTGACCGGACTCGCGCTCCCGGTCACGTGGCGGGCACGGACGTGGAACGAGCCGGCGACCCATAGCCTGCGCTTCGTCCACGTCGCGGGGGCGACGAAGGGCATGGACGTGACCTGGCACATCGAGCCCGCGGGCGACGGCTGCCACGTGTCGATCGATCACGACTTCCGGCCGCGGATCGCCCCATTCGCCGCGTTCGTCGACAGCGGGTTCACGCGCCCGATCGCCGGTCGGACGCTCGCGACGTTCAAGGCGCTCGCCGAATCCCTCGCCGAGACGGCGGCGGCGGAGCACGTCCGGTGACCGACCGTCGGCGCATCTGGATCACCGGGATGGGCGTCATCACCGCGATCGGTACCGGGCGGGACGCGTTCCGGGCTGGCCTTCGGGCGGCGCGCTCCCCGGTCAAGCGGATCGATCGGTTCGACCCGTCGCCGTTCCGTTCCCAGGTCGCGGCCCAGGTCGACGACTTCGACCCGCTCGCCTGGATGCCGCCGAAGACCGCTCGCCAGCTCGACCGGTTCAGCCAGTTCGGGCTCGTCGCCGGTCGGTTGGCGCTGGACGACGCCGGACTGACTCCGGGCGTCAGCGGGGCGGCAGATCCGCAGCGGATCGGCATCTATCTCGGGTCAGCGCTGGGTGGCATCGCCTATGCCGAGGAGCAGCATGAGCGGTACCTCGAGCGCGGGATCCGGCAGGTGGCGCCGAACCTTGCCCTCGCCGTCTTCGGCGGCGCGGCTCCGGCCAACCTCGGCATCGCCCTCGACGTCCGCGGTCCCATCCTGTCGACGGCGAACTCGTGCGCATCCGGAGCGGTCGCGCTGGGCGAGGCCATGGGCGACCTGCGCGACGGCCGCGTCGATGCCGCCATCGCGGGCGGCTGCGAGATCCCGCTGAGCCCGCTCGCCTTCGGGGCGTTCGACATCATCCGCGCCCTTTCCTCGGGGTCCAACGACGACCCTGGTCGCGCCGAGCGGCCGTTCGACCGTGGTCGCGACGGGTTCGTCATGGGCGAGGGCGCCGCGCTGCTCGTCCTCGAGGCGGCCGACGTCGCGCAGGCCCGCGGCGCTGTCCCGTACGCCGAGCTGCTGGGCTACGGTGCGACGTCGGATGCCCACCACATGGTCCAGCCGCGTGCCGACGGCACGGAAGCTGCCCGCGCGGCGACCATCGCACTCGACGACGCTGGCGTCGAGCCCGACGAGATCGACTACGTGAATGCCCACGCGTCCTCGACCCCGATCGGCGACGTCGCCGAGGCGCGGGCGATCGCGCTGGCCCTGGGCGAGCGGGCGGCGACCGTGCCGGTGAGCGGGACGAAGGCCCTGTACGGCCATCCGCTGGGAGCGTCGGGCGCGATCGAGGCCGCCATCTGCGCGCTCGCGATCCGCGACGGCTGGGCGCCGGCCTCGGTCAATCTCGTCGACCCCGAACCGGACGCGGCGGCGCTGCTGCCCGGTCTGCTCCGCGAGGGCCGCGACGGCGACTACCGGCGCGTGCTGTCCACGTCGTTCGGGTTCGGCGGATTGAATGCCGCGCTGGTCTTCGGCGCGGTCGAGGACTGACGCCCCGCCGAACTCAGCGCCGAATGGCCTTGCCCAAGGGGGCCGCCACCGTGGCCGGGCCGAGAACGCCAGCCGGGGCGCCGATCGCAGACGGCCGAAGGTCGACGCGATCGAGCCCTGCCCGACGGATCCACGCGAACGCCCCAAGTCCCACCAGCGTGGCGACGACGCCACCGATGGCGAGCGAGGCGGCGACACCGAGGGCCGACGCGAGGCCGCCCATCAGGGGCCCGCCGACGGGCGTGGAGCCCGCGAAGATCGTGGTGTACACGCTCATCACGCGGCCGCGAAGACCATCCGGGACGGCGAGCTGCATCGTGGTGTTCGCGGTGGCGGCCATCAGGATGGCGCCGAACCCGACGGCGACCATCAGCACGAGCGAGATCGCGTACGTACTCGACGCCCCGAGCGCGACCTCGCCGAGACCGAGGACGACGGCGCCCCAGGCGATCCGCCGGATGCGTGTCCGCCCACCGAAGGCCAGCCAGAGCGCGGCGAGCAGCGAGCCGACGCCGGAGGCCGCCATCAGGAAGCCGTACCCGGTGGCTCCACTGTCGAGGACGTTCTCCGCGTAGGGCGGCATGATCACGCTGAAGTTCATCCCGACCGTCGAGACGAGACCGACGACCAGGATGCCGAGGAGCACGACCGGGGTGATCCGCACGTAGTGCAGGCCCTCGCGCAGCTGGGTCATGACACCCGCGAACGATTCGGGTCGGGTGATCGGGGCCGCGGGGGTCAGCTCGCTGTCGCGCATCGCGAGGAGCGCGGCGATGACGGCGAGGAAGCTGATGGCATCGATGACGAAGGCGGCCGTCACACCGACCGCGCCGATGACCAGGCCGGCGACCGCTGGGCCGACGATGCGCGCGCCGTTGAACATGGCCGAGTTCAGAGCGACGGCGTTGCCGATGTCCTCGCGGCCGACCATCTCGACGGCGAACGACTGGCGGACGGGCATGTCGACCGCGTTGACCGTCCCGATGACGAGCGCGAGCAGGATCAGGAACGGGATGGAGGCTGATCCCGAGAAGGAGACGGCCGCGAGCGTGATGGACAGGGCCATCTTGATCACCTGGGTCACCTGCAGCGTCTGGCGCTTGGGCAGGTTGTCGGCGAGGACGCCCGCGAACAACCCGAAGATCAGGACCGGCAGGAACTGGGCGGCGGCCACGACCCCGAGCCACAGTGGATCGTGGGTCAGCTCGAGGACCAGCCACGCCTGCGCGACCTGCTGCATCCAGGTCCCGACGAGCGAGATCGCCTGCCCGCCGAAGAACAACCGGTAGTTGCGGTGCCGGAAGGCGCTCATGCCGCGGCGCATCGACGTCATCGGTCGACCTGAGCGCGCATCACCTCGAACACGGCTTGCTCAGCGCGCCCGCGCCGCCGCGGGCAGGGAGCCACCACTTGACGCCGCCGCTCCCGTGTTCTCGGTCAGCTCGAACGCGCCGGCTCGACCCCATGCCAGGGCGCCAAGGCCGATGACGAGCGTGAGCACGCCACCGATCGCGATCGCGGTCGGCACGCCGAACGCCGATGCCGCTGCGCCGAAGGCGAGTCCGCCGATCGGCACGGATGCCGAGAACACCGTCGTGTACACGCTCATCACCCGGCCGCGGAGATGGTCGGGCACCGCGAGCTGGATCGTGGTGTTGCCGGTGGCGGCCATCAGGATCGAGCCGAACCCGACCAGGACCATCAGCCCGAGCGCGACGGGGTAGACGCGCGTCGCTGCAAGAGCGACCGACGCGAGCCCCAGGATGAGGGCACCCGTAGCGAGGCGGACCGGCCGGGGCCGACCACCGAAGACGAGGCGCATCGCGGCCAGCAGCGAGCCGATGCCCGATGCCGCCATCAGGAACCCATAGCCGGCCGCGCCCGCGGCGAGGTCGTCCTGCGCGAACGCGGGGATGAGGACGTTGAAGTTCATCCCGACCGTCGCCACGCCCCCGACCACGACGACCGCGAGGAGGACGACCGGTGTCCCACGGACGTAGCGCAGGCCCTCCGCGAGATTGCGGACGACCGCGCGGACGGTCTCGGGCCGCGCGATGCGGTTGCCGATATGGAGCTCGGTGTCGCGCATCATCAGCAGCCCGACGATGACCGCGACGAAGCTGACCGCGTTGATCGCGAAGGCCGGTCCGACGCCGAACGCGCCGATCGCAAGGCCGGCGGCGGCCGGACCGAGGACGCGCGCGCCATTGAACATGGCCGAATTGAGCGCGACCGCACTGCCGACCTCCTCGCGACCGACCATCTCGTAGGCGAACGACTGGCGGGCAGGCATGTCGACGGCATTGGCGATCCCGAGCAGGAACGCGAGGACCAGGATCATCCAGACCTCGACGACGTCGGCGATGACCAGGACCGCCAGGATCGCTGCGAGGACCATCATCGCGGTCTGGGTCGCGATCAGGACCTGTCGCTTGGGCAGCGCGTCGGCGGCGACGCCCGCGAAGAGGCCCAGGACCATGACCGGGATGAACTGGGCAGCGGCGACGATCCCCAGCCAGATCGGGTCGTGCGTGAGCTCGAGGACCAGCCAGGCCTGGGCGACCTGCTGCATCCACGTCCCCACGAGAGAGACGGCCTGTCCCGCGAAGAACAACCGGAAGTTCCGGTGCTGGAACGGGCTCAGCCCGTCCGATCCGGAGAGTCGCCCGGGATCGAGCAGCGCGCGGCCGATCATCGTTCGCGCCCCGGGTGCGGATCGGGGCCGCCGTCGAGCTCGGCGAGGTGCTCGTCGAGGTGCGCGCGGCGACCACGGGCCTCCTCGATCATCGCCGCGAGCCGGGCCGCCTTGGCCTCGAGGATCTCGACCTGGTGGTCGACGCGGCCGCGGGCGTCGAGGATGAGCGAGCGCCGCTCATCCGGGTCGTCAGTCTGGTGGATCCGCTCGCGGTTGCGTTCGCGGACGTGCTCGTCCTCGAGGAGCTGTCCGATCTGCGCAAGCGAGAAGCCGGCATCGTCGCGCAGGCTCCTGATGAACTGGAGACGCTCGAGGTCGGAGTCGTCGTAGAGCCTGTAATCGCCCTCGGATCGGGCAGCGGGCTCGAGCAGACCCATCTCCTCGTAGTACCGGATAGCGCGCGTCGTCAGGCCCGTCTCGGCGGCGACCTGGTTGATTCGAAGCAATCGTGGGGTGGTGGGCAGCGACATGGCTTTCATCATACCATAACCTTGACGTTCACGTAAACGTACGAGAACGTCGCGCCGAGTGTGCCGCGCATACTGTCGTCGCGCGCGGGGGACGTTCGAGCCGAAGACTCGTCGGCCTTGGAGGGTTTGCGTGCGGTTCTCACACCCGATCGTCGGCCTGGCGCTCTTGTCCGTCGTCCTGGCCGCGGCATGCGGAGCGGACGCCGCGTCTTCGGAGGGCGGTCGGCCCGCGGTCACATCCTCACCACAGTCCGCCACACCCGCGCCGACGCCTCACTCCACCCCGAGCAGTGCTGCGGCGACCCCGGCAAGCTCGTCAGCTCCCTCCGCGTCGATCTTGTCCGCCAAGGTCGTGTCCACGACGCCCCTCGACATCTTTCCGGGCGGGCCGGCGGTCGGATCGCAGGCAGTCTGGTACTGGGATGAGCAGGCCGGAAAGGTCGTCCGCGTCGATGCGACGAACGGCCACGTCGTGGCGACGATCCGGATCGGCGACCCTGCCCACGCGCCGTACGGGACGCCGAAGGCGGTGGCAACGGATGGACGCTCGATCTGGGTGACCGACGCCTCGACCAACGCGGTCGTTCGGATCGACCCGAAGACGAACAAGGTCGTCGAGCGGATCCCCCTCGCTGTGCCGATCGCCGCAAATGGCGCGACCGTTCCCGTCGTCCCGTACGGCGTCGCGATCGACGCCGGCGGGCTGTGGGTGTCGGATTTCGATCAGGGCGTCGTGGTCCGGGTCGACCCTTCGTCCCGGAGCGTGACCGCGGTCGTCAGCGGTCTCGACCACCCGGAAGGCGTCGCTGTCGGATTCGGCTCGGTCTGGGTCGTGGAGCATCGAACGGGGGTGATCGTCCGCATCGATCGCGCCACCGCTAGTGTCGCTGCACGGATCACGCTGCCCGGGACAGGCGACAACCCGGTGTGCGGCATGTGCGTCAACAACGTGAGCGCCGGTCAGGACAGCGTCTGGGTCCCGCTCAATCTCGGCCGCGGTGTCGCCAGGATCGACCCGGCAACGGACGCTGTCAGCGCGACCATCACGCTCGGCGGGTTCGCGGACACCGTCGCCGAGGCTGATGGCGCCATCTGGTCGGCTGGATGGGACGGCACGATCCCGTGCACGGATCGCGCCGCCTTCGTCGCGCGGATCGATCCCGATCAGAACGCGGTGTCAGGGACCTTGGTGGTTCCGTGCGCCGTCACGGTCGCGACGGCGGATGGCGATCTGTGGGTCGGCTCGGCGGACGCACCCAACGCGAGCACACGCCTCCACATCGAGCCGTAGGCGCTTCCCCGGGCCAGGATCTGGGAAGTCCGGTCAGGTCCCCCGGTAGTTC
Source organism: Chloroflexota bacterium (assembly GCA_045804705.1). Lineage (GTDB taxonomy): Bacteria > Chloroflexota > Limnocylindria > Limnocylindrales > CSP1-4 > SPCO01. Next base: position 24,633 of record JBJMMQ010000155.1, read on the forward strand.
GACACCTGTTCGCGAGTCGCGAAGGCGCCGATGCCCCAGGTCCCGAGGTCGATCAGGAGGGCCCCGGCGACGAAGATCCAGTTGATCGGCGTCATCCCGTTCTGGGCGACGAACCCATAGATCAACGTCGTCCACGGAAAGAACAGGAACCCGAACAGGAACCAGACCGGAGCACCGAAGAGCGACGTCCACGCGGTCGGATCG
>JBJMMQ010000156.1:0-5331 GCA_045804705.1 Chloroflexota bacterium
CGCCAACGACTACGGCAAGACGCTGCGTCAGGCCCTCGATCTGTACGGCTCCGACGCGCAGTTCAAGCCGATGCTCGACCAGCTCAACCAGGGACTGGGTCTCGTCGGCGGCGCTGATGCGGCCATCGGCTGGGTCGGCGATACCGCCACCGTCGTCAACGATGCCGACGGCACCCCGGAGGCCGGCCTGATCATCGAGCCGACCGACAAGGAGGCGCCAGGTCGCCTCGTGACGGCGCTCAAGACGTTCCTCGCGATCGGTGGGGCTCAGCAGGGCATCACCATCCGCGATGAGGTTTACAACGGCACGACCATCACCATCATCGACCTCGGCGCGGTCGACAAGCTTGCCGGAACGGGCGGCTCGGATGTCCAGATGCTCGGGCTGCCGAAGGGCGACCTCGAGATCGCGGTCGCGGTCACCGACGAGGTCGCGGTCATCGGCACCGGTCCTGGCTTCGTCAAGCACGTCCTCGACACCGACTCGTCCAATTCGCTCGCATCGACCGATACGTTCAAGAAGCTCAGCGACAAGGCCGGCAAGGGCACGGGCGCGCTGTACGTCGCGCTCGACACCGTTCGCGAGATGTACGAGAAGGCGATCGCGAAAGAGGATCCCGCCAGCTACACCCGCTATCAGAAAGAGATCGAGCCGTTCCTGAAGCCCTTCGACTCGCTCTATCTCGGGTCCTCGATCTCAGGCGACCTGACCAAGTCCACCATCTACATCACCGTCCAGTAAGGGCCGCCCCCAGCGTCCCGCCCAGAAGGAGGAGTCCCGCACTCATGGCAGTCCGCATCCGGCTCACGCGCGTCGGCGCGCATAAGCAGCCCAGCTATCGCGTCGTCGTGGCCGACGGCCGCAACGCCCGCGACGGGCGTTCGCTCGAGACCCTCGGCCACTACAACCCGCGCAGCGAACCGACCGAGTTCGTCGTCGACGCCGATCGGGCCAAGGCGTGGCTCGACAAGGGCGCCCAGCCGTCCGACACCGTCGCGCGGCTCTTCCGACAGGCGGGCATCCTGCCCGCCGCCAAGTAGGGGTCGCGACGATGGCAGCCAAGGACCTGGTCGAGTACGTCGCGAAGTCGCTGGTCGATGATCCCGATGCCGTCACCGTCGAAGTCGTGGAGGAGGACGGCGCGACCGTCATCGAGCTCCACGTCGCCGAGGACGATATGGGCAAGGTCATCGGGCGCAACGGCAGCGTCGCCAAGGCGCTCCGGACCTTGCTCAAGGTGACCGCCGCCCGCGACGGCGAACCGGTCCAGCTCGAGATCCTCTGAACGAGGACGAACGGCTCGTGGTCGCCCTCGTGCGGGGCGTCCACGGGCTTCATGGAGCGGTTCGGGCGGAGGTTCTGACGGATCGGCCGGAGGATCGCTTCGTCGCTGGTGCCGTCCTCTTCCGCGAGGGCGACGAACGGCCACTCACCATCGCCTCCGCCGAGGCCATCGCCGACGGTCCAGGCTGGCGTCTCCGGTTCCGCGAGGTGCCGACGCGCGACGCCGCGGACGGACTCCGGGGTGCCTACCTCGAGATGGTGGTCCGGCCCGAGGATGACCTGGCGCGCGGCACGTACTACTGGCACGAGGTGATCGGCTGCGCCGTCCGCGGCGTCGATGGCGCCGACCTGGGGACCGTTCGTGACATCTACCGTGTCGGCGAGACCGAGGTGTTCTCGGTGGGCGGCGGCACGGTCGCCGATTTCGATCTGCCCGCCGTGCGTGCCTTCATCCGGATCTTCGCGCCCCGGCGGGGCGAGATCGTGGTCGATGCCGAGTCGCTCGACCTTCGGCCGCGGAAGTCGCACGACCCCGATCGCCCGAAGGCGCCTCGACGTCGGCCACGCAAACCAGCGGCGGCGCCCGAGCCAGGGTCGGCACCGAGCGAGCAGTCTGGCCCGGCCGAGCAATGACCCTCGAGATCGACGTCCTGACGCTGTTCCCGGCGATGTTCGACGGACCGCTGGCGGCGAGCATTCCGGGCCGCATCCAGGAGCAGGGGCTCGCCGCGATCCGCATCCGGGACCTGCGCGAGTGGGGCCTCGGGCGGCATCGTTCCGTCGACGACGCGCCGTACGGTGGGGGAGCGGGGATGATCCTCCGTCCCGAGCCGGTCGCGGCAGCTCTCGACGCGCTTCGCCGGGAAGACTCGACCGTCATCCTGCTCGACCCGATCGGCGAGGTCTTCCGCCAGGCTCGAGCAGGCGACCTGGCGACGCGGTCGCACCTCGTCTTCATCTGCCCGCGGTACGAGGGCGTGGACGAGCGTATCCGGTCGCTGGTCGACCTCGAGCTGTCGATCGGCGACTACGTCCTGACGGGCGGCGAGCTCCCGGCGCTCGTCGTCATCGACGCGGTCATCCGCCTGCTGCCCGGCGCCATCGAGGCGTCGTCGACGCTCGAAGAGTCGTTCGCCGACGGCCTCCTCGAGTACCCGCAGTACACGCGGCCGGCTGTCTTTCGCGGTGAGGGCGTTCCGGCCATCCTGACGTCCGGCGACCACGCCGCCGTTGCGCGCTGGCGGCATGAGCAGGCGATCGAGCGGACGCGCGTCCGCCGGCCGGATCTCGAGCCGCACGACTGATCGTCCCGCGGGGCCGTGCTATACTCCGCCGCCGACGCCCGTCCGCGTCGCTTCCGAAGCCCGAATCGCAGCCGCGGCTGCCCAGATGAGTCAGGAACAACCCGTGACCGTGCTTGACGAGATCGTCCAGGATCAGCTTCGCTCCGACCTCCCGGAGCTCGCGACCGGTGACACCGTGAAGGTGTCCGCCAAGGTCGTCGAGGGCAACCGCGAGCGCATCCAGGTCTTCGAGGGGACCGTCATGCGCCTCCGTGGCGGCGGGATCACCCGCTCCATCACCGTCCGGCGCATCGCGTCCGGAGTCGGCGTCGAGCGGACGTTCAAGGTCAACAGCCCTCGCATCGAGAAGATCGAGGTCATCCGTCACGGCGTCGCCCGGCGCGCCCAGCTGTACTTCCTGCGCGACCGGGTCGGCAAGGCCGCGACCCTACGCGAGCGCCGCACGAACGGCTAGCCTCGGTTTCGCGACCGGCGAACCTTCGACCCCGTCGACCCGGCGGGGTCGTTCGATTCCGCGCTAGGCTACGGGTCGATGGCTCCGATCGTGCCGACCCTCCGCCATGAGCGCCGCCTCTGGAACGAGGGCCTTGTGCGCGTCGTCGGCGTCGACGAGGTGGGTGTCGCGCCGACCTGCGGCGCGGTCGTCGCCGCGGCGGTGATCATGCGGCCCGGCTGCCACCGGATCCCCGGCGTCCGTGACTCGAAGACGTTGTCGGCGGGACAGCGCGACCGGCTCGCGCCGATCATCCGCTCGCGGGCGGTCGCCGTGGGCGTCGGCGCCGCATCCGTCCGCGAGATCGATCAGCTCAACATCTATCACGCGACCCATCTCGCCATGCGCCGGGCGATCGCGAAGGTCGGCGGCCACGAGCACGTCCTGGTCGACGGGAACCGGATCGCCGGCTTCGAGGCTGCCGTCGGCCCGTACACGAACATCGTCGACGGCGACGCGCGGGTCTACTCCATCGCCTGCGCGTCCGTCGTGGCGAAGGTGGTCCGCGACCGGATGATGGCCCTCCTTGCAGCGCGCTATCCGGGCTATGGCTGGGAGCACAACCAGGGCTATGCGACTCGCGACCATCGTGATGCCATCCGCGCGCTTGGCCTGACCCCATTCCATCGCCGGTCGTTCCTGGCTCTCCAACGAACCCTGGCCGGTGATCAGCTCGACTTCGACCTTCTGGCCGATCCGTCGGCATCGGCCGAGACGTACGACCGTCTCGCCGGGGAGATGGTCCCGGTCATGGCAGACGATTCGATGCTCGACGCTCTCGATCTCGCATCGCTGGAGCTGACCGCGCCCGTCTGATCCCGATACGTGCCGGATAAGCGACGCCTGCGACGATCGATCCATGGCGGACCGACCCGGCGAGCACGAGCGGACGGCGGCCCAGCAGTCAGGCGATGCTGCCGAAACGCTGGTCGCGGACCGACTGACCGAAGCCGGCTGGACCGTCGTGGCCCGGAACGTCCATGTCGGCCGCCACGAGATCGACCTCGTGGCGGTCGACCCGGGTCCTCCGGCCTCACTCGTCGTCATCGAAGTCCGGTGGCGAGCCGCGCGCGACTTCGGCCTCGCCGAAGAGACGGTCGACCACCGCAAACGTGTCCGCATCCGGGCGGCGGCATTCGGGCTGCTCGAACGAGGCACGCTTCCCGATGGATCGCCGGTCCCGCGCCTCCCACTTCGCTTCGACCTTGTCGCAGTGGAGCCACGTGGCAAGGTCCGGCATCACCGCCACGCCATGTGACGTCACTCCACGGCGGTGTCAGCGCCACGGTTGATGAGGCGGCATGCTGTCGCCGTGGCGTATGACCCGACGATCTACAAGGGCGCCGCAGCGCACTACCGGCAGGGGAGGCCGCCGTACTCGTCCGAGCTCGAATCCGTGCTTGCACGCGAGCTCGCGCTAGACGGCAGTGGCCGGCTGCTCGACGTCGGGTGCGGTCCGGGCTCGCTCACGCTGCGGCTCGCACATCTATTCGAGGAAGCGGTCGGGCTCGACCCCGATGCCGACATGCTCACCGAGGCGCGCCGTGCGGCGCAGACGAGCGGCGTTCCGAACCTCCGGTGGGTCGAGGCTGTAGCGGAAGACCTGCCAGATGCTGCGCCGGAGCCGTTTCGCTTGGTCACGTTCGGCCAATCCTTCCACTGGACGGACGAAGCACGAGTTGCGGAGGCGGTGTACGACATATTGGAGCCATCGGGTGCCCTCGCGCTGATCGTGCACGCAGTCGACGGACGACCAGTGCCGCCGAGCCCCGGTCCGCCGCCGATCCCGCATTCGGAGATCAGAGCGCTGTGCAGAAGTATCTGGGCTCGACGCAGCGCGCAGGCCGCGGCACAACGCGCACTCGGAACCACCGGTTCGAAGACGTCCTTGCCGCCACGCGGTTTGACTCGGTGGAGACGCTCTACCTGCCCGGCGTCGCGGACCTCGTGCCGGACACGGAGAGCGTTCTGAGCGGCTACTTCTCGTTCTCCTACTCGGCGCCGCACCTCTTCGGGGACCGAGTCGGAGCTTTCGCGGCCGATGTACGACGCCTGCTGACCGCCCACTCTCCCGACGGCCTGTTCTGGGATTGGCCGGGCGACACCCAGGTAACCCTTGCCCGACGGGGAGCGTGAGCAGGGACCCGCGACGACGACCTCGCTCGAGTGACACTGGCGCACCGAGCCGGTAGACCAGGACCGTGATCCCCCACGTCGCCGGCATTCCACCGGGGACCGGAGGGCCGCCA
>JBJMMQ010000157.1:0-27849 GCA_045804705.1 Chloroflexota bacterium
CGATAACTGGGTTACGGATACCTTGTGGATCAGTACCCGCAGCCGCACCGTCACACGTCCCAAGCGAACCGCCCTACTCAGGCCTTGCCGATGGGAGAAGCTCGACGTGGATGCGCTCCTGGTGGAGATGGTCGATATCGCCAAGAGCTTTCCGGGTGTCCGGGCGCTCGAGAGTGCGCAATTCGATCTGCGCGCGGGCGAGGTCCACGGCCTGGTCGGCGAGAACGGCGCGGGAAAGTCGACCCTCATGAAGATCCTGGGCGGGATCTATCGCCGGGATGCGGGCGTCATCCGGGTCCGTGGAGAGGAACAGGAGATCACGTCCCCGCGGGCGGCCCAGGATCTGGGGATCAGCATCATCCACCAGGAGCTGAACCTGATGGGGCACCTGACCGTGGCCCAGAACGTCTTCATCGGCCGCGAGCCGCGACGAGGAATCCTGCTCGATGAGCGGGCCCTCAACCGGAAGACCGCGCAGCTGTTCGAGGATCTCCACATACGGCTCGATCCGCGTACGCGGGTCTCCCGGCTTGCCGTAGCCCAGCAGCAGATGGTCGAGATCGCGAAGGCGCTGTCCTACAACTCGGACGTCCTGGTCATGGATGAGCCCACCGCGACGCTGACCGACACCGAGATCGACGAGCTGTTCCGGATCACCCGCCACCTCCGGGAGCGTGGCCATGGGATCGTCCACATCTCGCACCGGCTCGAAGAGCTCAAGCAGATCACGGACCGCGTGACGGTCATGCGCGACGGGCGGTACGTCAGGACGGTCAGCACGGCCGAGGCGTCGACGCAGGAGATCATCAGCATGATGGTCGGCCGGACCGTCTTCGAGGCGACACCCGAGTTGCCGGAGCAGCCCGATCCGACGGTGATGCTCGAGGTTCGGCACCTCAACCGCGGGCGGCAGGTCCGGGACATCAGCTTCCAGCTGCACCGGGGCGAGATCCTCGGGATCGCGGGACTCGTCGGCGCCGGCCGCACGGAGGTGGCCCGCGCGATCTTTGCGGCGGACCTGCCGGAATCCGGCGACGTGCTCGTCAACGGGGAGCTCGTCACGATCCGTACGCCGGCGGATGCCGTGAGCCACGGGATCGCGTATCTCTCGGAGGACCGCAAGCGGTACGGGCTGGCGACCGGCATGGACGTCGAGGTGAATGCCGTCCTGGCGTCACTCGGGCGGTTCACCAACCGGTTCGGCTGGGTGAAGACGGCGGCCACCCGGCAGAAGGCGACCGAGCTCGTCAACACGCTGGCGATCAAGACACCGCGGGTGACCCAGCGAGTGAAGAACCTGTCAGGCGGCAACCAGCAGAAGGTGGTCATCGCGAAATGGCTGATCGCCGATACCCAGATCCTGATCTTCGACGAGCCGACGCGCGGGATCGACGTAGGCGCGAAGAGCGAGATCTACAAGCTCCTGAACGACCTCGCTCGAGAGGGGAAGGCAGTGATCATGATCAGCTCGGAGCTGCCCGAGATCCTGCGCATGAGCCACCGGATCCTCGTCATGTGCGAGGGACGGATCACCGGCGAGCTGGCATCGGCCGACGCGACGCAGGAGCGGATCATGACGCTCGCGACGCAGCGCGAGTCGGTGGCCGCCGCATGAAGTCCCTGACCGTCCCGGTCATCCCTGTGGGAGCGATCTGATGCAATCCTCCGCGGCGGCACCTTCGCGCGTTCGAGCGCTCGCAACCGGCGAATCGGTCCAGCGGCTCCTCGCACTCGGCGCCCTGGTCATCCTGCTCGTCTTCTTCTCGATCGTCGTTCCCCACTTCGCGAGCGCCAACAACTACATCGACATCCTGACCGCGACCGCGGTCAACGGCGTGCTCGCGGTCGGGGTCACGCTAGTGATCATCACCGGCGGCATCGACCTGTCGGTCGGCACCGCCATGACCTTCTGCTCGGTCGTGGCCGGCCTCGTCTCGGTCCAGCTCGGCCTGCCGCTGCCGCTCGGTCTCCTCGCCGCACTCGGCGCCGGAGCCCTGGTGGGCCTCGTCAACGGCACCCTCATCGCCAAGGGCAAGCTGCCGCCGTTCATCGCCACGCTGGGCATGCTCTACGTCACGCTGGGCCTGGCCCAGGTGCTCTCGGACGTTCGCCCCATCTACTTCGAGGCGACGCAGCCCGGCTTCCAGGCGTTGTTCATGGCGAAGTCGGTGGTCGGGATTCCCAACATCGTGTGGGTCATGCTGGGCGCCGCCGCGATCGCGTGGATCCTGCTCAACAAGACGACGTTCGGGCGCTACACGTTCGCGCTCGGATCCAACGAGGAGGCAACCCGTCTCTCCGGCGTCAACGTCGACCGCTGGAAGATCACCGTCTACATGGTGGAAGGCCTGTTTGTGGGCCTCGCCGGCATCATCATCGCTTCACGCATGAACTCGGCCCAGCCCGGTCTGGGCGTGGGATACGAGCTGGATGCGATCGCTGCGGCGGTCATCGGCGGCACCTCCCTCTCGGGCGGGGAGGGCAGCATCGTCGGGACCATCATCGGCGCCTTCCTCATCAGCACCCTGCGCATCGGCCTGTCCGTCGCGGGCGTCCCGGACCAATGGAAGTCGGTGATCACGGGTCTCGTCGTCATCGGCGCCGTCTTTCTCGACATCCTTCGCCGCCGCGCGCAGGCCTGACCCGAACGGTCGGCAATCGCGCGCGCTCTTCGTGGACCTGACGTCGGACCCGGATCGCGGGTCGGGCAGACCGGTCAAGGCAGTTCTCGTATGGAGGAGCTCATGAAACTCACGCGCATCCTGGGCCTGACGGCCACTGTCGCGATCGCGGCAGCCGCCTGCTCGGGCTCGGCATCCACGACGGCTCCGCCGGCAGCATCGGCGCCCGCCGCGTCGGCCAACACCTCCGGCACGGCGTCCGACTACACCCCGCCGACCGACGGTGGCGCCGCCAAGGGCAAGACGATCGCGATCATCTCCAAGGGCGAGCAGCACCAGTTCTGGCAGGCGGTCAAGAAGGGCGCCTTGGACGAGGCTGCCAAGCTGGGCGTCACCGCGACGTACCAGGGCCCGGCGACGGAGTCCGAGGTCGATAAGCAGCTCACCATGCTTCAGACGGCCTTGAGCAGCAAGCCGGCCGCGGTGTGCTTCGCGGCCCTCGATAGCAAGGCCGCCGGTTCCCTCCTGCAGCAGGCAAAGGACGCCAACATCCCGGTGATCGGCTTCGACTCGGGCGTCGACAGCGACATCCCGGTCACCACCGTCGCGACCGACAACATCGCCGCCGCCGGCGTCGAAGCGGACAAGCTCGCCGGGCTCATCGGCGACGCGGGCAAGGTTGGCGTTATCGTCCATGACCAGACCTCACAGACGGGCATCACCCGGCGCGACGGCTTCGTCAACCAGATGAAGGCGAAGCACCCGAACATCCAGGTCGTGGACGTCCAATACGGCGCGGGCGACCCCGTCAAGTCGGCCGACATCGCGAAGTCGATGATGACGGCGAACCCGGACCTCAAGGGCTTCTTCGGCGCGAACGAGGGCTCGATCAAGGGCATCCTCAACGCGCTCAAGGAGACCGGCAACGAGAACAAGATCGTGGCCGTCGGCTACGACTCCGGCCAGCAGCAGCTTGACGCCATCAACAGTGGCGTCGAGTCCGGCGCGATCACCCAGAACCCTGTCGGCATCGGTTCCAAGTGCGTTGACGCCGCCATCGACGCGATCAACGGCAAGTCGCTCCCGAAGAACATCGACACCGGCTTCTACTGGTTCGACAAGTCGAACATCAACAATCCCGAGATCCAGGCGGTCCTCTACAAGTAGGGGCCAGCTTCGTTCGAGCCGCCGTTCCAGAGGGCTGTCCGCGCCGCGGGCAGCCCTCGATCACAGCCCGAGGCACTGATGCGTACCAAGTCAGCCCGAAGATGAGCCGGATCAGCGAGGTGGCGGAGCGCGCCGGCGTCTCAGCGATGACGGTTTCCCGGGTCCTGAACAACTCCGGGTACGTCAGGGCGGCCACTCGGCAGCGCGTCCAGCTGGCCATCGCCGAGCTGGGGTACGTCCCAAACGCCCTTGCCCGCCAGCTCCGCTCGAAGCGCACCGAGACGCTGGCCCTCGTGCTCTCCGACATCTCGAATCCGTTCTTCACGACGATCGCGCGCGGCGTCGAGGATGCAGCGAGCGCCCGCGGCTTCGCCGTGATGTTCTGCAACACCGACGAATCCGACGAGGAGGAGTCGCGCTACCTGCGCCTGCTCGTCGAGCGCCAGGTCGACGGCGTCCTACTGGTGCCCGCTCAGAACCCCGCAGCGTCCCTTCGGCTGCTGCGGACCCACAGCATCCCGGTCGTGGTGTTGGACCGGCGTGCTTCGCGCGGCGTGGACAACGTGCGCTGCGACTCCGAGGAGGGTGCGCACGCGCTTGCGCGACACCTCATCGGCCTCGGCCATCGCCGGATCGCGGTCCTGACCGGCCGCCGCGCCATCTCGACGTCGGCCGACCGCGTCGCCGGTGTTCGCCGTGCGCTCGCTGAGGCGGAGATCGTCTTCGATGAGTCGCTCGTCCGCTATGGCGCGTTCAACTTCGGCGACAAGAACGTGGCGGACGGGCGGCTGATGGCACGGGAGGTGCTGACCGCGACGGACGACCCGCCGACGGCGATCTTCGCCGCCAACAACTTCATCGCGTTCGGCGCGGTCCGTGCGCTGCGCGACCTCGGCCTGAAGATCCCGGACGACGTCTCCATCGTGGCGTTCGACGACCTCCCGGTCGAGTGGGTCGATGAGCCATTCCTGACTGTGGCGGCGCAGCCTGCGTATGACATCGGGCGGCACGCCGCGGAGTTGATGATCGACCGGCTGGAGGGAGAGCGAACAGCGGTCGGTGAGTCGGTCGTGCTCCCGTTCGAGCTGATCGTCCGCCGGTCGACGGCGGCCCCTCGGGTACGCCCGGCGTCCCTTCCGATCAAACTGCCGGCCGACGACGTGGCGACGCGCCACGGTGAAGGCGAGCTGCCAGTGCACGCCGTCCGTGTTCGATGAGCGCGGCGTCATAGCCTGTCCTCCATCGTGGGCTCGACACGGCCCGGCTGATCTTCCACCGCGCCCTGGCTTCCTCCTCTTGACCGTCGCGCCGGGCGTCCAGCATACTGAACGGCCGGCGGTAGGTTGAACAACATGTCAACGGTTCCGGGCAAGTCAATCGGACGGACGCGATAAGGCTGTCCAGACCGCTATCAGCGTCGGCGTCTCTCGAGGGTGACGGATCGGTGGGATGAAGGACGCCATCGCAACGGAGCTGCAGCCCGAGGTGCGCGAGGACGCGCTCCGCGTGGACGGTGAGTCGCTCGCGCCCGCTGTGACCCGCGCTGCGCTCATCCTCGATGTGCTTGCCCGGGCATCGGGCGATCCGATGGGCCCGAGCGAGCTCGCCCGCCGGCTGGGTCTTCCGAAGTCGTCGATCGCCAACGTGTGTGGAGCGCTCGCTGAGGCCGGATTCGTCCGACGGGTCGGCACGGGCTTCACCCTGGGACGCCGCCTCGCGGAGCTGGGAGGGGCGTATCTCGCGACCGTCGACCAGGTCCAGGAGTTCCACGAAGCGGTCCGTCAGCTGCCGACTGGTTCCGAGGAGACCGTCCAGTTCGCGGTCCTCGACGGGCTCGAGGTCACGTACCTCGCCCGCCACGACGGCCGGCAGCCGGTCCGCCTCACCTCAGGCATCGGCCGCCGTCTCCCGGCCTTCTCGACCGCCACCGGCAAGGCCGCCCTCGCCTCGCTGAGCGACATGGAGCTGACCGCTCGTCTCGACGGCATCTCGACCTTCCCGCGGCCGACGCGCAAGGCGCATGGCTCGGTCGACGAGCTGCTCGTCGACATCGCGGAGATCCGGCGGCGCGGATACGCGATGGACGATGAGGAGACGATGGAGGGCGTCGTCTGCTACGGCGTCGTCATCCCGAACCGCCAGTCCGCCGATGGCCCGTGCGCCGCGAGCATCACGCTGCTCAAGGCTCGTGCGACGGCCGAGCGCGTCCCCGCTCTCATCGACGACCTCCATCGGCTCGCTGACGAGCTATCCGATCCATCGGGCCGTCATTCCGCCAGTCGGTAGACGTCCTCCGCGGCCCCGCCGAAGACAGCCGCGCGCTCATCCCCGGACAGGCCTTCGGTCAACGAACGCGCCGTCGCGATGACGGTTGCGTAGGACCCGGCGAGCAGGCACACGGGCCAATCGGAGCCGTACATCAGGCGACTCGGACCGAAGTCCTCGAGCGCACGGTCGACGTACGGTCGGAGATCGTCGAGGGTCCAGGTGGCCCAGTCCGCCTCGGTGACGAGGCCGGACAGCTTGCACCACGTGTTCGGAAGGGCCGCGAAGTCGGCCAGCAGCGTCGCCCACGGCTCGAGCTCGTGACTCGCGATCTCCGGCTTGGCCAGGTGGTCGATGACGAAGCGGACCCCGGGCTCGCTCCGGACGATATCGAGCGCCGCCGGCATCTCCCGCGGACGAACGAGGAGGTCGAATGCGAGGCCCGCCTCCCCGACGGTCGCGATCCCACGGCGGACCGCGGGACGCAGCAGCCACTCCGCGTCTGGCTCGTCATGGACGGGGTGGCGGATCGCGACGAGTCGGTCGCCGCCAGTTCCGGCACGGAGCTCGACCAGGACGTCGCTCAGGGCCCGGTCCGCGAGGTCGGCCCAGCCGACGACCCCGAGCACCAGGGGCGACGTCGCGGCGAGCTCGAGGAGCTCGCGGGTCTCGTCGAGGCTGGTCCGCGCCTGGACCACGACCGTCCCGTCGACGCCGGCCGCCTCGAGATCCGGCTGAAGCTCGCCGAGCGGGAACGGGCGCCTGAGCAGGTCGACTTCCGGTGTCATCCATGGGTAGGCGGCGCGCTCTGGATGCAGGACGTGGTGGTGCGCGTCGATGACCCGTGTCATGAAGGCACCGGCGCCTCTGCCGGGATCAGTCCCTCGCTCCGCAGGTCATCCCAGAGCGCAGCCGGGATCGAGAGCCGCATCGCCGACGGGTAGTCGTCGAGGTGGACAGCCGTGCGGACCCCGGCGATCAGCCCGGTGACGGCGGGATGTGCGAGTGGGAACTGGATCGCCGCCGCTCGAACGGGCACGTCGTAGCGGTCACAGACGGCAGCGATCCGGCGGACGCGCGCGACCACCGGGTCGGGTGCCGGCAGATAGTCGAAATGGGCGCCCGACCGAGGGTCCGCCAGCACGCCGCTGTTCATCACGCCGACCACCATGACCGCGACGCCCTTTGCCGCACATCGCGGCAGGAGGTCCAGCAGTGCGTCGTGGTCGAGCAGCGTGTACCGCCCAGCGATCATGACGATGTCGATGTCCGTCTCGGCGACGAAGCGGGACAGCATGGCCGCCTGGTTCATCCCGGCTCCGATCGCTCCGACCGTGCCCTCGGCCCGCATCCGTTCGAGCTCGGGGTATGCCCCCGACATGACGTCGTCCCAGTGGTCGTCCGGATCGTGGATGTAGACGATGTCGACGCGCGAGAGGCCCATCCTCTGCAGGCTCTCCTCGAGCGATCGGCGGACACCGTCGGCGCTGTAGTCGTAGACCATGGCCCGACCGTCGATGTCCGTGTAGTAGGCGTCGTCGCGCGAGCCATCGGATTGGCGATCGATGTCCGCGTCCGGGGCGAGGTCAGCGCGGGCACGAACCAGGCGACCGACCTTCGTCGAGAGGACGAACTCGTCCCTCGGTCGCGCGGCGAGCGCGGCGCCCATCCGTCGCTCGCCGTTGCCGTAGCCGTACAGCGGCGCGACGTCGAACGAGCGCACGCCCATCGACCACGCGTGGTCGACGAGAGCGATCGCATCGCCGTCGTGGACGGGGCGGAACAGGCCGCCGATGGACGCACCGCCGAGCCCGAGGCGAGTCGTGGTCAGGCCGGTCCGTCCGACGTCGATCGGCTCGAATGGGTCGACGGGCATCCATCCCTCCGTCAGTTTGGTTGACGCGCCCGTGAGCCGTCGCGTATCGTTCAATACGTCGTCCACGGGTCAGTATACTGAACGCTGGAGCAGCGGCACTCGATGCGACTCATCTCCTTCCAGACCTCCGACGGCCATGATGCGCTCGGCGTCGTGGCCGGATCATCGTGGATACCGGCCGTGTCGCTCCTCCCGACCGGGCCGGCCACGATGGAGGGCCTCCTCCGCGGTCCGTCGGACGCGCTCGATGCGCTCCGGCGGGCCGCGGCTCCCGCCCGTATCGAACGAGACGGCCGTCCGCTCCAGGAGGCGGTGCTCCTCGCACCCGTCCCCCGCCCCGGCAAGATCGTGGCGATCGGTCGGAACTACAAGGACCACGCCGCCGAGTCCGGCGCCGAACCGCCGGCCGCCCCGTTGATCTTCGCGAAGTGGCCGAGCTCGGTCATCGGTCCGGGCGAGGAGATCCGCTGGGACCCGGCGCTGTCAAGCCAGGTCGACTACGAGGCCGAGCTGGGTGTCGTGATCGGCCGCACGGCGCGGTGGGTCTCGCCGGCTGATGCCCTCTCGTACGTCCTTGGCTATACCTGCATCGATGACGTCTCGGCCCGCGACCTCCAGTTCGGCGACGGACAGTGGGTCCGCGGCAAATCGCTCGACACGTTCTGCCCGATGGGACCGGTCATCGTGACCACCGACGAGATCCCGGATCCCCAGGTCCTCGGGATCAGCTGCCGGGTGAACGGCCGAACGCTCCAACGGGCGACGACGGCCGACATGTACTTCGACGTCGCCACGATCGTCAGCCACTGCTCACAGGCCTTCACGCTCGAGCCCGGCGACGTCATCGCCACCGGGACGCCAGCTGGTGTCGGCGCGTTCCGCGACCCACCGATCCTCCTCGGCGACGGGGACGAGGTCATCGTCGAGATCGAGGGGATCGGCGAGCTGGTCAACACGTGTCGGTTCGATCGCGCCCCGGTCCTCGCGTGAGCGGCGAGCGGTTCCTGGTGACTGGCGCACTGGGCTGCGTCGGCGCCTGGACGGTACGAGCGCTCGTCCGTGAGGGCGTCCCGGTCACGACGTTCGACCTCGGCGGCGATCCTCGCCGGCTCCGCCAGATCATGACCCCCGACGAGCTCGCGACCGTCGACATCGTCGCCGGTGACATCACCGATCTCGACGGCCTGTCCGCCGTCCTGGAGGATCGAGCGATCGACCACGTCATCCACCTGGCCGCCCTGCAGGTGCCGTTCTGCCGGGCCGACCCGCCGCTCGGTGCGCGGGTCAACGTGCTCGGCACGATCAACGTCTTCGAGGCGGTCAGGCGACGCGCGCGGAGCGTCCCGATGGCGCCGATCTCGTACACGAGCTCGATCGGCATGTACAGCGGCGACGACGCCGACGCCGCGACGGGACGACTGGCGGTCGATGCGACTGCGCATCCGCAGAGCCACTACGGCGTCTACAAGCTCGCGAACGAGGGCAGCGCGCGCGTCTACTGGCTGGAGGACGGCATCGCGAGCGTGGGCGTCAGGCCGCTGACGGTCTACGGCGTCGGCCGCGATCAGGGGATGACGAGTGGTCCGACCAAGGCGATCGCGGCCGCTGTGCTCGGGACCTCCTTCACTGTCCCGTTCCGCGGCGCGACGCTCTTCCAGTACGCGCGGGACGTCGCCGCGACGCTCATCGCCGCGAGCCGGGCAGACCCGACCGGGGCCCACGTCTACAACCTTCCGGGGACGATCGCGGACGGATCAGCCCTGCTGGCCGCGATCGAGGCGGCGGTCCCTGGCGCCGCGGACCTCGTCCGGTTCGAGCCGGTCGACCTGCCGTTCCCGACCGAGATCGATTCGGACGGCATCGAGACGCTCGGGCCGATCCCGGTCACGTCTCTTGCCGACGGCGTGCGCGAGAGCGTCGATATCTATCGCTCGCTCGCCCGCTCGGGGCGTTTGGACCCTGCCGAGCAGGGCCTGGAGCCGGTTCCCGCCGCCTGATCGGCTCTTACGCCGCGTCGAGCGCGGTTTTGAGATCGGCGATGAGGTCATCGACGCCTTCGATCCCCACCGATAGCCGGACCAGGGACGGGTCGACCTCGAGCGGCGAGCCCGCGACTGACATGTGGGTCATCGCCGCGGGGACTTCGATGAGCGACTCGACGCCGCCGAGCGATTCGGCCAGCGTGAACAGGCGTGTCCCCTCGGCGATCGCGACCGCCCGTTCGGTCGCGGTCCTCCCACCCGGGCCGCCGGACCGTGGCAGGAACGAGACCATCCCGCCGAATCCCGGATACCGGACCTCGGCGACGTCCGGCCGGTCACGCAGCCAGGCGACGACGGCGGCTGCATTCGTGCCGTGCCGCTCCATCCGGAGGTGGAGGGTCCGGAGGCCGCGCAGGACGAGGAAGCAGTCAAGCGGTCCCGGAACGCCGCCCATCGCGTTCTGCAGGAACCGCAGGCGCTCGGCGACCGCAGCGTCGGAGGTGACGGCGACGCCCAGGATCGTGTCCGAGTGGCCGGCGAGGTACTTCGTCGCAGAGTGGAAGGCGATGTCCGCGCCGTGCTCGAGCGGACGCTGGAGAGCCGGCGATGCGAACGTGTTGTCGACCACGATCAACGGCCGTCGGCCACCCTGCTCGGCGCGTCGCGCCACGGTCGCCGCGACCGCGTCGATGTCGACGACCTTCAGGAGCGGGTTCGACGGGGTCTCGAACCAGACCAGCCGCGTTCGTTCGGAGAGGGCCTCCCACAGGGCGTCCGGACCGGACGCGAGATCGATATATGTCGAGTCGACGCCAGCGCCGCGCCGGACCCGTTCCAGGTACCGGAAGGTGCCGCCGTAGACATCGTTGCCGACCAGGATCTCGTCACCGGGCGCGGCGAGCTCGGCGATTGCCGCGGTCACCGCCGATCCCGACGCGAAGGCGATCCCGTGCTCCGCGCCCTCGAGCGCGGCGACCGCCCGCTCGAGGCGTTCGCGCGTCGGGTTCTGCGACCGGGCGTACTCGTAGCCGCGTCTCGGCCGCCCGACCCCGTCCTGCGCGAAGGTCGAGGTCTGGAAGATCGGCGGCGACACCGCGCCGGTCAGCTCGTCCGGTTCGGCACCGGCGTGGACGGCGAGCGTGTCAAAGGTCGGCCGGCGGGCATCGTCGTCGCTCGTCATCGAACGGTCTCCGGTGGCCATCCGTCGAGCTCGAAGACGAGCTCCTCGCCGTCGAAGTCGTCCATCTGGACCCCGGTCTGGTGGAAGCCCAGGCGGTTGATGACGGCCAGCGACGCGACGTTGCCCGGCGAGACCGACGCACGGAAGCGGTCGACCCCCTGATCGTGCGCCCAGTCGAACAGGGCCCGGACGCACTCCGTGGCGACACCCTGGCGGCGCCACCGGGGCTCGACCCGGTACCCGATCTCGACCCGCCCGTCAGCCTCCGGTGGGGAGTGGAACCCGCAGGAGCCGATGATCCGGGCCGACCCGTCGTCCTCGGCGAGCACGATCGCCCGGCCGAGCCACGGCTGTGCTGCCGGGTCCTCGGACAGGTCGGCGATCCGGAACTGGAGGAAGTGGTCCAGGGTGTCGGGCAGGTTCGTGGGAACTGAAGCCCCGATCTCGGTCTCCGCAGTCGCGAAGTCGCGCGCCACGAGAGCGCGCATGAAGGCCATCGACATCGAGCGAAGCTCGAAGCGGGCCGTCGGGATCGGCGGGACGTCGATGGTCAGTGACCGCCGTCGCGCCGATGCGCGAGATATTCGAGCACGTCGGCGCGCGTGACGACGCCGACGGGGCGATCGCCGCGCGTCGCGATGACCGCAGCGGCGTCGCCCGAGAGCAGCGCGAACGCCTGGTCGAGACTCGCGTCGAGTGCCACGAGCGGCAGCGGCCGATCCATGACCTCGCCGACGGTCCGCTCGACGATGGCAGGATCGCGGAAGGCTCGGTCGAGCAGCCCCTTCTCGGTGATCGACCCGACGATGCCCTCGATCACATCGCTCTCCGGCAGCTCCGAGACCGGCAGCTGGCTGATCCCGAACTGCTGGAGGATCTCGATCGCCTCCCCGACGCGCTGCGTCGTCCGGGCCAGGACGAGGTCAGGCAGCGGGCCGGCATGGTGACGGTCGAGGAGCAGGTCGCCGACCCTGACGACGGCACCGGTCGTGGCGAGGAGACCGTTGACCCGCATCCATTCGTCGTTGTAGATCTTCGAGAGGTAGCTCCGGCCGCTGTCGGGCAGGAGGACGACGACGACGGCCGCGTCACCGCGTTCGGTCCCGGTCAGCTCGCGGACGACCTCACGCGCGGCGACAAGCGCCGTCCCGCACGAGCCGCCGGCGAGGATGCCCTCCTCACGCGTGAGCCGGCGGGCCATCGCGAAGGAGTCGCGGTCGCTCACCCGGATCCAGCGGTCGACCACCGACGGGTCGTAAGTCCCCGGGAAGAAGTCCTCCCCCACTCCCTCGGTCAGATATGGCCGGGGCGTGTCGCCGGACAGGATGCTGCCCTCGGGGTCCGCACCGATGACCTGGATGCTCGGATCGTGTGCCTTCAGGACGCGCGCCGCGCCCGAGATCGTCCCGCCCGTCCCGACGCTCGCGACGAAGTGGGTGATCCGGCCGTCGGTCTGGTCCCACAGCTCCGGACCCGTCGTCCGCTCGTGCGCTGCCGGGTTCTCCGGGTTCCAGTATTGGTCGGGTTTGAACGCGCCCGGGATGTCGCGGGCGAGCCGGGCCGCGACCGAGTAGTAGCTCTCCGGGGACTCGGGGGCGACGTTCGTCGGGCAGAGGACGACTTCGGCCCCGTATGCGCGCAGCAGCTGCTGCTTCTCCGCCGACTGCTTGTCGGCCATGACGAAGATGCAACGGTAGCCCTTGAGTGCAGCCGCGATGGCGAGGCCGTGGCCGGTGTTGCCCGACGTCGGCTCGATGATGGTGCCGCCGGGCTTGAGCAGGCCGTCGCGTTCCGCGGCCTCGATCATCGGCAGGCCGATCCGGTCCTTGACCGAGCCGCCCGGGTTGAGCATCTCGAGCTTCCCGAGGAGGAGCGGCTGGCGAGCGCGGGGGCCGAGATCGCCGGTCAGTCGCGAGATCCGGACGAGCGGGGTCCCACCGACCAGGTCGAGGATGGACTCGGCGTATTGCATCGGGCGTGAGGATACCGTGCGGGCGGTCACCTGATGCCCCGGCGACCTGCTAGTGCCAGGCGGTGGTCAGCCACGTCCACCGTTTGCGTGCTCCGGGCGGCGGAAGCGTCGCACGGTGGACGGCGTCGACGGGGGCCTCCGTACGTGCGTGGAGCGCCTTCGTGACCCGATGCGCGACGCGCCGCTCGGCCGACGACCACGGGTCCGGCGGCGACGAGCCGAGGGGAACGTCCGCGAGCTCCTGCCAGGTGATGGGCTCCAGGATCTCCAGACGGAACCTGCGGCCGCGGAAGAGCTCGTCGGTCCCGCCGAGGACGATCGGCACGATCGGGGCCCCGGTCCGCAGCGCGAAATAGGCGAACCCGGATCCGAACGGTCGCACGGTTCCCGGCGGTGTGGCAGGCCCGGTCTCCGGGAAGAGGCACAGCACACCACCGACTCGGAGGACGTCAGCGGCCGCGGACAGATACGTCTCGATGGCGACGCGATCCGCGCCGGGCCAGATGGGGATGACCCCGCCCAGCCGGCCGACCAGAAGGCGTCGCCATCGCGATCGAAAGATCGCCGCCCCGTCGCCGAAGAAGGTCAGCCGTGGCTCGACCGGCAACGTCGTCGCAACCACGAAGGGGTCGACCCACGTGCGGTGGGGCATCGCGGCGGCGATCCAGCCACCGACGGGCCTCCCGGCCGCGTCGCGAGGCAGGCGATGCTTGCCACGGACCTCCACCCTGAACCCGAACAGGCCGCGCCCGACCGTATCCGCGACCGCGAGGGCCAGGCGATACCCGCGCGTCGCTCGTGGGCTCGGTGCGCCGATGAGTCCGACAGGTCGACGCTGGTCAGCCATCCCGATCAAGGCGACCGGGTCGGAGCAGCAGCCACGTAAGGCGCTTGCGGCCGCGCCGCTTGTGCTCGGGTGGATCGACCGTCCACGGGTAGAGCTCTTCGACCACGGGGCCGAGGATGGCCGCGAGCGCCCCGCTCAGTCGACGTGCGAGGTCGAGCTCCTCGCGCGACCCCGGGGTCGGCAAAGCCGCGTCCGCGGGCAGGCCCGCGAGTGCTCGGACAGACGTCACGGGGAGGACGCGCGACGCCATCCTCCGGCCGACATACAGCTCTTCCGTTCCCGCGATCGCGAGCGGCACGATCGGCGGGTCGACGCGCAGGGCGATGACCGCCCAGCCGGTGCGGAATTGGCCGACACGCCCGGCCGGCCCGCTCACCGTTCCCTCGGGCATCTGGGCGAAGACGGCTCCGTTCGCGATCACAGCTCGTGCGGCCTCGATGTGCTGGTCGATGCCCACGCCACCGCGCCAGACCGGCAGCAGCCCGCCGAGTCGATGGATGAGTCGCTCCCGCCAGCGAGACGTGAAGGTCGACGGCGCGCTGCCGAGGAACCAGGCGCGCGGCTCCGCGGGGATGGCATGCATGACGACGAACGGATCGAGCCAACCACGATGCGCGGCCGCGACGAGGAAGTAGCCGCCGGATGGCAGGTGTTGCTGCCCGGATGTCCGGACCTTGAAGCGGAAGATGCCGAAGATGACGAAGCGGGCGACGAGTCGCAGGAAGCGGTAGAGGAGCGAGGCCTTCGCCTCGGGTGGTCGCCCGAGCCATCGCAGACCTTCGACGGCCCCGCCGCGCTGTGCCGCGAGGGCCTCCGGCGCGATCCGGCCGGGCGGGGGCCGCCGCCGCCCCGACCCGCCTTGATCGTCCGGCGTCGTCATCGTCAGGTCGCGGTCGGTCCGGGAGTCACAGAGCCGGCGTGTCCGGCCTCGTCACCGGTGGCGTCGGCGCTGACGGCCTCGTCGCCGTCCGAGTCGCCCTCCTCGGCGCCCTCTTCGGCTTCGTCCTCGTCGTCGTCCCAGTCGTCGTCCTCGTCGTCGTCGTCCAGCTCATCAGCCTCGATCGCGTTGCCCGGCGCTCCCCACGTTTGGACCTCGGGATGCGTGGCCGGCCGATCGTCCGGTCGGCTGGACCGGTGGCGCCAGAACAGGATCACCAGCGCCGGGATGATGAACAACAGCGACACGATCTGCGCCGTCGGGACCCCGAAGAACGTCCAGTTGTCGGCCCGGAGCGTTTCGAGCACGAAACGCGTCGCGCCGTACCAGATGAAGAAGGTGAGCAGCAGGTCGCCCGGGCGCAGATGCTTCCGAGCGTGATACCCGAGCCAGATGAGCACGAGCGCGCCGAGCGTCCCAGAGATCGACTCGTACAGGAACAGCGGATGGAACAGCTGCCCCAGGGTATCGGTCGGAGCCGAGCCTTCCGGGCACGCGTACGCCGCGATCCGGTGGGCACAGTCGATCGGGATGCCCCACGGCAGCGTCGTCGGCGGGCCGTACAGCTCCTGGTTGAAGAAGTTGCCCCAGCGGGCGATCGCCTGCATCACGAACAGGCCGGGCGCGATGATGTCCGCCCAGCGCAGGAACGGCACCTTCTTGTATCGCGCGTAGGCGAAGGCCGCGATCGTCCCGGTCACGATCCCGCCATAGACCCCCAACCCCGAATAGGGCGGCAGGAAGATCTTGATCGGGTCGTTCTGGTAGAGGGCCCACTGGTCGATGACGTGGTAGAGGCGTCCGCCGATCAGCGCCGCGACTGCCACGATGATCATCCCGTTGCCAAGGATGTCGGCATCCTCGCCCGCTCGAGCCGCCAAACGGACCATCACCAGATAGGCGACCGCGAGACCGACGGCGTAGCCGATCCCATACCAGTAGACCGGCAGTGGGCCGAGCTGGATGGCGATCGGATTCGGGGTGAAATCGAGCATCCGCGGAGTGTAACGGCGCGGCTCCCTATACTTCCCCGCGAGTGAATGCCGAATTCAACGTCTGGCTGCTGATCGTCGGGCTCGTCGTGGGAGCCGGGCTTGTGTGGCTCGTCATCATGGATTCGCGCCGACGTGAAACGGAGATCGACGAGGTCGAGCGTCCGCGGGAGGCGGCCTGGCTGTCGGCCGTGCTGATGGATGACGGCTTCGACGTCAGCCCCGAAGCAGCGGACCGCCTGCTCGTGCTCCATCGGGCCTATCTGGAGGCGCCGCCGCCTGACGGCGCGATGGGTGACGACGCGGCCGAGGAGCCGGCCGCTGCACCGGAGATCGACGAGGGATCAGTCGCTTCCGACGAGGACCGGCTGGGCGTCGAGAGTGGGCGCTGAGACGTCGACCAGGGACACACCGAAGGTGGTCGGACCCGATGCGCCGGCGATCGCCGATGCCTCGCCAGCCCAGTAGGCGAGGTCACCGCCGAAGAACATCCGGCCGATGCGCTCGCGCTGACCGTTGACCTCGACCCAGCACCGATATTCGTAGCCGGACGCAGGTTCGGTCAGCCCGGTCGCGACGACGACGAGGTCCGTCGTACCGGCTGAGTACACGAGCGACCCATCGAGCGCCGGATCGCTCACGCCGGCCAGCTGGACGTGTTCCGCGTCTGGTTGTGCCGCGACCGCCATCGTCGTCGTCGTGACGTGCTCGAGCGCATCGATCGTGAGCGCCTGCTGGGCGAGCTGATCGTCGACGCGTCGGCCGACGATGAGCGACGTCGTCACGACAGACAGGACGACCGCTGCGGCGATCGTCGCGACCATAGCGAGCGTCGTCCAAGTGCGCGTCCGCCTGGGACTCGCGCCCGCGATCGCCGTCGGCGTGGCGGAGGCGCCGTCGGCACCTTCCCCGAGCGGCATGACCGCGACGCCCGCTGAAGCGGCCACGAGCGGTCGCTGGACGCCCTCGGACCTGATCGCCGCTAGGGTCCGCGCCTTCAGGTCGGCCGGGGGCATCTCGTGCAGGTCGGCGCGGATGATGCCCGACGACCGTCGAAGACGTCCGAGCTCGGACGTGCACGACTCGCAGCCCGCGAGGTGGCCGGCCACGGACTGCGCGGTCGGCGTGTCGCCGGCCATCAGGCGATCGAGCCCGCCCGGCTCCACGGCGGCGAGTTCGAGCTGCTCGCGTGTCTCGTCGTGGTCCATGGTGTCCTTATCGATCCTCGCCGGCGGGAACCGGCTGCGCGGCGTCACCAGCGAGCGGCGCGAATTCGGATCCGAGTGCCGACCGGAGTCGATGCAGGGCCCGCCGCGTCCGCGTCTTGACCGTGCCGAGAGGCCACCCGAGCCGTTCAGCGATCTCGGTCTGGGACAGGTCCTCCTGGTATGCGAGCAGGATCACCCGACGCTCGTCGTCCGGCATGTCGGCCATGGCGTGGCGCAGGGCCTCGCGGGTCCCGGCTGCGGTCATCGCGGTCTCCGGATCCTCTGCAGGGGTCGAGCCCGCGACGACCGAGCCGCGGACAGCGAGCCGCTCGAGTGCCTGCATCGGGTCCTCGTCGGGTGCGCTGAGCGCGCCGAGGCCGACCAGCGACGGCCGGCGTCCGATCGCCCGCAGCCGGTCGATGGCCCGGTTCCGCGCGATGGCGTGCAACCACGCGGCCAGAGAGCCGGTCACCGGGTCGAAGGTCTCAGCGCGGTTCCACAAGGTGAGGAATGTCTCCTGCACGACCTCCTCAGCGGTCCCCCGGTCGGACGTCATTCGATAGACGGCGGCGAAGATCGCCGTCGCGTGACGGTCGTAGAGCGTCTCGAGAGCCGCCTCGGACCCCGCCGCCATCTCCCGGACGACAGCAGCGTCATCGATCGGATCCCATCGCCCATTCGTCATCGAATACGCCTGCGTGGGCCCAACGGTTTTCCTCCGGCAGGCCGATAGCCTACCCCGGCCACGATTCGAGGGCCGTCACCACGTCCCGACCGCTCGTCGGGTGGCGCCGACGATCGTGCCCGAAGGGGTGTGGGCCTCGAGACACGAGACTCCGGCGGGGCCGACGAGGGCATCGTGGACGGTCCCCGCGGGGAGCTCCAGCCGATCGCCCGTCTGTAGCTCGACTGCCTCGCCCGTCCCGAGCCGGAACGTGATGGAGCCGCGTTCGACGACGATGACCTTGTCGTACGAGTGCTCGTGGGCGGGATACCGGTCGCCCGGCTCGTTCGACCAGCGACCAGGGTCGAGGCCTTCGGCACCGAGACGCGCCTCGAGATCGAGGGTCACGATGCGGCGCCTCCGCTCATGCCGCGGCGACGCCGATGATCGAGCCGATGGCGTAGGTCACGAGCGCCGCGGCGAGTCCGATACCGAGCTGCCGAAAGCCCGAGAAGATCAATCCGCGGCCGGTCAACAGGCTCACGGCCGCGCCGACCGCGAAGAGCGCGATGAGGCTGAGGCCGAGGCTCACGAACAGCACCGCCTGGCCGCCGCCGAACAGGTACGGGATGACCGGGATGACCGCACCGATCGCGAAGGCGACGAACGAGCCCGCCGCAGCGCCCCACGGCGACCCCAGCTGATCCGGATCGAGCCCGAGCTCCTCGCGAACGAGCATGTCGAGCGCGGTGTCGGGGTCCTCGAAGATCCGGTGGGCGATCCGGGCAGCCTCGTCGTGGCTGAAGCCCTTGGCCCGGTACGACGCGGCCAATTCGGCCTCCTCCTCCTCGGGCATCGCCTCCATCTCGGCCCGCTCGAGGGCGATCTGGCGTTCGAACAGCTCTCGCTGGCTCTGCATCGAGATGTATTCCCCGGCGGCCATGCTGAACGCCCCAGCGAGGAGACCGGCGATCCCAGCGAGCAGGATGAAGCTCGGGTTGTCGGACGCGGCGCCGGCGACGCCCATGACCAGCGAGAGATTGCTGACGAGGCCGTCGCTGACGCCGAAGATGACGGCTCGCAGCGTCCCCGACCGTCCGCCCGCTCGATGCCAGCTCTCGCGACGACCCACGTCCGCAGCGCTGGTCGCGCCACGTGCGATGGCGACACCGTCTCGGCCGGGCTCGCTTACCGCGGGCACCTTCTCGCCGGCCTGCAATCGCTCCCAGATCACAGCGTGCTCGCGTTCGTCGGCTGCGATCGCGGCGACCTCGGGGCTGGCCTGGCTCTCGTAGAGGGCCTCCTCGTCGCCCTCGAGCGCCTTGACGAGATCCGCGACTGCCGAGGTACCGGCCAGGCGGGCGGCGAGGATGATGAACCGGACGCGCATCCGCGGACCGGCGGGCGGCGGGACGTCGGCGCCGAGCTCGCGCAGCTTCGAGGCCCAGATGTCCGCGTGGCGCCGCTCGTTGCCCGCGATCCGCCGGAACGCCTCCGCGCGGCGGGGGTCCTTCTCGATCCCGGCGAGCGCGTCGTACAGGACGATCGCGTCGCGTTCCAGCTTCAGGTTGTCGAGGCTCTGCTCGACATCGATAGGGGGCACGAGCGCATCCTAGGTCATCGACCACGGGTAGACTCGGGCGCGTGATGCCCGCTCCTGACCGACCGCCGGTGCGGTACCTCGCCGCGGCCGATGTCCTCGCAGCGATGCCCGACCTCGATCAGCGGCTCGCGCTCGCTGAGCGGACCCTCACGGCCCTCGTGGCCGACGCCGAGCTGCCGCCCAAGATCGGTGTCCATCCCCGTCCGGCGGGATCGTTCGCGCACGCGATGCCGGCCTACCTCAGGGGTGCTGACGCGTCCGGCGCAGACGACCTGCTCGGCATGAAATGGGTGGCCGGGTTCGGCGGGAACCATGCTCGCGGGCTGCCGGCGATCAATGCCGTCGTGGTCCTCAACGATGCGACCACCGGGTTGCCGGCGGCGATCCTCGACGGTGGTCCCATCACGGCACTGCGGACCGCCGCCGTGTCCGGGGTGGCGATCCGTCGGTTCGCGCCAGCGGTCCAGGGCCGGCCGCCACGGGCGGCACTCATCGGAGCCGGGATCCAGGGGAAGAGCCATCTGGCCGTGCTCGGACGCGTCCTGCCCGGCGTCCACCTCGCGGTCTACGACCGGCACCCCGACCGCGCGGCGACTCTCGCTGCGGACGCTGCCGGGACCGCAGGGATCGAGGCGGCCTCGCCCGCACCGACAGCGGCCGCCGCCATCCAGGACGCCGATGTCGTGGTCACGGCCGCCTCGTTCGGTTCGGTCAGGCAGGTGATGACCGAGGATTGGCTCACATCGGATGCGCTGGTCGTGCCTGTGGACTACGCCACGTACTGCTCTGCCTCGGTCGCCCGGGGAGCGGCCCTGTTCCTCGTCGACGACCGCGGCCAGTTCCTGGCGAATCGCGAGGCGGGCAACTTCGATGACTACCCGGATCCGACGGCGACGCTCGGTGAAGCGCTGCTGGCGGGCACGGAGCGACCGGGATCAGGACGCGTCGTAGCGACACATCTCGGCGTCGGGCTGGCGGACGTCGTGTTCGGCGCGGCGATCGTCCGACGTGCCGAAGAGCTCGGTCTCGGGACGCTGCTCCGATGAGGCGTCAGGACGCCGTGTTCCGCCCGTAGTCCTTATGCAGCCCAGACGCGAACGGCGAGCGGACCGGCACGTCCGGGAACAGCGTCGCCGTCTCGGTCGTCGGCGAGATCCATTCGACGAGGAGTCGATTGACGATCAGGGTCCCGACGTCGCGCGCGACGATCGAACCGCCGCTTTCATAGGCGATCGTCGCGCTCGTGAACGGGATCATCGGGTCCCGCTGGAGCACGCTGGCCATCGCGTCCGATCCCGGTTTCGTGTGGAGCCGGCCGAGGATGAGGTACGGCCCGATGGACACCTGCAGGCGGTTCGTCTGCAGCGAGACGCGCTGTTTCTCCGACCCACGCGGCCCGGAGGCGATGACGGCGAGCAGGTCCGTCCGTTCGACGGAGATGCTGTCGACCGCGGCGACGTGACC
The DNA here is from genome assembly GCA_045804705.1 of Chloroflexota bacterium. Lineage (GTDB taxonomy): Bacteria > Chloroflexota > Limnocylindria > Limnocylindrales > CSP1-4 > SPCO01. Next base: position 20,779 of record JBJMMQ010000157.1, read on the forward strand.
GTCGGCGAGGCTGGCGCATTCGACGTGATGGAGTCGGAACCGCTCCTGGCCGTTGAGGAAGTCGGTCAGGCGCTCACCGAACATCGTCACCTTGCCGGTGATCGTGCAGTCGATGCCGAACCCGAAGAAGTCGATCCCTTGCATGGCGGTCAACGCTAGCGGTCGGCACGTCCGTGTCGATACCAGCCGTTGGTACCACGTCGGGTCACCTCACTCGTTGATCTCGAGCGGCCCGTCGGGGACCTCGATCAGGATGCGGTCACCCTCGACCACGACGTCATAGACGGCCAGCGGGACCTCTGCCGGTGGGTCGAGCGGTTCGCCGTTCTCGAGATCGAAGCGCGAGAGGTGGAGCGCGCACGTGATGGTGCCCGCGGTCAGAAAGCCCTTGTCGAGCTCGAAGTACTCATGCGTGCAGATCCCCTGCATCGCGTAGAGCTGCCCGCCCGAGTTCACGACGAGGACCTGGTCGGTCCCGTCCACGAAGGCCATCTTGAGCGTTCCCGGCGGGACCTCGTCGACACCGAGGAGGTCGATCCGTCTCACGCTGCGGCGACGGTCCCCGTGCCGCTGCCGGCCTGCCACGTCTCCTCGAGCAGGTCGCGCAGGCGGTCCTGGGCTTCGGCGACGGGGACGCGGGCGACGACAGGCTCGAGGAAGCCCATGACGATGAACTTGCGCGCCTCGTCCGGCGGGATGCCGCGGCTCTCGAGATAGAACAGCTGGCTCTCGTCGATCGGTCCGACCGAGCTCGCGTGCGCCGCCCGCCGACAGTCGGGCTGGTCGATCTCGAGGCTCGGGATCGCGACGGACCGCGTCGCCTTGGACAGGTTCATCCCGAACTCCCCGAGGAAGCTGTCCGTGCCGACGGCCGACCGGTCGATGACGATCATCCCCTTCATGTACGAGCGGGCCCTGTCCATGAGGGCGCCCTTCGACAGCAGGTTGCCGGTCGTGTCACGCCCGAGGTGACGCGTGTACGAGGTCAGGTCGAACAGTTGGTCAGCGCCACCGAAGACGATCTCGACCTGTTCGACCGAGCTCCGGTCACCTTCGAGCCGATTGTCGACGCGGCTCCGGACGAGCCTCGACCCGAGCTGGGCGAGTGCCCAGTGGAGCGTGGCTCCCTCGCCGATGACCGCGTTCCGATGCTGGAACGCGACGGTGGTTTGCGGAAGCTCCTGGAGGCTGGCGATCTCGAGCCGCGCCTCGCGGCCCAGGCTGACTTCCAGCGTCCCGGCGAGGAACGACTGCCCGCCGGCACTCGTCGCGGCTTCGTCCGATGCGACGAGCTCCTCGAGGACGCTCGCCTGCGCGCCGTCGCCCAGGGCGATGAGCGTCCGCGACAGCAGAGCGCGGTCTGCGGCACCGACAGCCCAGCGGACGATGATCGGCCGTGCGAGCCGGACACCCGTCGGGACGTCGAGGACCACGCCCTGGGTCCACAGCGCACGCGTCAGCTGGGCGAACTTGTCGTCCGCCGGCAAGGTCCCCGTGCCGTCGATCAGCTCGCGGAGACGGTCCGGCCGTTGCGCGCCGAAGGCGGCGATCGTCGAGAACGTGACGCCGGCGGCGGCGGCCTCGTCCGACAGGACTGCGCCGGTCAGATCGCCCTCGGTCAGGACGAGCAAGCCGTCCGCACCGTCCGGCAGCGAGACCGGGCTGGGCTCCGTTCGTGGCGAACGGACCAGCTGAGCCGACGACAGCTGAGCGGCGCGGAGGTCGATGTAGGTCGTGTAGAGGAGGTTCGTCTCGGCGGGCAGCGCCTCGAAGGCATCGAACGCCGCGATGCGGTCGGCTCGGAGCCAATCCGGATCCCCCGCCGCCGATGCGATCTCCTCGACGTCCTCGCGACCGACCGGCAGCGTGAAGTCCGTCAGTCCCTGGCGCGCAGGGCGCGGCCGCGGTGACGCGACCGTCATCCGAGCGACCCCTCCATCTCGAGCTTGACGAGCCGGTTGAACTCGATGGCGTATTCCATCGGGAGTTCCTTGGTGAAGACCTCGAGGAAGCCCTGCACGATGAGGTTGGTCGCCTCGTTCTCCGTCAGGCCGCGGCTCATGAGGTAGAAGACCTGGTCGGCGCTGACCTTGCCCACGGTCGCCTCGTGGGTCATCGTCGTGTCGTCCTCGCCGATGTCGATGTACGGGTAGGTGTCGCTCCGGCTGATGTCGTCCATCATCAAGGCGTCGCAGCGGACGCTGGCGACGACGTTCGTGGCACCCGGCGAGACCTTGAGCTGGCCGCGATACGTCGCACGGCCGCCGTCCTTCGAGACGGACTTCGAGACGATCCGCGAGCGGGTGTTCGGGGCGAGATGAACGGCCTTGGCGCCGGTGTCCTGGTGCTGGCCCTTGCCTGCGACGGCGACGGAGATGATGTCCGCGGTCGCGCCCTCGCCACGCAGGTAGATGGCCGGGAACTTGACCGTCTTGCGCGAGCCGGTGTTGGCGTCGATCCACTCGACCGTCGAGTTCTCGTACGCGTGCGCCCGCTTGGTCACGAGGTTGTAGACGTCGTTCGACCAGTTCTGGATGGTCGTGTAGCGGACCTTCGAACCGGGCAGGGCCACGACCTCGACGACGGCGACGTGGAGCGATTCGGTGGCGTAGATGGGCGCCGTGCAGCCCTCGATGTAGTGGACCTTGGCGCCCTCGTCGACCACGATCAGTGTCCGCTCGAACTGGCCGGTGTTCTCGCCGTTGATCCGGAAGTAGGCCTGCAGCGGGAGCGGGACCTCGACGCCCTTCGGGACGTACACGAACGATCCGCCCGACCAGACGGCCGCGTTGAGCGCCGAGAACTTGTTGTCCTCGGCGGGGACGACCGTGCCGAAGTGCTTGCGGAAGATCTCCGGATACTCGACGAGCGCCTGGTCCGTGCCCATGAACACGACACCGATCTTGGAGAGCTCCTCCTTGACCGAGTGGTAGACGACCTCCGAGTCGTACTGGGCGCCGACGCCGGCGAGGAACTTGCGCTCTGCCTCGGGGATGCCGAGCCGCTCGAACGTCGCCTTGATCTGGTCGGGGACGTCGTCCCACGACTTCTCTTCGCGCTCTGAGGGTTTGCGGTAGTAGACGATCTTGTCGAAGTCGATCTTGTCGAGGCCGTCCGTCCAGGTCGGCATCGGGCGCTTGAGGAAGTGCTCGAAGGCGCGCAATCGGTACTGGAGCATCCAGTCGGGCTCGTTCTTGAAGGCGCTGATCTCTTCGACCGTGGCACGGGTGAGGCCACGCTTCGTCTCCGCGAGGTACGCGATGTCGTCGTGGAAGGCGAACTGTTCTCGCTGGTCTGTGACGATCTCGCGGGCTGCGGTCATCGGATCTCCGGTCGTTCGTGAGGCGGCGCTGAGACGCCGTTCGAGAGGCTGCGCAGCCTCCATCTAATTCCGAGTCAGATTATCGGGATTAACGGGCCGGGCGTCAACGACGGGCGCCCGGCCGGCTGGCTGTGCGACCATCCGCCCCGAGATGGACACGTGAGCTTCGACGACTTCCTCGACCTCGCCGTGCACGCCTTCGAGTTCGCGGGCGTGGCCATCCTCGTCATCGGTGGGCTCGCGAGTGCCGCGATGTGGATTCGCGATGTGTCGCGCGGAGGTCGCCGAGCGGCCTACACGGCCCTGCGCCACAACCTCGGTCGGTCGATCCTGCTCGGCCTCGAGATCCTGATCATCGCCGACATCATCCTGACTGTCGCCATCGACCAGACCCTCGAGAGTGCGGCGACGCTCGGATTGATCGTCGTCGTCAGGACGTTCCTGAGCTTCTCGCTGGACATCGAGATGGACGGCGTCCCGCCCTGGCGGCGGCTCGCGGCAGAACGCTCGGCGACGCCGGCGACCCCGATCGAGTGACGGTCGCGGCGGCTTCGTCGGCCGTCGGGGGATCTAGCTCCCGGACGGAGTCGTCGCCTCCACGGTGGCGGCGGCTTCCTTGACCGCATCGGCGGTCTCCTCATCGACCGGGACCGTCTTGATCTCCTCGGCACTCGCCGCCTTGGCCTCGACGGCCGGCGCGTCCTGCGCGGTGACCAGCGCGAGGATCCCGGATGTACCCGGGGTGATCACATCGACGAGGTCCTCTTCGACCGACAGGCGGTGTGCCAGATTCCGTGCCTTGCCGGCGGCAGCACCAGCCGCGCCGAGCGCCACGGCTCCGGCGACCAGGGTCGCAGGAAGGAAGACCGCCGCGACCACGCCGCCCACGATCCCCCACTTCAACCCGGTCCTCGTGCTGTGATCGGTCATCTTCTCGACGTGGAGGCGACCGTCGTCGTCGGCCTTGACGACGAGCACGCTGTCGATGTGGAGCGCGCCGTCGATCTCGGCCATGAGCAGGTCGTCGTAGACGGCCCGCGCCGAGCCCGTGTCGGCGAAGCGAGCCACGACCAGCGCGTGCGCGCCCTGGACCGCCACGGCCCCCTCGGCAAGGATCCCCTTCTCATCGCCGACGGCTGCGGCGACGATCGTGACGTCCTCGGCCGCGGGCGTGGTTTCGTTGCTGTCGGTCATGGTCGACTCCTCACCCCGCATGGTTCTGCGAGGTCCCCAGCCTGTCGACCGGTCGGGGGCATGCCCCCCGAGGCGACGGTCGAACGTCGGCCGAACCCATGCTAGCAACCACGGGGCCGGCACGCCGACCCGTTCGCACACACCACGACGCGGGTGAGCCTTGCGCGTGCGACGGACCTATCCTGTGCGGACAACGCCGGTCGGCAGACCGACGGCCTGGAGGGGAGATCGATCACCCATGAGCCGACTGCTCGGCTTCTACGAGACCCAGTTTCGGGTGCTCTGGGAATGGCGCGGCGGACCGGTCGCCCTCCTGAAGCGACTCCTGATCACCCTGGTCGTCGCGACCATCTCGTTCCTCGCGACGGCGTGGCTCATGCCGCGACTCACGGTCGACGGCCTCGCTGCGGGCGTCCTCGCGGTCGTCCTCATCTCGTTGTTCAACGCCGGCGTCCGTCCTGTCGTCCTCGCGCTCGCCGCCCCTATCTCGCTGATCCTCGTCGGGGTCCTGGTCCTCGTCCTCCAGGTCGTCTCCTTCGTTGTCATCGCGCAGTGGTCGCCGGGCGTCCACGTCGACGGATTCGGCACGGCGCTCGTCGCCTCGTTCGTGTACGCGATCATCAACACGATCCTGACCGGGATCCTCGGCGTCGACAGCGGCGACTCCTATTACGGCCTGCTCGTCCAGCGCCTGCTCGTCAAGCGGTCACGCGGCCACACGGACAAGCCGGGCCTGGTGATCCTCCAGATCGACGGCCTCGCCCACCCGATCCTCGCCGGCCGCATGCGGGCGGGCTCCGTCAACACGATGGCCAACTGGGTGCGTGACGGGAGCCACAAGCTGTCGAAATGGGAGGCGATCCTGCCGTCGATGACGTCCGGCAGCCAAGCCGGCATCCTCCACGGCAACAACGACGGGATCCCGGCGTTCCGCTGGTACGAGCGTGACCGCAAGCACCTGATGGCCTCGAGCAACCCGGTCGACGCGACGCTCATCGCGTCGCGCATCTCCAACGGCGAAGGTCTCCTCTCGAACAACGGGGCGAGCATCTGCAACCTCCTGACCGGCGACGCGACGCGGTCGTACCTGACGACCGCGGCGATCAAGGCGGAGGGCGGCGGGATCGGCGACAGCAATGCCTTCATGTCGTTCTTCTTCAGCCCGACCGGCTACCTGCGCTCGTTCACGCTGTTCCTCGGCGAGTTCATCAAGGAGCTCTTCCAGGCCAGGCGGACCCGACGGTCGGGCGTCCGGCCGCAGATGCACCGCGGGATGAAATACGCGGGCATGCGCGCCGCGAGCAACGTCCTGCTCCGCGACGTCAACGTGGCCCTGATCATCGAGGAGATGTATCGCGGCGCGAACGTCATCTACGCCGACTTCACCGACTACGACGAGCTCGCCCATCACTGCGGCCCCGAGAGGGTCGAATCCTTCGAGGCGCTCGACGGCGTGGATGCGGCGATCGCGACGCTCGTCAAGGCGACCGACGAAGCGCCTCGCCCGTACAAGTTCATCGTCCTGTCGGACCACGGCCAGAGCCTCGGCGAGACCTTCCTCCAGCGATACGGGCTGAGCCTCGGCGAGTTCGTGCGCAGCCTCATGAGCGGGCGAGCGACGGTCTACGAATCCAAGACCAAGGCCGAGGGATCGGTCTTCGTCAACTCGTTCCTGTCGGAGATCACCCAGAGCAAGGGCGTCGGGCCGACCGTCGCGCGCGCGGCGCTCAAGAGCCGGACGACGGATGGCGTCGTCGACCTCGACTCGGAGGCGGACGTCGAGCCCGTCGCCGACGAATCGTCGATCGCTGTCGTCGGCTCCGGCAACCTCGGACTCGTCTGGTTCACCGGCAACGACCGCCGCCTGACCGTCGAGGAGCTCGAGGAGAAGCATCCTGGTCTCGTCGCGGCCGTGGCGTCACATCCGGGCGTGGGCCTCCTGCTCGTGCGGTCGAGCACGTACGGCGCGGTCGTCTTCGGGCCGAACGGGACCCGCTATCTGGACGAGGACCGCGTCGAGGGTGAGGACCCGACGATCCTGTTCGGGCCGCACACCGTCATGAGCCTCAAGCGCGAGGACGCGATGGAGCATGCACCCGACCTGCTGCTGCTCAGCCAGTACGACCCGAACCTCGGGGAGGTCGCCGCTTTCGAGGAGCTCATCGGCTCGCACGGCGGCCTCGGCGGGCCGCAGACCGAACCGTTCATCCTGCACCCCGTCGAGTGGACGCTCGACGAGGAGATCCCGCTCGGGGCGCCGGCCATCTATCGCAACCTCCGGCGCTGGCTGAGCGGGATCGGCATCGAGCTCGGGAAGCAGCCGGCCGCCGGGGTCGGCGCGGCGCCCGTCGAGGCCGCACCCCCAGAACCTGCCGCGGTCGCCGGATAGCAGTGGCCAAGATCCACTACGAGGCCGACGGCCCGGTCTCGGCGGAGCGGTTCGTCGCCGCACTGACCGATTTCGGGCCGGGGAGGGCCCTACTGTGGCCGGGTCTCGATACGAAGTTCTACGAGCTCCACGAGCTCGGTGACACCTGGGCCGACGTGACCGAGGG
>JBJMMQ010000158.1:0-10745 GCA_045804705.1 Chloroflexota bacterium
GGGATCGTGTCGAGCACGAGCTTCTCGCGCGATCCGAGCTTCATGATCGCGCCGCGCCCGAACTGCTTCTCGATCGTCGCGAGCGCGGCGTCGACCGCCTTGCCTCGTTCGGCGGCGTTCCGCTCGGCTGCCCGTTCTTCCGTCATCGCCATCTGTCCGTCACGCTCCTCATCCGATCCATCGGACCGCTCGCCGGAGGGACGTCGCAGGCGTCCGTTCGTCGATCAGCCTTCCTCTGCTGCGTCGTCCTCGACGACGTGTCGTTCCTTGCGGGGCTTGCGGATCACCTCGACGTTCTGCGGCGGCTCCGACAGAGGCGACAGGCTCGGCTGATTGGCCTTCGCCTTCGGCTTCTTCTTCTCTTTGCTGGGTCGATCCCGGGAGCCCATCGCTCAGCCTCCGCGTCGTTGTGCAGACTACCGATCGATCCTTCACGCCGACTTCACGCCGACTTCACCGCCGCTTATCCGGCCCGCGCGAAAGCGCAATTCGGACATCGTGGCAGGGAACGTTCCGGCCTGGATCGAGGCTCGGACTCTGGCCATGAAGTCTAGGGTGAAGGTGAGGTTGTGACAAGTCGCGAGACGGTACGCGAGGAGCTCCTTGGCCCGGAACAGATGGGCCAGATAGGCCCGCGAGAATCGGGTGCAGAGGAGGCACGGGCAGTCCTCCTGGACGGGCGTCGGGTCGTCGAGGAACCGCTGGTTGCGCATGTTCAGGCGGCCGCCCGGGACCCATAGCTGGCCGTTGCGTGCGACGCGGGCCGGCAGCACGGAATCGAACAGGTCCACGCCGCGGTGGACGGCCTCGAGAAGGTCCGCCGGCGAACCGAGACCCATCAGATAGCGCGGTCGCGGATCATCGGCGAGCAGCGGGATGGCGACATCGAGCGCGGCGTCGCGCTGGGCCGGCGTCTCGTCGCCAGCGAGGCCGCCGATGCAGATCCCATCGAATGGCAGGCCCGCGATGAATCGCGCGGATTCCGCCCGCAGGTCCGGCTCCAGGCCGCCCTGGACGATGCCGAAGACCGCCTGATCCGCGCGAGAGCGCGCGGCGAGCGACCGTTCCGCCCAGCGGTGGGTGCGTTCGGTCGCGTCGGCCACGACCGCACGTGACGAGCTGGGGAAGACCGGTTGGTCGAACGCGACCGCGACGTCCGAGCCGAGCGCGGCCTGGACGCCCATCGCGAGTTCGGGCGTGAACCGGTGCGTGGAGCCGTCGAGATGGCTGCGGAACGTCACCCCGTCGTCGTCGACGACGCGCAGGTCACCGAGCGAGACGACCTGGAAGCCGCCCGAGTCGGTCAGGATCGGCCCATCCCAGTCCATGAACCGGTGGAGCCCGCCGAGACGAGCGATCCGCTCGTGGCCCGGTCGCAGGTACAGGTGGTAGGTGTTCGCGAGGATGATCGAGGCGCCCGCATCACGGATATCGGCCGGAGTGAGGGCCTTGACCGTGGCGTTGGTCCCGACCGGCATGAATTGCGGCGTCTCGACGACGCCGTGGGTCAGCGTCAGGCGTCCGGTCCGTGCCCGCGTCGACCCATCCGCCGGCGTCGGCGTCGTCACCTCGAAATCGGCGGCGACCATCAGCGACCCCGCCCGATGAGATTGAGCACGACCGAGAGGACCACCGACACGATGAGCATCGTCGTGATCGGGATGTAGATCGTGAGGTCGTCGCGGTGGATGACGATGTCGCCCGGCAGCCGTCCCAGCCACGGGACGCGCGGGGTCAGGAGCATGATCGCGCCGAGCACCGTGATGAAGAGGCCGATGACGACGAGCGCCCGGCCGAGCGGCTCGAGGTCGTCCATCAGGTCCCGAGCTGGTCGTCCGCGGCGGGTTCCTCGACCGGGAGGTCCCACAACCCGGGTTGCCCCGGCTCGGCCCGACGCGGCGGCGGGATCTCATACCCGAGCGCCGAGAGGTGTGCCCGCGCGAGGTCGGTGGCGATCCGGCCTTGGGGTGTCCGGTCGATGAATCCGAGGCGGAGCAGGAACGGCTCGTAAACGTCCTCGATGGTCTCGATCTCCTCGGACAGGACGGCTGCCAGCGCGGCGACGCCGACGGGTCCCGATGCGAACTTCTGGATGATCGCGGCGAGCAGCTTGCGGTCGGTCGAGTCAAGACCTTCGTCGTCGATCTCCATCGCGCGCATCGCCGCGGTCGCGGTCGCCTCGTCGACGTGTCCGTCTCCGTGGACCTGGGCGTGGTCGCGAACCCGTTTGAGCAGCCGGTTGACGATGCGCGGCGTCCCACGCCCGCGGCGCGCGATGGCCTTGGTCGCCGGCGGGTCGATGGTGACCCCGAGGATCGCCGCCGAGCGGTCGACGATCGCCTCCAGCTCCGGCTCCGTGTAGAAGTCGAGCCGGTAGGTCGCGCCGAAGCGGTCGCGCAACGGGCTGCTGATGCGCCCGGCCCGCGTCGTCGCCCCCACGACGGTGAACGGCTTCAGGCTGAGCCGGAGGGACCGCGCGGACGGCCCCTTGCCGATCATCACGTCGAGGGCGTAGTCCTCCATGGCGGGATACAGGATCTCCTCGACCGCACGGTTCAGGCGATGGATCTCGTCGATGAACAGGACGTCGCGCTCCTCGAGCGAGGTCAGGATCGCGGCGAGGTCGCCGGCGCGCTCGATCGCGGGCCCAGAGGCGTATTTGACGTTGACGCCGAGCTCGCGCGCGATGATCGTCGCGAGGGTCGTCTTGCCGAGGCCGGGCGGGCCGTACAGGAGGACGTGGTCTGCGGCCTCTCCCCTGCCGTTGGCCGCTGTCAGCAGCACGGACAGGTTGGCCTTGACCTCGCGCTGGCCGATGTACTCGGCGAGCGTCCGCGGCCGGAGGGTCCCTTCCACGACGAGATCGCCCTCGGCCTCGAGATCCGCGGACAGGATGCGAGACAGGTCGTCGGCCATCGCGCGGAAGTCTACCATGTGCGCAGCCAAATCGCACGGATGTTCGACGTCCAGCAACGCGCGTGTAATGCCCAGTCCACGAGTAGGCCTTCCGCACTACGATACCGGCATGCGCCTGTCTCGCCGATCCGAGTACGGCCTGCGAGCCCTCGTCGACCTCGTTCACAACCAGGGCATGGGGCCTGTCGCCCTGGCATCTCTCGCCGAGCGCAACCGGCTCCCCACGAAGTTCCTCGAGCAGATCATGGCGACCCTCAAGCACGCGGGCATCGTCCGGACGACGCTCGGCGCCCACGGCGGGTACGCCCTCGCCGCCGATCCGACGGTCGTCTCCGTCGGCCGCGTCATCCGGCTCCTCGATGGCGCGCTGGCGCCGCTCGGGTGCGTGTCGCTCCGCTATTACGAACCGTGCTCGTGCGTCGACGAGGCGACGTGTCCGTTGCGCGACGTGATGATCGACGTGCGCGACGCGATGCTCGCGATCCTCGACCGAGAGACGCTGGCCGACCTCGCCGCGCGCCCCGGGCGCTCTGCCATCGATCCACGCGGTCGGCATGCGGACGCCCTGGCGGGCCGTCGCCCCTGAGGGCGTAAAGGGTGGGGCGAGGACTTCCCTCCTCGAATTGAAGGGTCGCCGGACCCGCGGATGCACAGGATGCTCGATGTGGGCCGCAGGGCCGCGCCCATAGCGTGTCGGCACGGCCTCGGAGACACGGGGCGAGCACTCACAGGAGGCCCGACGTGTACATGCATCCGACGACATTCCTCTGGCTCAACGAGATCGACCGTGAACGCGAGATGACCCAGCGCGCTCTCGAGCGCGCGGCCCGCGGCGGCGAGCCCGATGACGGCACGGCCCGTGGCGGGATCAGCCTGACGCGCGCGTTCGGCAAGGCTCGCGACGCGGTGAGCAATCTCCACATCGGTGGACCCCGATCGGCATCTCCACTGGCCGGCCCATCTGGGGCGTGAGGCCGGTCGTCACGCCCCTCCCTGACTGGGGGAGGGGCGTGACACCCACGGTCTATCATCGGCGGCATGCCCCGCCGCCTGTCCAGCCCGGTGTTCGTCGGTCGTTCCGATGAATTCGCCACGCTCGTGGCCGCCGCCCGGGCGGCGCAGGACTCCAACCCTTCGATCGTGCTCGTCGGTGGCGAGGCCGGCGTCGGCAAGAGCCGGCTCGTGGCGGAGGCGGCGGCGCGGTTCCGTGAGGACGGCTGGCTCGTGCTCGAGGGTGGCTCGGTCGCTCTCGGTGACGACGCCCTCCCATTCGGCCCGATCGTCGAGGTGCTCCGAGCGCTGGCCCGCGACGTCGACCCAGACACCATCGCAGCCGCGGCGGGCCCGACGCTCCCGGTCCTCGCCCGCCTCGTCCCCGAGCTGCTGCCCCAGGCGGCGACCGACGACGGCTCGGTCATGTCGGGCTCGTCGGGGGCCGACTGGCTCCAGATCCGGATCTTCGAGGGGATGCTCAGCCTCCTTGACGGTCTCGCCGTCGAACGACCCGTCCTGCTCGTGATCGAGGACCTCCACTGGGCCGACCGATCGACGCGCGACCTGCTGGCCTTCCTGTGGCGGAACATGCGCGAGGAGCGGCTGTGCATCGTCGGCACGTTCCGCTCGGACGACCTCCACCGCCGTCACCCCCTCACCGCATGGCTGGCCGAGGCCGAACGCCAGCCGCATGTGGATCGGCTCGACCTCGTTCGGTTCGGGCAGCGCGAGCTCATCGACCTCCTGACCGGCATCCTCGGAGCGCCACCGACGCCGCGGCTCCTCGAGTCCATCGCCCGCCGTTCCGACGGCAACGCGTTCTTCGCCGAGGAGCTCGTCGCCGCGTCGCATCGCGAAGCCGGCGCCCGCGAGCACCTGCCGGACACGCTCCGCGGCGTCCTCCTCGTCCGCCTGTCGCAGGCCCGGGAGACGGCCGCCCATCTCATCGAGGTGGCGGCCGTCGCCGGACGCGAGGTCGAGCACGATGTCCTGGCCGAGGTGTCCGGCGCGTCCGCGGTCGACCTCGCGACGGCCATCCGCGAGGCGGTCGACGCGCAGCTCCTCGTCGTGGACAGGACGGCCGGTGTCGAGCGCTACCAGTTCCGGCACGCGCTCGTGCAGGAGGCGGCCTACGACCAGCTCCTGCCCTCGGAGCGACGCGCGCTCCACGGCGCGTATGCCCGCGCGATGGCCAGCCGGCCGGTCCCCGGTGGTGGAGCGGCCGAAGCGAGTCGCCTGGTCGAGATCGCCCATCATTGGACGGCCGCGCACGAGTCTGCCCGCGCACTACCAGCCGCTATCGCTGCCGGTGACGCCTCGCGGGCTGTCTTCGCCTACGGCGAGGCGAGCCGCCAGTACGAACTGGCGATCGAGCTGTGGGACCTTGCCGACCCGGCGGACCTGCCAGCCGGACGCGATCTGGTCGGGCTGTTCGATGCGGCAAGCGCGTCGGCGAACCTCGTCGGTGATGCCTCGCGCGCCGTCGACCACGCGCGGCACGCGTTGGAACTCGTCGACGCGCGCTCGCCCGGCACGGCCGCCGCCGACCGCGAGGCGCGTGCACTGGCCAGGGAACGACTCGGGGCAGCGGTCGGGCTCGCCGGCGACACGGCGATCTCGATCGAGGCGCTCGAGGAGGCCGTCGAGCTGCTGGATGGGACGGCTGCATCGACGACGCGGGCGCGCATCCTGGCCGGTCTCGCGGCGAATCTGATGCTGGCAGCGCGAGCGTCGGAGTCGATCGGCTTCGCGCGCGAGGCGATGGAGATGGCGCGGACGATCGGCGACACGGCCATCGAATCGCGGGCGATGAGCATCCTCGGGGTCGACCTCGCGACGCTGGGCGACATCGGCGGCGGTATCGAGCTCCTCCGCGGGTCGGTCGCGCTTGCCGACCCGGCCGATGACCCGACCATCGTGCCCCGCGCCTATGCCAACCTCGGCTCGGTACTCGAGATGGGCGGGTTCGTCGAGGAGGCGCTCGAGGTCGCCCTGGCGGGCGCCGACCAGATCGCGCGGTTCGGCAGTGAGCTCGGATTCCTCACATTCCTCGAGGTCAACGCCGCGGCGATGTTCATCGAGCTCGCCCGCTACCCGGAAGCCGCCGAGCTCCTCGACCGCAACGTATCGCGAGCGCTCCCTGGACTCGCAACGATCCATGTGCACACGACGCTCGCCCACCTCGCGATCCGAACGGGGGACCTAGCGGCGGCCCGCCGACATCTCGCCTCAGCCGAGGCCGAGGCCGGCCGCATCGCAGATGCCCAGTTCGTCATCGACCTGTGTGCGTGCGCGACCGAGATCGCCGACTGGGACGGCGATCCTGCCGCGGCCGTCGCGATCGCCCGGGATGGCTTCGAGCGCCTCGCCGAGATGGACGACGGGGTCATCCTCGGCCAGCTCGCGATCCCGGCGATCCGGGCCGCCGCCGACATCGCGGTCGCCGCGCGATCCGGTCGTGACGCCGTCCGCGCCGCGGCTGCCGTCGACGCAGCCCGCGACGTCATCGAGCGTTATCGGGCGTCGACCGAGCGACTCACGTCACCCGACGCCCTCGCCACCCAGGAGATCGCCTGGCGGATGGACCTGTGCAACGCGGAGCTGTCACGGGCGTCGGGCGACGACCGGCCAGAGCACTGGGCCGCGCTCCGCCCCGCCCTCTCCGGACGGCCGTCCCCGTTCCTCGAGGCATACGCGCTGTGGCGGGAGGCGGAAGCGCACTCCGGCGCGGGTGACCAGGCATCGGCGACCATCGCCCTGCGCGACGCGTCTGCCATCGCCCGCCGGATCGGGGCCGCCCTCCTCGTCGAGCGGATCGACGGACTCGCCCGACGCCTTCGGATCGACCTCCTGCCGGATCCCGTGTCAGCGGGGGCGGACGCTCCGGTCGCGCCGGCCCCGCCAGCCGAAGAACCCGCGGCCCCAGCCGACCCGTTCGGCCTGACGACGCGTGAGCGCGAGGTGCTCGAGCTCGTCGCGGAGGGCTACACGAATCGGCGGATCGCGGACGCCCTGTTCATCAGCGAGAGCACCGCCGGTGTGCACGTCTCACACATCCTCGCGAAGCTCGGGGTCGAATCGCGCACGGAGGCCGCGACGATCGCGGTCCGACTCGGCCTCGATCGGACATCAGCCGTACCCTGACCGCGTCAGTCGCGGAGAAGGCTTCGGAGCGCTGCCTTGACCCGCTCCTCGAGGGTCGAGTCGACTCCGACGTCCGCCAGAGCGATCCGCGACGCCTCGCGCGCCTCGGCCAGGGAATAGCCCAGCGCCTGCAGCGCGGCGACGATCTCGCCCTCGCTCGCGACAGCGCCTGCGACCGATGGCCCGGAGACGGTGACGCCCGCCGCAGTCACCTTTTCGCGGAGCTCGAAGATGATCCGCTCGGCGAGCTTCTTGCCGATGCCCGGGATCGTGACCAGGACGGCCTGGTCCTGGGCCATGATCGCGAGCTGCAGGTCCGGTGTCGGCCGAGACCCGACGATGGCCAGCGCGACCTTGGGACCGACCCCGTTGACGGTCAACAGGAGGGTGAAGAACCCCAGCTCCTCGACGGTGCGGAAGCCGTACAGAGCCTGCTGATCCTCGCGGACCAGGTGATAGGTGTGGAACTTCAGGACCTTGCCGGGTTGCGCGGAGGCCAGGATGGCCGGGGCGGCGAACACCCGATAGCCGATGCCACCGACCTCGATGACGAGTGAGTCGGCCGCGACGGCTCCGACGATCCCTTCGACCGACGCGATCACGACGGATCTGACGCGCTAGGAGACGTTGCGATCGTTGGCGCGGGCGGCACGTTCAGCGGCGAGGGCCTCACGGACCGCGCGGTCGTAGCCGGTCTCGCCACGGGTGATCGGGGCCACGGCGGCCCGGTCGAGGACGCCGGCTGTGGCGAGCGCCGCCCCCCGGTCGGTGTTGGCGACCCACGCGGCGATGGCCAGGGCGTCGGCGGCGTCGTCCGGACGCGGCAGCTCGCTCATGCCGAGCACGAGCTGGACCATCCGCTGGACCTGTTCCTTGTCGGCTGCTCCGTACCCGGTGATGGCGCTCTTGACCTCGTTCGGCGTCGCCTCGCGGACCGGTGTGCCGTGTTGCGCGCCAGCGAGGAGGATGACGCCGCGCGCCTGGCCGACGGCAAGTGCTGTCTGGACGTTCTTGCTGAAGAACAACCGCTCCACGCCCATGAGATCGGGCTCGTGCAGCGCGAGCAGCTCCTCGACAAGACCGTGGATCGCAAGAAGCCGCTCAGGCAACGACAGGTCCGGGCTCGTCGTCAGGCAGCCGTGGTCGACCTCGCGCAGGCGACCACCCGACCGTTCGACGATCCCGTAACCGAGTGCGGCCGTCCCCGGGTCGATCCCGAGGACCTTCATCCAGCGACCTCGGCGAAGACGTCCTCGGGGATGTCGAAGTTGGCGGTCACCCGCGACACGTCGTCGAGATCCTCGAGAAGCTCGACGAGGCGCAGCGCCTGGCGCGCCTTGGACGAGTCGAGCTCGACGGTCTGCTTGGCGACCATGGTCGCCTCCGCCGATTCGACGGAGACACCGGCAGACTCGAGCGCCTTTCGGACGGCCTCGAGCTCGGTCGGCGTCGTGTAGATCTCGATGGTCTCGTCGCCGTCGGTGTCGACGTCCTCCGCTCCCGCATCGATGGCGGTCAGGGCGACCTCGTCGGCATCGACGCCGTCCCGCGGCACCGAGATGAGGCCGCGCGGCTCGAACTGCCACGCGACCGCACCCGACCCGGCGAGCTGGCCACCGGACTTCGTGAACATCGAGCGGACCTCGGCCGCGGTCCGGTTGCGATTATCGGTCTGGGCCTCGACGAGGACCGCGACGCCGCCGGGGCCGTAGCCCTCGTAGACGATCTCCTCGTACTGCTCGGCCTCACCGCCACCGGTCGCCTTGTCGATGGTCCGCTTGATGTTGTCGGCGGGCATGTTGACCGAACGCGCCTTCTCGATCGCGAGGCGCAATCGATAGTTGGCGTCGGGGTCGCCGCCACCCTGTCGCGCGGCCACGCTGATCTCGCGCGCGACCTTCGTGAACAGGGCTCCGCGCTTGGCATCGGTGATGCCCTTTGCGCGCTTGATCGTTGACCATTTGCTATGACCTGACATCGCGGGCCGGAGTATAGCCGACTATGATGACGGGACCCCTCGCTCCCCGGACGTCTCCCCTCCCTCTCCCTGCTGCAGTTGAAGGACGGACGAAGCCGATGACGATGAAGAGCGTCGACCTCCCCCACCTTCGGAGCGTCGTCCTCGCCGGACATGCCGGCGCCGGCAAGACGACGCTCGCGGAACAGCTGCTGTTCAAGGGCGGAGCCATCCCCAGGCTCGGACGGGTGGACGACGGCACCGCCCATCTCGACTTCGAGCCCGAGGAGCAGAAGCGCAAGGAGTCGCTCAGCCTCGCAGTGGGGACGTTCGAGGCGGACGGGACCCGGATCTCGCTGCTCGACACGCCCGGCTACCCCGACTTCATCGCAGACGTGGTCGAAGGCTTCACGGCGGCCGACGGCGCCGTCATCGTCATGGACGCCTCGTCCGGGATCGAGGCGGGTCTCGAGCATGCCGTCGCGGAAGCGCGCGAGACCCTGACCGCGACCTGCTTCTTCATCAACAAATGCGATCGAGAGAACGCCGATCCCGGCGCTGCCCTCGACGCGCTTCGGACCCGGTTCGGCGAGAAGATCGCGCCGCTCCAGCTGGCGATCGGCTCCGCGGAGTCGTTCGAGGGATACGTGGACCTCGTCCACGGCAAGGCGTGGCGCTGGAACGGGTCGGCCGAGGAGGAGATCCCGATCCCGGACGGGATGGCCGACGAGGTGTCGCGTCGCCGGGACCAGCTGCTCGAGGCCGCGGCCGAGGCTGATGACGACGTGCTCACCAAGTACCTCGAAGGCGAGGAGATCGCGGACGCCGAGCTCGAAGCGTGTCTGCGGAAGGGCGTGAAGGAATCGGTGCTCGCGCCGGTCCTCGTCGGCAGCGCGGTCAAGGGCATCGGCCTGCGCGGCCTGCTCGACGCGATCGTGCGGTACCTCCCCTCCCCCGCTGATGAACCTCCGGCGAAGGCGGTCGACAAGTCCGGCGCCGAGGTCGAGGTCGCGGCCGACGAGGCAGGTCCGCTGCTGGTTCGCGTCTTCAAGACGACGGCCGACCCATTCGTCGGGCGGCTGACCTACCTCCGCGTGCTATCCGGGACGCTGCGGTCACAGGCGCATGTCTGGAACGGGACGCGGAGCGAGGACGAGCGGATCGGCCAGCTGCTGCTGCTCCACGGCAAGGAACAGGAACCGATCGGCGAGCTCAAGGCAGGCGAGATCGGGGCCGTCGCGAAGCTGGCCGTCACCGAGACCGGCGACACCCTGACGACCAAAGAGAAGCCGCTGACGCTGCCCGCCCTGGCCTTTCCCCCGCCGTCGCTGATGGTAGCCATCGAGCCGCAGAGCAAGGGCGACCTCGACAAGATGGGTCCCGCCCTCGCACGCATGCTCGAAGAGGAGCCGACCGTCCGACTCGAACGCTCGGCCACCGGCGAACAGGTCCTGCGGACGATGGGCGAGGCCCACACCGCGGTCATCATCGAGCGGCTCAAGCGCAAGTTCGGTGCCGCGATCGTGACCCACACCCCGAAGGTCCCGTACAAGGAGACGATCCGCGGCAAGACACAGGTCCACGGCCGCTACAAGAAGCAGACCGGCGGGCACGGGATGTTCGGGGATGTCTGGCTCGAGCTCGAGCCGAACCCGGACGGTGGCGTCGAGTTCGCCGAGCGCGTCGTTGGTGGTTCGGTGCCCAAGGGATTCTTCGCGGGCGTCGAGAAGGGCAT
>JBJMMQ010000159.1:0-27756 GCA_045804705.1 Chloroflexota bacterium
GAGGCCTTCGCGGCTCGGGCGGCCTTGGCCTCCTTGGCCTCCTTCGCCTCGGACACCGACACGGGCTTGCCCGCGTTCGACTCGCGGGCCGACTTCGCCGCGCTGACCGACGCCTCGAGGGCAGCCATCAGGTCGATGAGCTTGCCGCTCTCCTCGGGCTCCTCGACGGCGACCGTCTCCTTGCCCGCGACCTTGTTCTCGATGATGGTCTCGAGCGCCTCGCGGTACTCGTCCTTGTACTGACTCGGGTCGAACTCGCTGGTCATCGCCGACACGAGCTGGCGCGCCATCGCGAGCTCGGCCGGCTTGAAGTCGTACGCCTCCTCGCCGAGGTCGAGGTCGTTCACCGAGCGGATCTCGTCGGGCCAGTGGAGAGTCGTCAGGAGCATCGTCTCGCCGATCGGGTCGAGCGCGGCGAGCGCCTCGCGGTCCTTGATGACCACCTTGCAGATCGCCGTCAGGCCCTCGTCCTCGAGGACCTCCTTGAGCAGGTGGAACGCCTTCCGACCGACCTTGTCGGGCTCGACGTAGTAGGCGCTCTTGACGAACCGGACCGCCGCGTCATCGCGCTCGGCCTTCGTGAACTGCTCGATCTCGATGGAGCGGACGGTCTTGAGCGGGACGTTCTCGAGGTCCTCGTCGGTGATGACGACGTACTCGCCGGGGGCGTACTCGTAGCCCTTGACGGTGTCCGAGCGCGAGATCGGCTCGTCCTCGACAGGACACCAGACCTTCATCTGGATCCGCGACAGATCCTCTTTGTGGAGCATGTTGAAGCTGATGCCCTTGGATTCCGTCGCGAGATAGAGCTTGATCGGGATGGTGACCAATCCGAACTGGATGGCCCCCTTCCACATCGCACGCGCCATTCCGACTCCCGGTGCTCTCTATCGCCCGTTGGGATACCCGGCCCAGGGCGTCTGGACGGCCACGATACCCCACGCGCGCAAGGCGCGGTCGCAACAACGACAGCTAGCGGCCTACCACGAACGCATCGATTCGGATCGCCCTGTACGTCCCAGTCCCGGTCGGGCTCACGGTCACGGTGTGGGTGCCGCGCGTCGGTGAATACCAGGCGAAGACGACATTGCGGCTCGTTGCCGTCGACGCTTTGAGGCTGACGACCTTCTGGACCACGCCATCGATCGAGATGGTGATCGAGCCGCGTTTCGGCCCCTTCGGGGTGACGATCGCCAGGCTTCTGCCCGTGAACGTCAACGACAGCTTCGCGCTTGCGCTCGACGAACCGAGAAGGGTGCCCTTGAAGGCCGCCGAGGTCGCCAGCTTCTGCCAGCTCCCGGCTCGCAGGACATGCGTGCTCCGGTCGTCGTAGGCGTGGTAGCGGCCCGATGACGTCATCTCGGCCCATGGGCTCCAGTGGCCGACGGCATCGATCGCGCGGACCCGGTACCGATAGATCGCGTCGAGGGCGATCGTGTCGACGAACGCCCGAGTCGCTGCGGGGAACGAGCGCGTCGCGCCCCACGCGCCTGCGTTGACGCTGCGCTGGACCTGGTAGCCGGCGACCGCCGTCGTGGGGTCGGTCGCTGTCGGCCACGTGACGCCGATCCTCGTCGTCGTCCTGCCCAGCGTCGTCCCGGTCGGCACAGAGGTGGTCGTGGGCGGGCTGGCGGTCGGGTCATCCTCGACGACCGTGACGGGGATGGTCGCCTCGACGGTTCGACGCTGGTTGGTGCCGCGAACCGCGATGTCGTACGTGCCAGGGGGCGTGTCGCGCGGGATCGTCACGTTCACCTGATCGGCCGTGGCCGTCCAGCCCATCAGGCTTGTCGTCTTGAGCGCGCCGGTCCACCCGGCGGGCAGTGACGTGATCGACAGCTGGACGCGCTCGAAGAAGGTCGCGCTGCGGCGGACCGTGAACGGCACGGCCAGGCTCGTGCCACCCTCCCCGGTCGGGTTGGTCGCAGCAGCCGGAGCGAGCGCGAACGTGCCAAGCGATCCGATCCGGGACACGTCGAGCAGCGGCTCGTGCGTCGAGTCCGGATCGGTCGAGACCTTCCAGTTGAGGTTGCCGAGATAGCGAAGCGCCTCGCGGACTTCCGCCGGCTTCGCATACGGTCGACTCGACTTGTAGAGCGCGACGGCGCCGGTCACGGTCGGGGCGGCCATGGACGTGCCCGACATGTAGGTGTACGAGGGGCCGGGGATCGTGGACATGATGCATTTGCCCGGCGCCATGATGTCGACGTCGCCGCCGTAGTTGCTGAAGTCGGCGAACGTGTCGTCCTTGTCGTAGCCGCCCCACGAATAGCACCGATTCCCGCCGAGACCGCCGGCTTTCCCGTCGGTGTCTGCCAGCGCCGAGACCGTGATGACCTCGTTGTAGCTGGCAGGGATGTTGTGGGCGGCGTTGTGGGAGTCGTTGGCGGCGGCCGCGACGACGGTGATTCCGCCCGCCACCACACGGCAGATCGCGCGGTGGAGGAGGTCCTTGGTCGTGTAGCCGCAGTTGTGGTCGTCGCTGCCGTATTTCGTGACACTCATGTTCACGGCTTCGAACAGCGGTCGGGTCGGATCGGCCGGGTCGTGCTGGGCGAGGATCCAGTCGAGACCGCAGATATACCAGGAGATGTAGCCGAAGCCGTTGTCGTTGAGGATCTTGACGCCCCACACGCGGGCGCCCGGTGCGATGCCGACGACCCCGATGCCGTTGTCGAGAGCCGCGACGGTGCCCGCCACGTGCGTGCCGTGGTTGTTCTTGTCGCGCCACGCCGTTCGGTCCGAGGACGAGCAGTTGTATCCACCCGCCACGTTCAGATCGGGGTGCGAGCCGATCCCCGTGTCGACGATGGCCACGTCGGCGTCCACGCGACGGTCCGATCCGTCGATCGCGGCGATCGTGTTCTGGCGACCGCCGACGCGGGAGACACCGGTCGGGACCGACTGTGCCGTGAGGTGGATGACCTCGTCGGGGACGAGGGCGGCGACGTTCGGGTCGGCCAGGAGGTCACGCTTCTGCTGCTTGTCGAGCTTGGCCGAGAAGCCCCGGATGGTCTTGCCGAAGGTTCGGTCGGCCTTGACGCCGTCGCGCTTGCGGACCTTGTCGACGACCGCAGCCGTGTTCGTCCCGTCGCGGAGCACGACGATGTAGCGGCCGGTCGCGTCGAGCGTGCCCGCCGGGGCGGAGTCCGGCGTCGCGACCGCAGGGACGTCAACCTCGGGTTCGGCGGGCGTCGGTTCCGTGCTCGCGTTCGGGAGGGCGCTCGGGCCGCCGCTCGCGGTCGGGGCGACCACCTGGAGTGGTTTCGCGGCTGGCGTCTCCGTCGGGGGCGAGGACGGGCTCGCCGAGGGCTCACTGGCGGTCGCTGGGGCGACGACCGGGAGAACGACGAGCACGCCGAGAAGCAGGGCGGCGATCCGGCGATACATGCCGGCCACTGTGGCCGCCGAGGCGACTCACGCCTACGGCCCCTTGGTCCGGTTCGAGCCTAGGCGTGCGGTCCGGGGCACGACTAGTCCTATCCGCTCCGGACCGCACCTGCGGCGCAGCCGTCCGAAGCGCGGATCAGCGACCGACGACGAAGGCGTCGACTCGGATCAGCGGGTGCGTGCCTGCGCCGGTCGGGACGATCTGGATGGTGTGCGTCCCGCCGCCCGAGAAGTACCTGCTGAAGACGAAACGACGGGTCATCGACGTCGACGACTTCAGGCTGATCGTCGCCGCGAGGACGCCGTCGACGTAGACCGACGCCTTGCCGCGATACAGGCTCTTCGGAGCGACGATCCCGACGCTGTGGCCAGTGAACGTCATGGTCAGCCTCCGGGTCGGGCGCGACGCTCCCAACAGCGTCTGCTTGAAGGCCTTGGAGCTCGACACCTTCGACCACGTGCCGGTCCGGACGACACGCGAGCTTCGCTCGTCCGTCGCGTGGAATCCGGTGGTGGCGGCCACGACCCACGGGCTCCAGTGCCCGCCAACGTCCGAGGCGCGGATCCGGTACTGGTAGTTCGTGTCCAACGCGACGGTCGTCAGGAGCGAGTGCGTCGTCCCCGGCACGGACGTGGTGCCGCCCCATCCCCCGCCGTTGACACTTCGCTGGAGCTGGTACCCGCCGATCGCGGACGACGGGTCGGTCGCGGGCGGCCATGCGACGCGGATCGGGGTCGTGCTCAAGCCCATCCGCTTGCCGTTGACGAAGGATGTCTGCGGCGGCCTGGCAGTGGGGTCGTCGGCGATGACGTTGACCGTGACCGACGTCTCGGCGCTGCGGCCCTGATTCGTGCCGCGGATGCCGATCGTGTAGGTCCCCGGGGGCGTGAGCGGCGGGATCGTGACGCTCACCTTCGCGGTGTTCGCGGTCCAGCCGATGACGCTCGCGGCCGACGCGGACCAGCCCGCTGGCAGAGACGTGACCGAGAAGCTCACCCGCTCGAAGAACGTCTCGCTCCTCACGATCGAGAACGGAGCGAGGACGGTGTTCCCGCCCTCGGCGGTCGGGCCGGGGCCGCCGGGGGTGAGGCTGAACGTCCCGAGCGGGCCGATGCGCGAGACGTCGAGCAGCGGTTCGTGCGTCGGGTCCGGGTCCGTTGCCACGTTCCAGTTGAGGTTGCCGAGATAGCGGAGGGCCTCGCGGACTTCAGCGGGCGTCGCCTTCGGCCGGCTTTCCTTGTAGAGGGCGACCGCCCCGGTGACGGTCGGCGCTGACATCGAGGTGCCCGAGATGTAGCCGTAGGTCGATGGAGGGATCGTCGACCGGATGCATTTGCCCGGCGCGATGAGGTCCACGTCGTGCCCGAAGTTGCTGAAGTCCGCGAACGTGTCGTCCTTGTCGTAGCCACCCCACGAATAGCAGAGATTGCCGCCAAGGCCACCGGGCTTCCCGTCCGTGTCCGCCAGGGCCGACACGGTGATCACCTCGTCGTAGCTCGCCGGGATGTTGTGCGTCGCGCTGTGGCTGTCATTCGCGGCTGCCGCGACGACCGTGATGCCTCCCGCAACGACGCGGCAGATGGCCTGGTGGAGGAGGTCCTTGGTCGTGTAGCCGCAGTTGTGGTCGTCGCTGCCGGCCTTGGTCACGCTCATGTTGACCGCCTCGAACAGCGGCCGGCTGGCGTCGTTGGGGTCACGCTGCGCGAGGATCCAGTTGAGTCCGCACAGGTACCACGAGATCAGCCCGTCACCGTCGTCGTTGAGGATGCGGACTCCCCACACGCGCGCGCCGGGGGCGACGCCGACGACGCCGATGTCGTTGTCGAGCGCCCCGACCGTGCCGGCGACGTGCGTGCCGTGGTGGTTCCTGTCGCGCCAGGCATTGGGGTCCGATGTCGCGCAGTTGTGGCCGCCGGCAAGGTTCAGGTCGGGATGTGCGCTGATGCCGGTGTCGACGATCGCGACGTCGGCATCGACCCGTGTGTCCTCTCCGTCGATCTTCGCGATCTCATTGACGAGCCCACCGACGCGCGAGACTCCCGTTGGGACCTGCTGTGCTGTGAGGTGGATGACCTCGTCCGGGACGACGGAGACGACGGCTGGGTCCGCGAGGAGATCGCGCTTCTGGTGGGCGTCGAGCTTCGCGGAGAAGCCCCGGAGCGCCTTGCCGAACGTCCGGTCAGCCTTGACGCCATCGCGCTTGCGGACCTTGTCGACGACGGCAGCCGTGTTGGCGCCATCGCGAAGGACGACGATGAACCGGCCGCTGGCGTCGAGGGGGCCGTCCTGCGTCGGCGTCGGCGCAGCGACGACCGGCGGCTCGACGGCGGGGGTTGCGGCGGGCTCTGTCGCGGTCGCCGGAGCGACGATCGGGAAGGCGACGAGCATGAGCAGGAAGAGGAGCGCCACCCGGCGGAACATTCGCCAAGTGTGACGCACGGTGGCAACCCCCCCGCGTCGCGGACCTACTCGTGCTGAGCGCGGATCTCCATTTCGGCTTCGCCGACCCGCGCCAGGATGTTCGAGCGCATGGTGTCGAGACCCGTCCAGACGGCCTTCGTCGCGTTCGAGATCGAGGTCAGCTGCGCCTTGAGCGTTCGCACGACTTCGACCTGCTCTCGGATGGCGGTCAGGGCGACACCGATGGCAGCGGCGTCCATCTCGACGTCCCGTTCGACGACCGACGCGAGCGCGAGAAGCCGTGCGAGCCGGATGGCGGCCTCGAGCGTGGCCGGTTCCGGGTCGCCCGGGTCGATGACGCAGTAGACATCGTCGCCGACCAGGTTGAACGGAGCGACCCCCGCCGGCGCGTGCGCCTGGCTGAAGACGACGACTGCGACGGCGGCTCCCCGGTTCTCGCGAGCCTCACGCAGCTCGTCGCGGATGGCACGCATGGACATCGGCCGGTCCTTGGCCTCGATCACGACCTTGACGTCGCAGCCGCGCGCGACCCGTGCGTCGAGCGTCAGCACGAAGTCGCCCTTCTTCGACTTGATGACCGCACCGGTATCGGTCCCGGTCCGATCGAGCAGGTCGCCCGTGCCGCGGGCGAGATCCGCGAGCATCGTCTCAAGGAGGTCCTCGAAGTCGCCGCCCTTCGCGGTGGACCGAGCGCGCTCGACACCGCGTGCGGCGGCAGCGGCCTCGATCGCGACCAGCCGCTCCTCGAGCGACTTGAAGCCATCGGTCATCTCCTGGCGGAACTGGTGCATCGGGGAGTGGAGTCGGGTCGGGTCGAGCAGGACGGCGAGCTTCGACGCGTCGCCGTCGAAGTACCGCTCGAGCATCGAACCGATCCGGCCGATGGCACTGTCGCGCTTCGTCTCGTCGAACAGCTCGTCGACCATCGAGCGCAGCGCGCCGCGGTCGCCGAGGAACTTCTCGAGCGTCCGTGGCAGCCGCCCGTCGCCGTCCGCGAAGTTCGTGCGGAGCGTCTGCTCGAGGGCCTGGGCCGCCTTCTCGTTGACCGACTCCGCCTGCCGGACGAGCTTCTCGAACTCGCCGCGCACCACGTCGACGTTGAGGGTGACCCCTGCGTCCTGCAATGCGAGCAGGCCGATGCGCAGCCCGCGCGCGACGAGATCCGGTCGGTCGGCCTCGGGTCGCTCGGCCATGAAGGCGGCGAGCGCCGGGTCGTGGAGGGCCAGGCTGTCGACGAGGATGCGGTCGCCATCGAGGCGAACGCGCGCTTCCGTGCCCGGGTCAGGCACGACTCGGATGGGTGTGATGGGTCGGACGTCGGCCAAGGTCGGTGCTTGCATGACCCGAACGGTGACGCCTGCCCGTGACATCTAGCGTGTCACGACCAAGTGATGTTGGGCATAGGATGCGCAGCACATGACCCGTCACGGCCCTGGCCAGCGTTCCCTCGGCGTCGCTGCGTCGCTCCTCGTGCTGGTCGCCGCGACGATGCTTCCGGCGGTTCCCGCGCGAGCGGCAGGCCCGTCGGGCACGACCGGCCACGGACTCCGGGCCTCGCGAAACGCCTGGGATCGCCCGACCGCAGACGACCCGGATCGCCTGATCGTCACGTTCCGTCCGGGGACGTCGGCGGTGAGCCGTCGTGCGGCGTTGCGTGCCGCCGGAGGGACCGAGATGGCCGGACGGCTCCCGAACCGTCGGACCGCTGTCGTCCACGCACGGCCGGGAACGGCGACTGCGACCATCGCGTCGCTTCGGGCGGATCGGCGTGTGGCGCGTGTCGGCGTCGACCATCGCCGCTTTCGCGACGCCGACCCGACCGATGAGCAGTTCTGGAGCGAGCTGTGGGGTCTCGACAACACCGGCCAGGACATCCAGCAGGGACTCGAGCCAGGCGGCGCGGTCGACGTGGACGTCGATGCCCCGCAGGCCTTGGCGGTGACGACGGGGACGCCGAGCATCGTCGTCGCCGTCATCGACGACGGGGTCGACTTCAGCCATCCCGACCTTGCCCAACGCGCCTGGACGAACCCGGGAGAGAGCGGTGGCGGGAGGGAGACCAACGGCATCGACGACGACACGAACGGCTACGTCGACGACGTGCACGGCTGGGACTTCTGCCACGACGACAACACCGTCCACGACTTCAATGACGATAAGCACGGCACGCACGTCGCCGGGACCATCGCGGCGTCGCTCGATGGCGCCGGCGTCGTCGGCGTCGCGCCGGGCGTCTCGATCATGGCGCTCAAGTTCCTGAGCGACGGGGCCGACTGCGGCTTCGACTCGCAGGCGATCGCCGCGATCGACTACGCCGCGTCGTTCGGGGTCCGTATCGCCAACGCATCGTGGGGCGGCGTCGGAGCGCCGGGCGATGCATTGGACCTGCGCGATGCGATCCGGGACTCGGGGATGCTCTTCATCGCCGCCGCCGGGAATCATTCGTCGGACAACGACCAGGGTCCGTCGACTGCGCTGCCGGCCTCGTTCGATCTGCCGAACATCATCTCGGTCGCCGCCGTCGATAACACCGGCGAACTCGCCTCGTTCTCCAACTATGGAAGGACGAGCGTCGACATCATGGCGCCCGGCGATGTGATCCTGAGCACGCTCCCGGCCGACAGCAAGTACCCGACACCTGGCTGGGGCTGGCTCAGCGGGACGTCGATGGCAACACCCCACGTGTCGGGCGTTGCCGCGCTCGCCGCCTCGATGTGGCCGTCGCTGTTGAACGACCCGGCCGCTCTCCGGGCACGGGTCCTCGGTAGCGGCAAGCCATCGCCGCTGACCGCAGGACTGAGTGCGACCGGCCGCATCGTCGATGCCTGGCGGGCACTCGACGACATACCGCCCGCGGCCGCGCCGGCACCGAACACATTCGCCTTCGTCGCCGGCTCGAAGATGTCGTCGACGCGAGCGACGGTTCGCGTCGGGTGGCCCGCCGGCACCGACGATCGAACGGGGATCGGCGCCTATGCGCTCGCGCAGCGGGCGGACCTCGGGAGCTGGGCGACCGCGGTGGCCGCAACATCCGGACGGAGCGCCGACAGGTCCCTGACGATCGGCCCCGCCTGGGGGATGCGAGTCCGTGCCCGCGATGGGGCGACGAACTGGGGCGACTGGTCGGGCGCATCGACGATCAGGCTCGCGCGCTACCAGGAGACGAGCTCGAAGGTCACCTATCGCGGCACGTGGTGGAGCCACAGAACGTCGTCCGCGTCGGCCGGCCGGGAGCGCTACACGACACGCAAGGGCGCGTCGGTCAGCTTCCGGTTCACTGG
This sequence comes from Chloroflexota bacterium, assembly GCA_045804705.1. Lineage (GTDB taxonomy): Bacteria > Chloroflexota > Limnocylindria > Limnocylindrales > CSP1-4 > SPCO01. Next base: position 9,094 of record JBJMMQ010000159.1, read on the forward strand.
CCGGGCGGTCGGGATCGTCGCGCCGAAGGGCGCGAGCCGCGGCAGCGCCAAGCTGTATGTCGATGGCGTTTACGTCTCGACGGTCAACTTCCACCGGTCGAGCTTCACGCCACGCAACGTGGTCGCGGCACGCTCGTGGTCGAGGTCAGGGACGCACACGATCAAGCTCGTCGCGCTCGGAACGGCGGGGCATCCACGCATCGACGTCGACGCGTTCCTCGTCATCCGCTGACCCAGGTTACGCCCTCAGCTGCCTCGGTACGTCGACAGCGAGAACGGCGACATCAACAACGGGACGTGGTAGCTCCGCAGGACGTCCGTGATGTGCAGGTCGACGCTCAACCGTTCGAAGAACCCGCCGCGCCCGAGATTGAAGTCGAGCCGGTAGTCGCCGGCCGTCAGCGGCCGTTCGAGCAGGTCGCGGACCCGTCCGTCGTCGTCGGTCAGCGACTGGCTCAGCCGGATCGGCTTGCCGTCGTCGGCGAGGCGGTAGAGCGTCACGTGGACACCAGCGGCCGGGAGCCCGCGGCTGGTGTCGAGCACGTGGGTGGAGATGGTCGGAGCCGGATGTTGGGCGTTCTGCGCCACGCTATCCTCCGCGCATGGGTACGTTGCAGATCGTCGTCGGTGACCTCCACTTTACCGCTCGTTGGGAGGCCGCCGCGCCACGGACCATCGACGCCATCCGCCGCATGTTGCCGATCGAGTCGAAGCTCATCCACTGTCGCTGGACCGGCGAGTCGACCTGGATCCCGTTCGGCGACTTCCGGCCCGGCCTCGACTATGAGAACCACACGTCCCATCCCGCGCCTGGCCATCTCGCGATCTACCCGGGCGGCATCAGCGAGTGCGAGATCTTCTTTCCGTACGGCGGCTGCACGACCGCGTCCAAGGTCGGCCAGCTCGCCGCGAACCACTTCGCGTCCGTCATCCCCGATGAGGGCTGGGATGGGCGTCTCCGTGAGATGGGACGGCGTTGTCTGTGGGAGGGAGCACAGGCGATCTCGATCCGCGAGGTGGAGTGACGAGCCGCCTCCGACATCGTCGTGGCGTGAGCTGATGCTTGATTTGGGCCCGTCGGTCATCCCCTTCTCGGGTGATGCCTGTAGGCGGCATCACGCCGGATCCAGACGCGAGCCATGACCGACCTCGTCGTCAGAGGCGGGACGGTCGTGACACCTAGTGGCTCGCGCGTCGCTGACATCGCGGTCGTTGGCCGACGCATCGAGGCGATCGAAGCAGACCTCTCGGGGCCTGCGGCGGCGGCGGATGCTGTCGTCGACGCGAGCGGGATGTTGGTCCTGCCGGGCGTCGTCGACGTCCACACGCACACGCGGGTCGCGTCGGACGACCATCCGGATCGGTTCTTCCAGGACTCTGTCGCGGCGGCGTACGGTGGGACGACTTCGTTCCTGTCGTTCAACAACCCGGGAACCGGGTCGTCGCCGGCGGCCGAGCTGTCGTTGTTGACGGGCGTCCGCGAGTGGCGCGCCGCGACCGACGGCGACAGCGCCATCGACTACGGCCTCAGTCTCGCCGTCAGCGGCCGGTGCACCGACCCTCTGGCCGAACTCCCGGCGACCATCGAGGCGGGCGTCGCGACCTCGAAGGCGTTCATGGTGTTCGACTTCCGCCTGCCCGACGCTCGGCTGTTCGAGGCCATGGGCCTCATGGCCGCACACGGCGGGATGCTCCAGGTGCACTGCGAGGATCCCGTCCTGCTCGACGCCGCCGTCGAGGCGGCGATTCAGCGTGGTGACGTTTCACCACGCTACCACGCTACTACGCGACCAAGCTACGTCGAGGCCGTCGCCACGGCACGCGCGCTCGCCTTCGCGCGGATGGCTGACGCCCCCGTCCACGTCGTCCATCTGTCGTCGGCGGCGGCGCTCGACGAGGTCCGGCGCGCCAAGGCAGCCGGCGTCCGGGTCTCGGCGGAGACGTGCCCGCACTACCTCGTCCTCACCGAGGAGCGCTACGACGACCCGGATCCAGCCGCGTGCGCCCGCTACGTCATCGCTCCGCCGCTTCGGAGCTCGACCGACGTCGAAGCGCTGTGGGCGGGGCTGGCGGATGGGTCCCTCGACCTCGTCGCGACCGACCACGTCCCCGACAGGGTCGACACGGAGAAAGCGGAGGCTTCGGCCGGCGTGCCGTTCAACGAGATCAGCAACGGCGCGCCTGGCATCGAGACCCTCCTGACGATGCTCTACAGCGAGGGCGTCGCGAAGGGTCGCATCAGCCTCGAGCGCATGGTCGAGCTGCTGTCGGTGACGCCTGCCGCCCGGTTCGGTCTGGCGACGAAGGGGACGCTCGAGGTCGGCCGCGACGCGGACCTCGTCCTGTTCGATCCGGCTGCGACCCGAACGGTCCGCGCATCGGACCTCCACCACACGAGCGACTACACGCCCTACGAGGGCATGTCGGTCACGGGGACCGTCCGCGACGTCTTCGTGCGCGGCCGAGACGTGATCCGGAGGGGTGCGTTCGTCGGACGCCGGGGCGCGGGTGCCTACGTTGAGCGGGGACGACCGGCAGGCTGACGGACCGCGGGTCAGTCGAGCAGCGGATACGCCCGGAGGGTCAGGAACTCCGCGAAGTCCTCGTCAAGGACGAGCCGATCGAGAACGTCGGCCGCATCGGCGAGCCGACCCTCCTCCACCCCACCGAGGCGGTCGAGCTCCTCGTCACGGACCGTCGCGTACATGTCGCCATCGAATGTCCGTCCATCCGCGAGTACCACGGCGCGCGTCCGCCACAGCCAGAGCTGCGACCGAGAGATCTCGGCCGTCGCGGCGTCTTCCATGAGGTTGTCGATGGCTGCCGCGCCGACGCCGCGCAGCCACGAGTCGAGATACGCGAGGGCGACCCGGATGTTCGCCCGCACACCGGCTTCCGTCACGGCCGCGCCGGGCACGGTGAGGTCCAGCAGCTCAGCCGCCGACACGGACGCCTCCTCGCGGAGACGGTCCTTCTGGTTCGGGCGCTCGCCAAGGACGCCGTCGAAGATCTCCTTCGCGACGGGCACGAGGTCGGGGTGCGCGACCCAGGTCCCGTCGAAGCCGTCCCGGCTCTCGCGCTCCTTGTCGTCGCGGACCTTTCCGAGCGCGACCTCGGTCACCTCCGGGTCGCGGCGGTTGGGGATGAACGCCGCCATGCCACCGATGGCATGTGCACCGCGCCGATGGCAGGTCTGGACGAGCAGTTCGGTGTACGCCCGCATGAACGGCACCGTCATGGTCAGCTGGGCCCGATCCGGGACGAACAGATCGGGCGATCTGCGGAACTTCTTGATCCCGCTGAACAGGTAGTCCCAGCGTCCGGCGTTGAGGCCGGAGGCATGCTCCCGCAGCTCGTACAGGATCTCGTCCATCTCGAACGCCGCTAGGATCGTCTCGATCAGGACGGTCGCGCGGATCGACCCACGCGGGATCCCGAGGGCCTCCTGCGCATGGACGAAGACGTCGTTCCAGAGCCGAGCCTCGTGGTGCGATTCGAGCTTGGCGAGGTAGAGGTACGGACCGCTTCCGCGACGGAGCGCCTCAGCGCCCGAGTGGAAGAGGAACAGCCCGAAGTCGAACAGCGAGGCCGACATCGGCACGCCGTCGACGAGGATCCCGGATTCGACGAGGTGCCAGCCGCGCGGCCGGACGACGAGCGTCGCCGTTCGGTCGGCGAGCCTGTACGACTTGCCCTCTGGCGATTCGAACGTGAGCGTCCGTCGGACCGCATCCGCGAGGGCCGCCTGTCCGGCGACGACGTTGGCCCACGTCGGCGACAGCGCGTCTTCGAGGTCGGCCATGAACACGCTCGCGCCCGAGTTGAGCGCGTTGATCATCATCTTGGGCTCGGCTGGCCCTGTGATCTCGACGCGGCGGTCGTCGAGGTCGACCGGCGCTGGCGCCACGGTCCACGCGCCATCGCGGACCTCTCGGGTCGCGACGAGGAAGTCCGGCCGGACGCCGGCGTCGAGCTCGGCCTGACGTTCCTTGCGCCGATGCAGCAGGTCGAGACGCACGGGCTCGAACCGTCGCTGCAGGTCGGCCACGAACGCGAGCGCGTCAGGCGTCAGGATCCGATCGGCGCCGGGCACGGAGAGGCGTCGGAGCTCGATGCCGGGCGGGACGTCACGCATGTCAGCCCTCGCCGCGCCGGACGGTCGCCTCGATCAGGCCGTGCGGCTCGGTGGTCGGCGTGTAGATCTCCCGGTCGTTCTCCAGCCCGAATGGTCGAAGGTCGACAAGCCAGTGATGGAGGTTCGGCAACACCATCCTGACCTCCTCCACCTCGTCGTGGCGGTCGAGGATCGCTTTCGCCATGATCCAGATCGAGGTCTGGACGGACGGGCTGTCGTGGTCGGCGAAGACCTCGAGCAGCGTCGTGCGCACGGCGAGGAAGACGCCGTCGAGATCGAGGTCCGGCGAGCCGTAGCGCCAGATCGCCGTCAGCTTCGTCGCCATCAGTCGGTCATCGGTCTCGGGCAACGTCGTGTATCGGTCGCGCGGGAAGCCGCTGAAGGCCGACCGCGTCGTCTTCATGACGACGAGGTCCTCGACGCCGGCCTCGATCGTCGTGGCCGCCGCAGAGGCAGTGATCGTCGCGACGCGGGTGCCCTCGCCGCCGCGCACGAACGCATCGGGCGCGGGTCTCCCCGAGACGTCGATCGCCGTCCACTGGTGGCCCTTGATGTTGACCGTCGCGACGTCGACCTGCGGGGACGCCAGGAAGTGCTCGGCGAGGGCGCGGCCGTAGTCCTCGAGCGGACCGTCGAGATGCTCCTTGGCGAACGCGTACGCCGTGTTCTTCATCGTGTCGGTCGCGATGACGTTGGTGTTGTCGCCATCGGTATGCGCCGCGGTGAAGTCACCCTCCAGAGCGATGGCCACGGTCAGGTCGCGGAGCCGGTCGCCGTCGGGACTCCTGGCGACACGGACGAGCCGGATGGCGGCCTTGCCGTAGCGGTTCGAGGCGAGCTCGATCATTCGGTCAGGGTCGCATATCGCGCCCGGGCGATGTCGATGACGGCGTCCAGTGCGCGGTGGATCTCGGCATCGCGGTCGGCGCCGAGGGCGGCCTCGAAGTCGGGCAGCAGGGAGACCCGCGACCGGCCGGCGACGAAGACGCAGTAGCGGAACCCGAAATGCGCCTCGTACTCGGCGTTGAGCCGGGCGAGCTCGGTGGCGACGACCCCATCGCCGCTGCCCGCCGACTGCTCGGCCCGCGACAGGTCGGAGACGGCCGCCGCCGACGCGCCGAGCCGCGGATGCGCGTCGATCAGCTCGATCTGCTCGTCGGGCGGCATCGAGTGGGCGATCTCCCGTGCTCGCTCGAACATGACCTCGACCGAATCGAACGGCCGCGCGAGCGCCAGGCGACCGAGGAAGCCGCGTGCGCCTTCGAACAGCGGAGCGACCGCCGCCGCGAACGCGCCCGGGGCGATCACGTCGAGCTCGTCGATGTCGAGCGAGGCTGCCGGCCGCGCGGCCATCACCGGATCACCAGCCACCAGCCTCGCGGATGAGCCGGTGGAGGACGCGCGCGGCCACGAGACGGCGGTATTCGGCAGTCGAGCGCACGTCATCGATCGGTTGGAGCTCGGCGGCGAGGGCCTCCGCGGCACGATCGGCCGTTTCCGGCGTCGGGGGACGGCCCTCGAGGGCGGCTTCCGTGGCCGTGGCACGGATCGGTGTCGCGGCAACGGAGCCGAGCGCCAGCCGGACGCCGGTCCACGGCGAGATCGGTGCGAGAGGGTCTGCGACCGATCCGTCCCGCCAACCGAGTGCGACGACGACCTTGCTGATCGACTGCGCGCGACGCGTCCCCACCTTGCGGAAGCGCATCTCGCGGCCGGCCAGCAACGGGACGCGGATGCGCAGCAGGAGCTCGTCGGGAGCGAGCGCCGTGCGGCGATAGGCGGGCCAGAACTCGCTCGCACGCACGTTTCGCTCCCCGCGTGCCGAGCCCAGCACGAAGACCGCGTCCGCCGCGAGGAAGACCGGCAGGGTGTCGCCCGCCGGGGATGCATTGGCGACATTCCCGCCGAGCGTGCCGCGATTCTGGATCTGGGCCGCGCCGATCGTCGCGGCTGCCTCGACGAGGACCGGGAGATGCTCGCCGCAGAGCGCGGACCGGCGGACATCCGTGTAGGTCGTCAGCGCGCCGAGGCTGATGGCGTCGCCATCGAGGTTGATCCCGCGTAGCTCGTCGAGCGCCCACAGGTCGAGGATCCGGTCCGGCGGGTCGCCGAGCTCGCCCGTCAGGGCCACCATCAAGTCTGTTCCGCCTGCGATCGGACGGGCAGGGGCGGTGGCGAGGGATGCGTAGGCCTCTGCGAGGTCGCGTGGGCTCGTGACGGGTGGCTCGACCGGCATCGGCCTCAGCGACCCCGTCGGGTCCGGGACCGGCCGAGAGCCAGGAGCACGAGCGACGCGACGATCCCGAACCCGATCGCGAGCTGCCTCGGCGAGACGGCGCCCAGAAGCGCCGGGTCGGTCGGGTCGACGGCGGCCGACGGCGGCTCGGCGGTCGGCGGTTCGCCGCGGAGCGGTGCGAGTGACGTCGCGATGGGATGCGGACCCTTGCCGTTCGTGGGAACGGCGATCCTGTCCGGGTTCTGGGTCATCGGTCGGGTCCTCCTGCGGCGCGAGCGATCGCCTCGACGATCTTCGTGTAGCCGGTGCAGCGGCAGAGGTTGCCGGCGATCGCCTCGCGGATCGCCTCGTCCTCGGGACCGCCACCGGCGTCGAGATAGGCTCGAGCCGCCATCAGCATCCCGGGCGTGCAGATGCCGCATTGCGCGCCGCCCGTCTCGAGGAAGGCCTGCTGGAGACCATCGAGGGCATCGGGGCGCGGGGCCAGTCCTTCGACGGTCGAGATGGTCGTCCCGGCCGCCTGGCAGATGGGGACGAGGCACGAATCGACCGGCGCCCCGTCGAGGAGGACGGTGCACGCGCCGCACTCCCCCTCGCCGCAGCCTTCCTTGGTCCCGGTGAGGGCGAGGTCCTCGCGAAGGACGTCGAGGAGGCGGCGCATGCCGGGCACATCGACCTCGACACGCGCCTTGTTGACGGTCAGCCGGTAGCGGGTCATCGGCGCGCGGTCGGCGCCGGCTCCGACGCGCCGGGCGGGAGCGGCGCCGCGGACGGCACGCCGGCGAGTGCCGCGAGGATGCGTTCGGGGCTGGCAGGCAGGTCCGTGATCCAGGCGCCGGTCGCATCCGCGATGGCCGCGACGACGGCCGGGGCCCCGACATCCATCGGCAGCTCACCCACGCCCTTCGCCCCGTGTGGGACCGCGTCGAACGGCGCCTCGACGAGGATCGTCGTGATCCGTGGCGCGTCGAGCGAGGTCGGGATGATGTACGTCGCCAGCCGGTCGTTGAGATAGCGGCCGTCGCGCAGCTTGATCTCCTCGATCGTCGCGTAGCCGACCGCCTGGAGCGTGCCGCCCTCGACCTGGCCTTCGGCGAGGACGGGATGGATGACCTTGCCGATGTCGTCGACGGCCACGACATCCCGAACCTGGACTTCGCCTGTGTCGAGGTCGACGTCGACGGTCGCGGCACACGCGGCCCAGCCGAATGCGGGGTAGGCATCGCCGCGATACGTCGCGTCGTCGAAGCCGACGCCCGGATAGGGTTCGAAGCGCTGGTCGATGCGGATGCCGCCGCGCTCGCGGGCGTATTCCCGGTACGTCTGGGCGAACGTTCCGCCCGTCGTCGACTCCACGTCCCGCCGGAGCCGACCGGCAGCCTGGATGAGCAGCCCGCCGACGACCATGGCCGTGCGCGATGCGACGGTCGGTCCCGAGTCAGGCACGTACGCCGTGTCCTGCGGCGCGATGTCGACAGCCTCGATCGGGACATCGAGGGCGTCGGCGACGAGCTGGGGGAAGATCGTCTTGGTCCCCTGCCCCATCTCGGTCGAGGCGACGAGGATGTCGATGCGGCCCTCGGCGGTCAGCTCGATCGAGGCGACCGAGGCAAGATGGACCTCGCCCGACCCCGTGAAGCCCGCACCGTGCCAGGCGAGCGCAAGTCCGATCCCGGTAGCGACGCGGTCGCGGTTCGTGCGCAGCGGCGACCCGGGGATCGTGCCCGAGCCCTCGCGCCTGGAACGCGCCGCTCCGGATCGACTCCGCAAGCGCTCGAACTCGGCTGCCTCTGCTGCGCGCTCGAGGACCTCTTCGCCGGCGACGCTCGAGCGCAGGACCTGGCCGGTCGGTGTCGTGTCGCCCATCCGGTAGATGTTGCGCCGCCGTATCTCGAGCGGGGAGATGCCGAGCGCGTCGGCGATCCGGTTGAGGTGGGTCTCGGCGGCGAATTCGGTCTGTGGCGCGCCGAACCCCCGGAATGCACCGTTCGGTGGCGTGTTCGTCCGCGTCGCCCGAGCCCGGATCCTCACGTTCGGACAGCGGTACGGCCCGCCCGAATGGATGGCGCCGCGCGACAGGACGACGGGGGTGAGCGTGCAGTACGCGCCGCCGTCCATGACGACCTCGATGTCCTGGGCAAGGAGGCGACCGTCCCGCGTCACTCCGGTCCGATGGCGGACGATCGCCGGGTGCCGCTTGGTCGTCGCCGCGAGGTCCTCGTGGCGGTCGTAGATCATCCGCACCGGACGGTGGGCCTTGCCCGCGAGGAGCGCCGCGTGGAGGGCGATCATCGACGGGTATTCCTCCTTGCCACCGAACCCGCCGCCCGTCTCGGCCTGCACGACGCGGGCCTGCCGGTCGTCGATCGCGAGGCCCCGTTTCAACGCGGTGTGAACGTAGTACGGACACTGGAGCGAGCCGTGGACGGTGACCCCGCCGTCGCCGGTCGGGACCGCGATCATCGCGTTGTTCTCGATGTAGAGCTGCTCCTGGTGGCCGACCCGATACTCGCCCTCGAGGATGAGGTCTGCCGCCGCGAACGCGACATCCGGGTCGCCGACGGCCATCTCGTAGGCCGCGAACTGATGGTCCGACTCCTCGGGGTCGAACACGGGTGGGAGCGGGTCGGTGCGAACCGTGACCGCCTGCCGGGCTGCCCGGAGCGTTGCGCGGTCCGGCGCGGCGATGAGTGCCAGCGGCTCTGCGTGGTGCTGGATCTCGCCACCGAGCGCGACCAGGATCGGCTGGTCCTCCTTGATGGCGCTGACCAGGTTCTCGCCCGGGATGTCGTCGGCGGTGACGACGATGACCGTCGACCAGTCGAATCCGGGATCGAGGTCGAGCGCGACGAATCGGGCATGGGCGTCGGTCGATCGGATCGTGGCGCCGTACCAGGCACCCGGGAAGACCAGGTCGTCGGCGTACTTGGCGGCACCCGTGAGCTTCGCCGGACCTTCACGGCGGAGCGGCGCCGCGCCGCGAGCACGACCTGGGACGACGGTTCCGGGCTGGACGACGACGGGCGTGGGCGCCTCGGTCCGCGTCGTCAGGTCGGGCACGGGCCATCCTCCATGGCGACTGACTCTATCACCGGGAGGACGGGGATCAGTGGTCGAGCGCCGCCGTGTAATGCCGATACCAGTCGCTCGTGAAGCGCTCGTCGGGGTCGAGCCGGCGCTTTGCCGCGATGAACTCGCGGAACCGTGGATGGCCCGCCTCCACCTGCGCGAGCGAGGCGAAGCGGTGGTAGGTGAGGTAGAACGACCCGCCGTGTGCGTGGGCGATGTCGATCAGCAGCCCGAAAGCCTCGGCAGAGCTCGCCAGACCCGCATCGTCGTGGGGCGTGTGGAGGTTGAAGATGATGCAGGCCCACGGTTCGCGAGCCCAGGCCAGGACCGCCTCCTCGTCGCGTTCGACGAGCCGGATCGTGCCGTAGACGACGAGCGGGTCCCCGTCACGCAGCGCCTCGACGGCGTCGACCATGAATGCCGCCAGCCGTTCCCGGGGGACGTACAGCTCGGTGATGATCTCGCTGCCCGGAACGGTCGCTCCGAGGTACGTGTCGAGCATCGCGTGATAGCCCGCGATGTACTCGCTTCGCTGGTGAAGGTCCGACCAGTAGAGCTGCCCGGACGTGGCCGTGTAGTGCGTCACGTACGCCTCGGCCGCCGCGGCGCGGTCGGTATGCGTCAGGTACAGGAGGCGGCCCCAATCCATCCGGGATAGCGCCCGCTGACCCTCGCGGATCGCTGTGGCCGTCTCGTCGGGGCCATAGCACGAGAAGATGCCGACCCGGAGGAAGTCCGGCGAGCGTTCGTCGATCGAGAACTGGCAATCGCCGAACAGGAACCCCTCGCCGATTCGCTCGTCGAACCGTTCGATGAGCTCGTCGACGGTCGTGAGCGTGACGACGCGACGAAGGATCTGCCGTGGCGCGAGGCGCAAACGGACCGAGGTGACGACTCCCAGCAGCCCGTAGCCGCCGATGACGAGTCCGAACAGCTCGGGATCGGTCGTCCGGCTGACCTCGCGCACCTCACCCGCCGCGTCGACGAGCGTGAACGACTCGACATCGGCGCTGATCGGCCGCTGGGTCAGGCCGCGTCCGTGGACATCGGCAGCGAGGGCGCCACCGAGCGTCAGGTGGTCCGCGCCCGTCTGCTTCTGGCGGATGCCCCATGCCCCGGGTTGGTCCACGTGGTCCGCCTGGAGCGCGAGGAGGCCGTCGATGAGCTCCGCCCACTCGATGCCGGCCTCGGCGTCCACGATCCCGGTCTCCTCGTCGAGGCCGACGATCCGGTTCATCCCTCGCATGTCGAGGTGGACGGTGCCGGTGCCGAACTGCTGGCCCCCCATCGCATGGCGGGAACCGGCGATGCTCACCCCGAGTCCGTCGGCGGCAGCGCCGCGGACCGCGGTGACGACGTCGGCTACGGCAGCCGGCCGGACGATGCGCGCCACGGTCGTGGGGTTGAGCGCCGAGTGCGCGTCGTTCAGCACGAGGCCATCGCTTGTCGTCGTCATCGTCGACCCTCCCCCGACGGTCGTGAGGTAGGGTGGCGCGACCGTGGAGGGCGATGATGCACCCAGCGCGTGAGGCCGACGTCATGGTCATCGGCGCAGGACCGGCGGGACTCGCCGTGTCGCGAGAGCTGCGCAAGCGCCGCGTCGACCACCTCGTCATCGAACGGGGCGAGATCGGCCAGAGCTGGCGACGCTACTACGACGGACTCGTGCTCCATACCGGTCGGCACCTTTCGTCCCTGCCCGGGCGGCCGTTCCGGCGCTCGGATCCGATGTTCGTGACGCGCGACCGGTTCGTCCGTTACCTCGCGGAGTATGCGGTCGCGATGGACCTGCCCGTCGAGACGGGAGCGACCGTCACCTCGGTTCAGCGCGAGGGCGATCGGTGGGTGCTCGAGATCGCGGGTGGCGGGGACAGCGTCGGGGAACCGTTGCGTTGTCGTGTCCTGATCGTCGCGACCGGCATCGCCGCATCCCCCTTCGTTCCCGATCTGCCCGGCCGCGACGCCTTCAGGGGACGGGTCCGTCACTCCATCGACTACCACCGGCCGGAGGCATTCGCGGGCCGCCGGGTCCTCGTCGTCGGCGCAGGGAATTCCGGCGGGGAGATCGCCGCGGAGCTGGCCGCCGTCGCGGCACCGGTATCGATCTCGATCCGATCGGGCGTCGTCGTCGTCCCTCGCGAGATCGCCGGCATCCCGAGTCAGTACATCGGGATGCTCGTCAGGCGGCTACCGCGGGCTCTTGCCGGACCGATCGTCGCGGCAGGGACGCGCCGGCGGATGCGGAGCCTGCCGGCCTCGCTGCCGCGCTCGAGCGCAAGCCCGCTCGACGAGGTCCCGCTGATCGGCATGCATCTGCCCGACGCGATCACCGCCGGGACGGTCGTCGTGCGGCCGGGCGTGATCGGGTTCACGCCGACGACCGTGCGATTCGTCGACGGGTCCGAGGCGGCGTTCGACGAGGTCATCCTCGCGACCGGCTTCCGAGCGGCGCTCGACCCGCTGGCCGGCATCGTCACCCGAGACGCACGCGGATTCGCACGCCGGAACGACCGGGTGGTGAGCGCCGAGCAGCCGGATCTCTACTTCGTCGGGCACGAATACGACGCGTCGGGTGGAATCGCGAACATCCGCCATGACGCTCCGCTGGCGGCGAGACTGGTCGCGGCCCGGCTCGGTACCGCGCGTCCGTGAGCGGCTTTCCGCCCGGGATCCACCTTCCCGATCCGATGACGGCCGCGCTACTCCTCGGCCTCCTGACCGGCGTCTTCGCGTTGCGGGTGGCGGGCCAGGCGATCGTGGCGCGCTGGTCCCCGGCGTGGCTGCCACCGATGTCCGAGTGGTACTCGGGCGTCCTGCCCTACCCGCAGCTGCTCGCCACCCAGGTCGTGATGCTCGTGGTCATGGCAGTCACCGTTGTCGGCCTCGCGCTCGGTTGGCCGATCATCACCGATCCGCGACCCGCCCTCGGAACGCTGCTGTTGGCCATCGCGTGGCCCTACGGCCTGTCGATGCCGGTCCGGTACGGCGTCCGGATGTGGCGGCACCCGGAAGCCCGCTGGACCGGGCGGACGATACCGATCGTCTTCCACGTCGTCCTCGCCGCCTGGCTGTTCGTGCTCGGGAGCTACCTTCGGCCGGTCGGCTGAATGAACCCTCGCGCCGCCGCGTAGAAGCAGGCGATCGCGATCGCCTGGATCGCGTGATAGGTCGCGTTGTGATCGAACAGCCGGGGATGGATCGCGATGCGTCGCACCTGGACCGCCGCTGCGCCGAACGTGAGGCTCAGGCCTGCCAATGCGATCGCCGACGGCACGCGGACGGCCGAGTCGGCGATGCCGCGGACGAGCGCGACACCGAGCGCCACCGAACCCGGGATGTAGGTGGCGATGGCCACCGAATACGGCGGGCTCGTCCGGGAGAGGACAGCCAGATACGCCGCGTGGACGGCGATCATCGTTCTCTCGAGCCTGACTGCCGATGCACGCGGCAGCGCCAGGACCGCGCCGAGGCACCAAGCGGACAGCCCGGCGATGCCGATCGATCCGAGCGAGACTCGCCACAGACGGCGCCGCGCCGGATCCTCACGGTCGACGAACAGGCCATGAAGCGCCGCACCGGTCAGTGCGGCAAGGCTCGTCGCCGCGAAGAACACGACGAACCAGCGCCGTGCCGTGACCGCTTCAGGGGAACGGCGATCATCGTCGCCACCCGCCCTGGTGAGCAGGAGCGCAAAGGAAGCGGCTTCGACCCCGATCGCGAGATCGGTCAGAGCGACGGCCGGCTCATGGACACGAAACCGCACCGGCGCCTCAGTCGCGCCCGTGGCGCAACGCCCGGCCCGGCGTCGCACCCGTGTGGACGCCGCCATCGACGACGGGCGTACCCCCGACGATGACGTGCTCGATGCCGATCGGGTACGAGCGCGGTGCGTCGTACGTGGCAGTCGACCGAACGGTCGCGGGATCGAACACGACAAGGTCGGCGACGGCCCCGTCCCGGATGACGCCGCGGTCGTGGAGGCCGAGGCGCGCGGCGGGTGCCGAGGTCATCTTGCGGACCGCCTCCTCGAGACTGAGCAGTGCCTCGTCACGCACGAACTGGCCGAGGATGCGCGGGAAGCTGCCATAGGTCCTCGGACTGGGCTTCTCGCCAAGGAACGTGCTGTCGGTGCCGACCATCCCGACCGGGTGGGCGACGAACAGCGGGAGGGTGTCTTCGGCCGGGCCGGACGTCACCTGCGCGACTCCCAGGTCCTCCGAGAGGAGCAAGTCGCAGATGACGTCGGTCGCGTCGCGCCCCGTCTCGGCCATGACATCCGCCAGGGAGTGGCTCTCCCAGCGCAGGTTCTCGGGATGGCGGAAGGCTCCGAGACGGAGATCCGACCAACCGGCGGCACTGGTCGAGGATGCACCGCGCGCCGCCAGCTCCGCGCGCACGCGGTCACGGGCAGCGCGATCGGCGAGCCGCTCCTTGAGTGGCACGGGACCACCGGCCTGGATCCATTGCGGCAGCTGGATCAGCAGGCGCGTGCTCGCCCATTCGAAGGGATAGGTGTCGAAGGTCACGTCGTGACCGGAGGCTCGGGCGTCGTCGATGAGCGCGAGCATCGGCCCAGGACCACCCGGGAACGTCGCACGGTGATAGAAGTGGGTGATGTGGGCGGGCGCCCCGGCCCGCCGGCCGATCTCGATCGCCTCTCTGAAGGGGTCCAGGTACCGGTCGCCCAGCGGATACCGGACGTGGCTGTGGTAGAAGCCGCCCGCCCGTCCGGCCTCCGCCGTCAGCGCCGCGAGCTCCTCGGTGGTCGCGAACGACCCGGGCGGGTAGTCGAGGCCGGAGCTGAGGCCGAACGCGCCCTCGCCCATCGCGTCCCGCAGGATCCCGCGCATCTGGTCGAGGGCATGCGCGTCGGCGGGAACGTCGTCCCAGCCGAGCGTCGCGATCCGGAGCTGCGAGTTGCCGACGAGCGTGGCGACGTTGACGCTGACGGTCCCGTCGTAGCGATCGAGATAGCTCTCTACCGACGTCCAGTCGTAGTCGATCTCCGGGCGTCCATCTAGCCCTGAATCGAGGTCGACGAACGCCTCGAGATCCGCTCGGGTCGTGAACGGCGCGAAGCCGTTGCCATCCACCCCGACGACCTCCGTGGTGACGCCCTGCCGGACCTTCGGCTCGTGCCGGCCATCGGCGAGGATGACAAGGCCGCCGTGACTGTGGAGGTCGATGAAGCCCGGTGCCACGACCCGGCCGGTCGCGTCGATCGTCCGGCCGACGTTCGCCGGGGCAGGCTCGTCAGTCCTCAGGACACGGATCCGTCCGTCGACCACCGCCACCGACCCGGGACGGCCGGGCTCGCCGGTGCCATCGACGATCGTCCCGCCGGTGATGAGCAGGTCGGCGTGCTCGCTCATCCGGCGACGATAGCCGACCCGGGTCCGGCCAGACGGTGTCCCCGCACCCAGGCCGCGCGGACCATGTCGGGGTGGGTCCGGAAGATGAGACGCGACGCGAGCGCCGTCGGATCGTCGTCGGGCGGCTGGCCGGCGAGCGGGGCGACGAACGAGGCGTCGACCGCGATGACGTCCGCTTCCTTGCCTGCCTCGAGCGAGCCCGTGACGTCCGCGAGCCCGAGTGCCCGGGCGCCCTCGAGCGTTCCCATCCGCAGCCAGTCGAACGGGTCGAGGACCGCGTCATCACCGCCCATCGATCGCCGCGCCATCTGGGCGTATGCACCGACCCGCATGACAGAGAAGATCGAGGTCTCCGGGCCGCCCGAGACGTCCGACCCGAGGCCCATCGACAGGCCCGCGTCGCGGTAGCGTGCGAGGGGCATGACGCCAGCACCGATAAACAGGTTCGAGGCCGGGCAATGCGCGACGTGCGTGCCGGTCGCGACGAGCCGCGAGAGCTCGCGGTCGGAGAGGTGGATGCCGTGGGCGAGGACGGTCCTCGTTCCCAGGCCGCCCGCCTGGTCGTAGACGTCGACGTAGTCCTCGGCCTCGGGGTGCAGGCGTGCCACCTCGGCGATCTCGAACGGGTCTTCGCTGACGTGCGTCTGCCACCACGTCCCGGTGGTCGCGGCGAGCGCCGCCGATTCGCGGAGCATGTCGGCCGTGCAGGAGACGGCGAAGCGAGGCGTCACCGCATAGCCGAGCCGGCCGTCGTCCGCGCCGTGCCAGCGAGAGATGAGGTCGGCCGACTCGCGCAGCGAGCGATCGAGGATCGTGGACGGCTCGATGACCGGGTCGTAGGTCCCGCGGTCCATCATCACCTTGCCGAGGATCGCCCGGATCCCGTGCGCTTCCGCCGCCCGGAACGCGGCGTCCATCGCCGGCTCGAACACGACGCCGTAGGCAAGCACCGTCGTCGTCCCCGCCCGGGCGAACGCTTCGAAGATGCTCGGGGCGAGGTTCTCCGCGACGGCCGGATCGGACCACGACTGCTCGGTCGGGAACGTGACCCTGTCGAGCCAGGTCAGCAGGTCGAGCGCGTACCCGACCCCCGCGTTCGGGACCTGGGGGAGGTGGGCATGAAGGTCGACCATCCCGGGAAGCAGGACGAACGGGCGCAGGTCGATGGCCTCCGCGGCCTCGTCAGCGCGGTCTGCCGCGGCGCCGGCGAACGTGATCCGGCCAGCGCTGTCGACGACGACCAGACCGTCCGATTCATGCCGCGTCCCGCCTGATCCAAGCGGCGACAGCAGTCGCCCGCGAAGCGCGAACGGCGGGGCGCTCGGAAGATCCATCGCGCCACGGTATCAGGGGCTAAACGCTCCGAGGAGCCCCCCGTCAACGCACGGAAGCGCCGCCCATCGGCGAGCGCCTAGCGCTTCTTGCCGCGAACTTCGAAGAGGTGGGCGGTCCACTCAGAACCGCCGCGATCGAGAGTGGCCGAGCTGCCGTGCCATCCGCAGGTGCAGGTGATCGTCTGCGCCTGGTGTTTGTACTCGTCGATGACGTGCTTGAAGGGCTCGACGGTGGCGGGCTTGACAGGTGGGCGACTGTTCACACGGACTCCTGAAATGACATACACGCGGTGCCGCCTGGCGGAAGCGGCAGGGCCTCCAATGATACCCGATTTCGACGATTCCCGGCCCGCTTCGAACCCGAGGGGCAGCGCGTCGATCGTCAGATGCCGCCGGCAGACACCACGAACCCCTCAGTCGCCGGACGGCAACAGGTCTTCGCGGACGATGTCGTCCGTCTTGACCGGCTCCTTGACCATCCCGAGACCCGTCATGAAGGTGATCGACGACGTCCAGCCGTCCCGGTCGATCGCGCCCAACCCGTGATCCGTCTGGACCGGTCCCGCCCACGAGTCGATGGTCGCGGCAAGGATGGCGGCCTGCGTGTCGCGCGACGAGGCGAGCTCCGGGATCGTGGCGATCGCCGCATCGAGGCCGGCAGCCGGATCGTCCTTGATCTCGTTCATAGCCTGGAGGGTGGCCGCGACGAAGGCCGAGATCGCGTCGTGCTTCGCGTCGAGCGTCGCGGTCGAGGCGATCAATCCGGGGCCTGGCAGTGGCGTGATGTCGTCGACGTGCAGGACGACCGGCTTCCCGCCGTGCTGCTCGAGCTGGATCGGCTCGTTGTTCGCGAAACCCGTCGCAGCGTCGACGGCGCCCTGCTCGACGGCGGCCTCCTGGTTGAACTCGGGGTACTCGACGATCTCGACATCGTCCGTCGTCAGCCCCGCCGACGACAGCATCGCCTGGAGCATGACCCAGCTCGATCCGTACTTGCCGGGCGTTCCGATCTTCTTGCCCTTCAGGTCGGCCGGCTTCTTGATCCCGGACGACTCCTTGGCGAAGACGATGTTCGGGAACTTGCCGTAGATCGTCGCGACGTACTCGACGGGGATGCCCTGGCTTGTCGCGGGGATGACGCTCGTCCCGTCGCCGATCCCGAGGTCGAGCGTGCCGGCGCCGACGAGCGTGATGAGGTCCGGGTCGATCTTGTTCTGGAATTCGACGTCGAGGCCGCCGTCCGCGTAGTAGCCCTTCTGCTGCGCGAGATAGAACTGGGCGAACTGGACGCTCGGGATGAAGCCCAGGCCCACGGTCAACGACGCCGGCTCGGCGGCGGTCGACGGCGAAGCGGCATCGCTCGGTGCGGCCGAGGAGGCGACGGGTGTCGACGGCGTGGCGGCCGACGGCGTGGCGCTGCCGGCACATGCGGCCGCGACGAACGCGACCGTGACGAGGAGCGTGGCCAGCGCGGGGCGGAACGGAGCGCGGATCGAGTGCACGGGTGCGGGTTCCTCCTGGGCGTGGAACGGGCGAATGACAGGGGTTCCGGATGCAGCGGGCGGCGGTTCAGCGCTCCCCGACGAGGCGGCGCTCGATCCGCACCATCACGAGATAGAGCGTCACGCCGAGCAGGGCAAGGGTCGCCAGGGTGGCGAACATGAGGGGGATGTCGAACAGCGAGCCGCGGGCGACGTTGATGAGGACGCCGAGGCCGCGGTCGCCGCCGGCCCATTCGGCGATGATCGCGCCGATCACCGCAAGCGTGATGCCCACCCGCATCCCGCCGAGGATGGCCGGCGACGCGGCCGGGATCTCGACCCGCCGCACGACCTGCGCGTTGGTCGCGCGGAACGCGCGGGCCATCTCGATCAGCCGCGGGTCCACCGAGCGCAGCCCGACCATCGTCGCCACCGCGACCGGGAAGAACACGATGAGCGTCGTGATCACGAGCTTGCTCGGCAGGCCGGTCCCGAACCACAGGGCGATGAGCGGCGCGAGCGCCAGGATCGGCGTCGCCTGGGCCGCGACGAGGTACGGGCTCAGCAGCCGCTCGGCGAGCCTCGAGCGCGCGAGCAGCACGCCGACCACGATCGCGAGCGTCGCCCCGATCGCGAACCCGAGCAGGACCTCGATGAGCGTCGTCGAGAAGTGCGGCCACATGGTGCCGTCCGTCCACGCCCTGACGAATCGCTGGGCGACGGTGAGCGGCCCGGGCAGGATGAACGGCGGGTAGCTGCCGGCGACGACGATCGCCTGCCACAGGACGAGGAAGACGCCAAGCGACGCGACGACCGGGCCGAACGTCGTCAGCCAGCGCCGGGCCCTGGGAGGCTGCGCGGGGTCGGCGGCGGTCGCGCTCGGGGCGGCGCGGGTCGCGGGCGTCGTCGGATGGCCCGTCATCGCTCGTCGTCCGTCGTGTCGACGAGGTGCGACCGGATCTCGGCCGCAATCCGGCCGGCGGCCGTCGTGTCGAGGTCGGCGAGTCGCCGCGGGCGGGGCAAGTCGACGCGGACG
>JBJMMQ010000160.1:0-3469 GCA_045804705.1 Chloroflexota bacterium
CGACGGGGAGTCGAACGAGGGCGGGGTCGACTCCGAAGACCGAACGGATGTGTCCCGCATCGAGCGTGCTCGCGGGGGCCCCATCCGCGACGATCCGGCCGCCGCTCATGAGCGTGACGCGCGGGAAGAAGTTCGCCGCGAGAGCAAGGTCGTGCAGGACGGCGATGATCGTCCGGCCGTCGCGTTCGTTGAGGTCGACCAGCAGCTCCATCACCTCGACCTGGTGCCGGATATCCAGGTGAGCGGTCGGTTCGTCGAGGACCAGGATCGGCGCCGCCTGGGCGAGCGCGATGGCCACGAACACGAGCTGGCGTTCGCCCAGCGAGAGGCGTCTCGCGTCGCGGTCCGCCAGGTGGCCGACCCCGACCCGTTCGATGGCATCGTCGACGGCGACACGATCGATCTCGCGCGTCCCGTTGATCGGTGGGTCGTGAGGAAGGCGTCCGAGGGCGACGATCTCCCGCACGCTGAGTGCGAACGGCAGCTGGACGAGCTCGGGGACGACGGCGATCTGGCGCGCGACGGCCTTCCGGTCCAGCTCGCGGATCGGGCGTCCGTCCAGCTCGACGCCACCGGCCCGCGGGTCGAGGACGCCCGTCAGGACGCGCAGAAGCGTCGACTTGCCGGCACCATTCGGCCCGACGAGCGCGATCCGCTCGCCCGCCGCGAGCGACAGGCTGGCGTTCGCCACGATCGTCCTGTCGCCGAACGCGACGGTGACGTCGTTCGCCACGAGGATCGGGTTCACAGCTCGTAGCCCGAGTGCGTCTGGTGGAGGAGCACCAGGAAGAACGGGGCCCCGAGGATGGCCATGACGACACCGACCGGAAGGTCGCCGAGCAGCCGCGCGACGAGGTCGGCGGACACGAGGAGCACGGCGCCGAAGATGGCTGAGATCGGGACCACCCGTCGCGCTCCTGCGCCGACGAGCAACCGCACGACGTGCGGGACGACCAGGCCGACGAAGCCGATCAGCCCGGTGATCGCGACGGCGGCCGCCGTGGTCATCGATGCGAGCACGAGCAGGAGGGTGCGCTCGCGTCGGACCTCGACCCCGAGATGGGCGGCGGCGGCGTCGCCGAGCAGCAGTCCGTCAAGGGAGTGGGCGCGGAGCCCGATGAGGACGGAGGACACCACGATGAGCGGCGTCGCGATGATCAGCCGCTCCCAGGATGCCCCCGCGAGGCCACCGAGCAGGAACGAGAAGATCGCTCTGAGGTTCGCGCCCGAGACGTACATCGCCATCGTCAACAGCGCGGCCAGGATGGACCCGACGGCATAGCCCGTGAGCAGGAGCCGCGTCATCCCGCCCGGGCCGCCCGATCCGCCCAGACGGAAGACGAGGAGCGCCGCGGCCATCGCGCCGATGAAGGCCCACAGGTTGACGAGGCCGAACTGGAAGATCGTGAAGCCGACCGGGAGCACGATCGCGAGGGCGGCGCCGAGTGCCGCTCCGGACGACGTGCCGAGCACGTACGGGTCGGCAAGGGGGTTCCGGACGATCCCCTGGAACGTCGCGCCGGCCACGGCCAGGCCGGCACCCACGAGCGCTGCCGTCAGCACACGCGGCAGCCGCAGCTCCCAGACGATCGTCTCGGTCGCCGCCGTCCACTGCACACCGAGGTCGAGCCCGAAGGTCCGCTTCAGGATGACCCCGAGTGTCTCGGGCGGGCCGATCGCGATCGATCCCACGGTGACGCCGGCGACGAGCGCGACGACGAGCAGGGCGACGCCGACCAGGCCGACGATCACCGGCCGGCTCCGGAACCGACCGGCGATACCAGTCGGGCGAAGTTCGGCGGGGATCGAGCGGACGGCCATGCGTCGTCTCAGCTGGCCGGTGGCAGGACGAGGTCCGGGTACATCGCGAGCGCCAGATTGCGCATGCCGGTGGCGAGCCTCGGGCCCGGCCGGGTGATCTCGGTGTCGGACACCGTTCGCACGTCACCGTTCTTGACCGCGGTCAGCTTCGACCAGCCCGCCCGCTTCGCGATGCTTTCGGGAGTCGGCGAGTAGAACGCATTCGTGCCGAGGATGATCACCTCCGGATCTCGGGTGACGAGGGTCTCGAGAGGGATCTCGTACGTGATCTTGTCACCGGTGATGACGTCGACCCCGAGCGTTCCCAGCATCTCGGCGAGGAACGAGCCCTCGCCCGGAGCGAAGATCTGGCCGGTCGAGTCGAGGTACCCGACGTCGTACAGGACGCGCGGTGGCTTGGCAGCCTTGGCCGACTCGGCCTTGGCAGCCGTGGCGATCGCGGTCATGTCCGTCCGCATCTTCGCGGTGAGTGCCGTGGCGGCATCGGCTTCACCGACCGCGGTCCCGACGAGCTCGATGTCCTTGTAGATGCCATCGATCGACGGGGTGGAGACGACGAGGACAGGGATCCCGAGCGAGCGCAGCTTGGCGATCGACTCCGCCGAGGTGAACCCAGCGCCACCCGCGATCACGAGATCGGGTTCGAGCGCGACGATCTTCTCGACGTCGACCGTCCCGAAGGTGACGACGTCGGGCAGTGCCTTCGCTTCGGCTGGGTAGTCGCTCGAATCATCGGTGGCCACGACGCGGTCGCCTGCGCCGACCGCGAACAGTGTCTCGGTGACCGCCGGCGTCAGGGACACGACCTTCTGAGGCTCGGCCTTGAGCGCGACGGTCGTCCCCTCGTCGTCTGTGAGGGTCGCGGGGAACGCCGGGGCTGGTGTCGGGGTGGCGGTCGCGAGCGCGGTCGCCGCTGCCGTTGGCGTCGGGACGGCGGCGAGGGCCGTGGCGCTCGGGACCTGTGAGGCCGTGCCGCTCGAGCAGGCGGCGAGGATGACGATGATGGATGCGAACAGGACGCCAAGGCGGGTCGTGATGGGCGACGAGGACGGGGACACGGTCTGAGCCTCCGAGGGCGGGGCTGGGCATCGGAGGGGTCGCGTCGAGACGCAAAACCCCTCGCTTCGAACAGCGTCGAACGAGGGGTCTAGTCGGAAGTGCGCACGGGTCCTGCCTACCTTTCTCTCGAAGGTTCGAGCATGCACCGTGTGGCCGGCGACCGGACTCGCGCTCTCAGGGAGCGCTCACCGTAGCGGGACTGTGCCGGGATCTCACCGGACTTCGCGACCAAACGGGTGGAGTGGCACGGTACCACGGCGGGCGGGAGGGCGGCCCATGCGTGCGTTGTCGGCTGTGCGTGTTCGCTCACGCACCTTGGGGTGCGCTCGCTCGCATGCTCGCCTCCGCCTTCGCCTGGGGCGTCCGGCCGCCCGCTTCGCGGTTGGCCGCTCGTGCGCTTCGCGTCTCCCGACGTCAGATAAGCCGTTGGTAAGAGTGGTTGCGGAGGATGGCTGTCTCGCCCTCCTCCCGCCAGTCATCTCAGTCCGCCGGAGGAGGTCAACCTCATGGTGGAGACGCGATGGCTACGCTGGGTGGGGCCCGGGATCGTCGCCCTGGCTGGGATCGTGCTCATCGGATCGGCGACCGT
>JBJMMQ010000161.1:0-21286 GCA_045804705.1 Chloroflexota bacterium
ATGGCGCGAGCCCGCCGGCGAGGAGGCCGATCGCGAAGAGGGCGAGACCGGCTCCGTATGGGACGGCCAGTCCCCCGCGGTCGATCGCACCACCGACGACGACGATGCCGATCAGCGAGCCGAGGAAGAACGCAGAAAAGACCCAGCCGTACAGCTCGATGCCGCCGAGCTCCGCCGACACGATGGGCATGACCGTCGAGATCGCGAGCGCTTCGAAGCCGATCAGGGTGACGGTCAGGACGAGGCCTGTCGTCAGGGCGCGCCGGTCCGGGCGCCACAGGCCGTCTCGAGCATCGGGAGCTGGCAGGGTCACCCGACAAGGATGGCGGGGAACGCGTTGATCCGCCACGGACGGCCGTCGCGTCGCCGCACCGACATCCGTCGCGTCGGGGTCAGCCTGGTGGGGGCCGATCCGACCCTGGGGCCCATGAACCGAGCTCGGACCGCAGCCGGCTGACGGCGTCGGCGTGCCGAAAAGGGTCGGAACCGTGGATGGCGTCGAGGCCGAGCAACGCGACCCCCAGCACGGGCCGGGCGTCGAGTCGCCGAACCGTCGCGTCCCGGGCGACCGCCCGGATCCCGGTCCGGATGCGGGCTTCGAAGGGCTCGTCCCGCGCGGCGAAGACACCGCCGGCGAGGACGATGTCCGGCGCCAGCCGCGCCATGCGCAGTCGCCGGATGATCGCGCCGGCCATGGCCACGAGCTCGTCCGCCTGCCGGTCGATGATCGACCGCGCGACCTCGTCGCCACGCGCGGCGGCCCCGAAGACGACCGGCGAGAGTGACCGCAGGTCGTCCCGGCCGAACACGCCGGCTTCGACGCGACGGGTGACGTCGATCGGACGCTTCAACCCAAAGTGGGCGGGAACGGTCGTCGCGAGGACGCTCGCGGGACCCCGTCCGTCGCGTGCCCGGACGGCCGCCCCGAGACCCGCCATCCCGATGTCGCCGCCCCCACCCCAGTCGCCCGAGATGTCGCCGAGGGCGGCGAGACGCGCCGTCCTCCCGTCCGGGGCGATCCCGGCCGCGTTGACGCCCGATCCGCAGATCAACGAAACCCCCCACCCTCGGTCGGTGCCGGCGCGGATGGGCGTGAAGGAGTCGTTGATCACGATCGCCTTCCCGGCGAGACCGCGTGCCTCGATGTCCGTCCGAAGCCGACGCGTGTCGCCGGGGGTGTCGGCTCCGGCAAGGCCGTAGACGCCGACGTCCGGAGTAGCCCCGGCGGGCGCGACGCCGCCGACGCGATACAGGTCCCCGACGAGTGCGACGAGACGCTCGATCCCTGCGGCACGGCCGACCTGCTGATGCGACGTCGTCGGTCCGGTCAGCCTCGCAAGCACTCCCCCATCCCGGTCGATCAGCGCGAGGTCGGTCTTCGAGTTCCCGCCGTCGACCGCGAGGATCGCTGCCGCAGGCGGGCTCACCCCGCCGTCTCGCCGACGCCGACAGGGACGTCCGCCAACGCGTCGACGCGGACGAACGCCGCTCCGCCGTCGCGCAGCGCGCGGATGATGCCGGTCAACGCGGCGGCCGTGGGCGCCGGCCAGGTGTGCAGCAGCACGACCGTGTCTCCGTCGCGCTCCAGGACGGCGGTCACCACGTCGGTCTCGAGCGACGACGCGGTGCGTCCGACCTCCCAGTCGATGGCGTCAACGTCCCAGCCGGCGTGCCGGTATCCGGCCGCCGCGATCGCACGCAGGACGAGGGCGTCATCCGCGCCCTCCCCGAACGGGCAGCGGAACCACGGACGGGGGTCGATGCCGGTCGCGGCGAGGATCTCCGACTCGGCCTCCGCGATGTCTGCCAGGACGCCGTCCTCGGTGAAACGCGTCAGGGGAGCATGGGCGTGCGAGTGATTGCCGATGAGATGCCCCGCCGCCCCGATCCGCCGCGCGATCTCCGGATACGCGGACGCCCATCGACCCTGGACGAAGAACGTGGCCGGGACGGCCTCCCGGGCAAGGATGGCCAGGATCTCCTCTGCGACGACCTCCCCGGGCGGTAGATCCGGATGCTCCGCATCGAAGGTGAGCGCGACGCGGGCGTCCGTCACTTCTCGACGCCGGTCACGACCAGTCCCCGGGTGAAGAAGCGCTGCGTGAGCAGGAATGCGACCACCGGGATCACCAGGGTCATCAGCGTGCCGGCCTGGATGAGCCCCGGATCGCGATAGTGGATCCCGTTGAAGCGGGACAGACCGAGCGCGAGCGTCTGGAGGTCCGGCGTGCCGGACAGGTAGAGGACGGGCCCGAAGAAGTCGTTCCAGCTGTAGACCAGGTGGAAGATCGCGACCGCCACGACGACCGGGATGGCCTGCGGCAGCAGCACCGACCAGAGGGTGCGGAACGGACCGGCGCCGTCGATGGCGGCTGCCTCGTCCATCTCGGTCGGGATCGTCATGAAGTACTGGCGCATCAGGAAGACATCGAAGGCGTTGGCAAAGAACGTCGGGACAAGCAGCGGCAGCCACGTCCCGACCCAGCCCAGCTTCGAAAAGATCGTGTAGGTGGGGATGATCGTCACCGCCGTCGGCAGGAAGATGGTGGCGATCAGGAGCGTGAACAGCACCGTCCGTCCCGGGAACTGGAACCGGGCGAAGCCGTACGCCACGAGGGTGCACGACAACAGCGTCCCGATCGTCCCGATGAGCGCGATCATCAGCGTGTTGAACAGGAGCCTCGGGTAGTCGATGAGCGACCAGACCTTGGCGAAGTTCTCCCAGTGCGGGGCGAACTCCCAGATGTTCTCGAGGGTGCGCCACGACCCCTGCCAGACGATGGGTGCTGCGCCCGGGGCCAGCGGGTCGATGAAGGTGCTCTGCTTCCGGCCGGGCTCGAACAGGGCGAGCTCGCGGATGCCCCCGTCGACAGGGACGCGGAGGATGGGCAGCTCCTTGCCCTCGTAGGTGAACGTCACGGGATCGGCCGGGTAGACGGGGGTGCCTGCCTGGCTGATCTGGTCCGTGCTCTTGATCGCGTACATCGCCGAGCGGAGCATCGGCGACAGGAACGCAGCGAGGGCAAGCACCGCGATCAGCGTGATCAGGAATGACCGCCGGCCGTCGCCGCGCATCCGCGGATGACGCGCGTCGTTCGCCCGCGCCGCGCGCCAGCGTCGTCGCGGCACAGCGAGCTCGCGCGGCTCGACGTTGCCCTCCAGCGTCGCCACCGCTAGCGAGCCTCACCGGCGTAGTACACCCACCGACGCGATGTGCGGAACAGCAGCAGCGTGACGACGAGCGAGATCCCGAACAGGAGCCAGGCCAGGGTCGCACCGTATGACATGTCCTGGAACGTGAAGAACGTCTTGTAGATGTAGAGGTTGTAGAAGAGCGTCGTTCCGCCCGGTTCACCGGTGCCGTTCTTCAGGACCAGCGGCACGAGGAAGTACTGCAGGACCTCGACGACGCCGAGGACGAGCGTGTAGAAGATG
This sequence comes from Chloroflexota bacterium, assembly GCA_045804705.1. Lineage (GTDB taxonomy): Bacteria > Chloroflexota > Limnocylindria > Limnocylindrales > CSP1-4 > SPCO01. The sequence continues at coordinate 3,436 of JBJMMQ010000161.1, forward strand.
ACCGGGGAGATCAACGGCAGCGTCACGTGGCGGAGCGACGCGAACGCACCCGCGCCGTCGATGAGCGCCGCGTCATACAGCTCGGTCGGGACTCCCTTGAGCCCGGCGAGATAGACGATGATCCCCGCCCCGATGCCCCAGATGCCCATCAGGACGAGGCCCGTGTAGATCCAGGTCGGGTCCTGCAGCCAGTCGGGTGGGTGCTGCACGCCGAGGACCCGCAATAGTCCGTCGATCCAGCCGCTGTCGACGTTGAGCATGTCCCGCCAGATGAAGACGCCAGCGACGAACGGGATCACGTACGGCAGGTAGAACAGGATGCGGAACCCGCTCGAACCCCGCAGGTGCCGGGAATGGAGCAGCAACGCGACGAGGAGCGGCAGACAGACGGCCACCGGCAGCGCGAGGAGCGCGAACTTGAGGGTCACGAAGAGGGCGTCCCACGCCTGCTTGTCGCCGAGCAGGTCCTGGTAGTTCTCGAGGCCGACGAACCGGAGCGGCTCGGTCTGTGCGAGGTTGACGTTCGTCAACGAGAACACGAGCGTGGCGACCATCGGGAACGCCGTGAACAGGACGAACCCGATGAGCCACGGGGCGATGAACAGGTACCCCCAGCGGGCGCGCCGCCAGGCCAGACCCGACAAGCGGGGCCGGCCGAGCGAACGCGCGACGCCGGGGGCGGTCACGACCTAGCTGCCGCCCTTGTCCCAGATGGCCTGCATCTGCGATTTCATGTCGGCGATCTCGGCATCGAGATCGAGGCCAGGCGTCGCCTGCCACTTCGTCGTGAACGTGTTGATCAGGTCGAGCGTCTGGTTGTAGGCCGGCATGTACGACTCGAAGTTCGGGACGTCGGCGAAGGCGACGCCCTCCTTTGCCACGTTCCAGTCGATCTTCTGCTTGTAGTCGGCCTGGAGGCTCTCCAGGAATGCATCCTGCTTCGATTCGACGGCGGGCATGCCCGCGTACAGCTTGAGCAGGTCCTCCGAGCTGAGCAGCGCCTGGAGCGCCGTGAACGCTTCATCCTGGTGCTTGGTCGACTTCAGGATCCGGAACGTGTCGGCATTGAAGGCCGCCGTCGTCTGGCCCTGATAGGACGGCGTCGCTGCCATGTTCCAGTCATCGCCGGCATCGCTGACCCCGTACGTGGACCACATGTAGTTCGGGCTCATCGCGACCTTGCCGGTGAAGAACGGATAGCCATTCGGGTTGAAGTCCGTGTTGAGGAACTGGGGCCCGGTGACGCTGATGTGATCCTTCCAGATCCCATCGTAGAAGGCGTGCCAGGCGGCTGCCCACGCCTCGGGGATCTGGACCGTCTTGCCATCGGCCGAGACGAAGCTGCCGGCCTTCCAGTAGGCACCGGTCTGGCGGAGGTCGTCGCGCTGCGGTTCGAAGCCCCACTGCACGATGTTCTCGGGATCGAACCCGGCTTCGGTCGCGTCCTTGCCGTTCTTGTCCACCGTCAGGATCAGCGCGATCTTGCGGACCGTGTCGTAGTTCCAGGGCACGACGGACCCATCGGGCATCGTGTAGTCGCTGTTCCACTTGTGCGGCGGTTCGGCGAGGCCGGCTTCCTTGAACAGGCTCGCCTTGTAGAACAGGACCGACGGGTAGATCGCGAACGGGATGCCGACCTGGCCGTCACCGCCGACGTTGTAGAGATGGACGGTCGATTCGGGGAACTGGGTCATGTCGAAATGGTTCTTGTCGATGAGCGGCTGGAGATCGAGCCACTTCCCGTGGAAGGCCTCGGCGCCACCGATCCCGACGGGACCGACGATGTCAGGGCCGCTGTCCGAGCCGAGCTGGACCGACAGTGAATCGCGTGCGAGCTGGTACGGATAGCCCTCGAACTGGAGGTGGATGCCGGGATGCGAGGCGTTGAACTTCTCGGCGACCTGCTGCTCCACCGCAACTTGCTCGGGTGCATCGCCCGTGCCCAGGCAGCAGTACCAGCGGATGACGACGTCCCCCGGCTTCGCAGCGGAGCCGGTGTCGGGGATCTTGGTCGGGACGGCCGAGGCGGACTCCGACGGTGCCGCGCCCTCGGACGACTCGGCGGACGCCGCGGCGCTCGGGGCGGATGATGCCGCGGAGGCTGATCCCGCCGGCGATGCCGAGCTCGCCGCCGACGAGCACGCCGCGACGATGATCAGAAGAGCGGCAAGCAGGGCCGCAGAACGCCCGGTGCCGCTCGCCCGACGACGACCCGGCGGCCGGCTAGCGGCGGACTGGTAGACCGATGGTCGCATCGAGATCCTCCTCCTGTCGGTCCTCGTCCGATGACCGCGTCCAGCGCGGTCGGACGACGACCCGTTCCACGTAATAGCGCGTGCGATCGCCCCGGACATAGGTCCGCCCGAATTCGATCGGGGTGCCGTCGGCCGTCGACGCGATGCCTTCGATCAGGAGCGCCGGCGTCCGTGGGCGCCGGCCGAGCAACCGCGCCTCGCGGGCGCGGAGCAGGACGGGTTCGAGAGCCTCGCGGGCACGCGCGACGTGCACGCCGTACCTCTCCGTCAGCACGTCGTAGAGGGAGCCCGACTCGAGGTCGGTCGCGAGCAATCCGGGGAATCGCTCTGCCGGCAGGTGGACCTGCTCCAGCAGGAGCGGCTCGCCATCGGCCAGGCGAAGTCGTTCCAGATACAGGGTCGGTGAGCCCGGATCGAGACCGAGCGCCTTGGCGACCGCCTGCCCGGCAGCCTCGGGGCGAGAGGCGATCAGGCGCGTCTCAGGATCGTGACCGCGTGTCTGCATCTCTTCGGCGAAGCTGAGCGCGTCGGAGAAATCGATGTCGAGGCGAGGCGCGAGCACGAATGTCCCGCGACCCCTCGTCCGCTCGAGGCGGCCGTCGCGAACCATCTCGCTCAGGGCTCGCCGGATCGTGATCAGGCTGCAGCCATAGCGCTCGGCGAGGTCGCGCTCGGTCGGGAGTCGGTCGCCTGGCCGCCACTCAGCGGCATCCAGCGCCGCGGTCAGGTCGAGATAGACCTGGTGGTGGAGAGGGATCGGGCCCAGCTCGAGTCGGAAACGGGCCATCGGCGGGTCGGGGCCTCCGGATGGTTCGGGCGATTCGTGGGTCTTGCGTGCCGCTAGATTGCTGATAACGTTATAAGCAAGGTGTCAAGCCCCCGCAACAGGATGGGCACGTGGGCGTGAAGATCGCCGTCGTCGGTGGCGGCAGTACCTACACACCGGAGCTGGTCGAGGGGTTCGCACGGCGCGCGGCGCGCATGCCGATCGACGAGCTCGTCCTCCTCGACCTCGACCCCGAGCGCCTCGAGATCGTCGGTGGGTTCGCCCGTCGGATGCTCGGACACCTCGGCTGGGACGGCCGTCTGATCCTGACGGGCGATCGCGATGCCGCGATAGACGGCGCCGACTTCGTCCTGATCCAGCTCCGCGTCGGCGGACAGGCCGCCCGGCTCATCGACGAGACGCTACCGCCGACATTCGGCCTCGTCGGCCAGGAGACCACGGGGGCCGGCGGGTTCGCGAAGGCGCTGCGGACCGTGCCCGTCGTCCTCGAGTTCGCGGAGCTGACGGCCCGCCGCGGGGCCCCGGGCGCGTGGATCGTCGACTTCACGAACCCGGTCGGGATCGTGACCCAGGCTCTCATCGACGAGGGCCACCGGGCGATCGGCCTGTGCAACGTGGCGATCAACATCCAGCGTGACCTGGCATCCCACTTCGGAGTGAGTCCGGACCGCGTCGAGCTCGAGCACGTCGGCCTCAACCACCTCAGTTGGGAGCGCGCGGTTCGCGTAGACGGCGATGACCGGCTCCCCGAACTGCTCGCCGATGACGCCGATCGTCTGGCCGGACACGTCGGGCTGCCCTCGAGCCTCGTGCGCGCCCTGGGTTCGATCCCGTCCTACTACCTTCGCTACTACTACCAGACCGCCGAGGTGGTCGCAGACCAGCGCAACGGCCACACCCGCGCCAGGGACGTGATGGACATCGAGGCGCGTCTGCTGGACCTCTATCGGGACGAGAGCCTGGTCGAGAAGCCGGCGCTGCTCGCAGATCGTGGCGGGGCGTTCTACAGCGAAGCGGCTGCGCAGCTGATCGCGTCGCTGTACGACGGCGCCGGGGATGTCCAGGTCGTCGACGTGAGGAACGACGGCGCCCTGCCCGACCTGCCCGACTCGGCCGTGGTCGAGATCCCGGCGATGATCGACCGTGACGGAGCGCACCCCGTGGCCCTCGCGCCGCTCGGACCCGAGATCCGCGGCCTGGTCCAGCAGGTCAAGGCGTACGAGGAGCTGACGATCGAGGCCGCGGTCACCGGGGATCGCCGCACGGCCCTCCGGGCGTTGCTGGCGAACCCGCTGGTCGGTGACTGGGCGGTCGCCGAACCGCTGCTCGACGCGCTGCTGGCCGCCGATCGGGCGCACCTGCCGCGATTCTTCGAGTAGGGCGACCGATCGGGCGGGCGCGAACGCCGTCCGGGCACGTGCTCAAACGGGCGCGGACTCGCTCGGCTCGATCCGCTCGACCCACCGGGCCCGCCAGGCTGGTGGCTCGAACGGCTCCGCCCAGTACGTGATCTCGTGGTGGATCTGTCCGTCGACGAGGTGGTAGATGCTCGCCACGTACCATGTGGAGCCGTTCGGGTACCGAGCCTTGCCGCGGACGAACCAGGTGTCGCCGCTGCCGACGATGCGTTCGTACGTGAAGCTTGGCGAGACCACCCAGCGGTCCTCGCTGCCGATGACCTGCTCGGTGGCGATGCCGGGGAGGCCACCCGGGTAGTTGGCCGCGACGGCCCGTTCGTTTGCGTGGCCCCGGATGCGCTCACCGGATTGCGGATAGTCGACCATCCAGCCGCGGTGTCGAAGCGCGCCCAACGCCGGCTCATCGTCCTCGATGTAGGCGCGCAGGTAGGCATTCACGATCTCTTCGTTCGACCGCTGGCCCATCGCCGCATGGTACGCGTCGACAGGGCATTCGCGAGTGGTTCCATGGGCCCCGAACGCCGGGCTGTTACCGTGGGGTCGTGACCACTCGACATCTGCGGTTCGCCATCCATGACGTCACGTTCGGTGGCGTCAGCCTGCCCGGTGCCACCGTGGACTGCTGGGACGACAGCGCGGGCACCTCTCGCTGGAGCGCGCGGGTCGTCACTCGGGTCGGACCGGCGATCGATGAAGGCGAGCTCACGGGCAGGACAGCCGACGGTCGTTCGCTCTCGGGCTACGCAGTCGTCGCCGACCGTCAGGTGGGCGCCGGCGGGCGGCGCGAGACGCTCGTCGAGCTGCACGGTTCGGGCGAACTTCGCGGGCTCGTCGAACCGATCGCCTAGCCGGCGCGACAGCTCGTCGCGTCGACCGTCAGGTCCGACGAAGCCGCCAGATGCACTCCGACGGCCAGCGGCGCGCCCATGCGAGTGACGTTCCATCCCGGTATGTGCTGACGGCGTCCTCGCGTGGCCGCGGCTCGATCAGGTCCTCGATGACGAAACCGTTCGCCCGGAAGAGCCGGATCCACTCGCCGTAGGGCAGCTGGAACGTCGTCACGTCGCCCTCGTCGATCGTGTGCATCCCGAAGTAGTCGAGGACGAACCGATCACCTGCGTGATCCTCATCGGGCGCCCAGACGAGCGTCTCGATCGGCGACGCATGGCTGAAGGCGAACAGGCCGCCGGGCCGGAGCAGTCGGGCGGCCTCGGGAACCGTGCGGTACGGGTCGGCGAAGGTCATCGCCCCGTGGTCGCAGAAGACGATGTCGAATGATCCGTCGGGGAGCGGCACGTCCTCGGCGCTGGCCTCGACCAGCGGGAAGTCGACGCCCGCCTCCGCCATCAGCCGCCGGGCGTGCTCGAGCTGGCGGGACGAGAGGTCGAGTCCGACCGTCCTGGCGCCGCGCTTCGCCAGCGCGATCGACCACTGCGCGGCCCCACAGCCGAATTCGAGGACGTCCTTGCCGGCCACGTCGCCGAGCACCTCGAGGTCCGCCTCGGGGTACTGGTAGGTGCCCCAGGCCGCGCCACCGCTGTCTGCCAGCTGCTGCCCGTGGCGCTCCTGATACTCGTCACTGTAGCCCTCCCACGTCGCGCGATTCCGCGAGGCGTGGGGGGTCAGAGTCGGGTCGTTCGGCGGGTCGGTCGTCATGGGCGAACTGTAGACGTGTCTCGACCCCATCGATATGCTCGCGGCCTTCGCCGGCGACCGAGCGCCGGCTGCAGACGGAGAGTCCGCGATGGCAGGCGTCCGGCGTCCAGGTCCGCGCTGGCTCGCAGCGTTTGCGCTCATCTCGTCGGTCGCGGCCGGCTGCGCGGCGAGCCCGGTGGGATCCGCCGCGGCCCCATCGCCGGTGATCGCGTCCCGACCCGTCCCGACCGAGGCGCCCTCGGCATCGACTGCCGCAGCGGCCGCGACGACCAGGCCGACGCCGACTCCCCTCCCGACCACCTTCAACCGTCCGACGGACATCCGGACGGATGGCATCTGCGAGGAGGGACACACGTGCCTCGGCCTGATCGAGCCAGGGAGCCATCACACTGATGTGTTCGCCCCAGGTTTCTCATTCACGATGCCCGAAGCCGGGTGGGAGAACCTCGAGATGAGCCCCGGCAGCGCCAACCTGTTGCCGCTCGATGCGCCGGGCGACGTGATCGCGTTCTTCACCAAGGGGAAGCTGACGAAGCCGGATGGGACCCTCGATTTCTCCGTCCCGCTCACGGTCGACGGCATCACCGGCTGGTTCGTCGCTCACCCGGACCTCTCGGTCGAGGCGCCCACGGACGTGACCGTGGGCGGTCTTCACGGCAAACGGATCGCGTTCACCGTGTCACCGACGTCCAAGTCGCACTTTCCGCGTGACTGTCCCGTCGTGACGTGCGTCATCCTGTGGGATGCCCAGGGCGCCACGTGGGGATGGGACTGGGGCATCGGCTCGTCCGAGAAGCAGCGGATGGACGTCCTTGCCACGAAGGACGGCGTCGTCCTCGTCATGGTGGATTCGCTCGACGGGACCACGTACGACAGCCTGACCAGGCAGGCCGACACGATCCTCTCGACCGTCAGGTTCGACGGGACCTAGCGAAATCAGCGGCTCCGGGCTGGCTCGCGCGCTGCCGTCACGACGACGACGGGCACCGGGATCGCCGCCTTCAGCCGAGTCGGAGCGTCCTGCCCGAGCCAGCGCGAGATCCCCGGTGGCAGCGTCGACAGGATGACCTCGTCGGCAGGATGACGCCGGAGCGCGTCGCGGGCCGCCTCGACCGGGTCCTTGTGCCCGACCTCACCGGTCGCCTCCGCGCCCATCGTCTGCAGGTGGCCGACCATGGCCTCGAGCCGGTCTCGTGCCGCCGCATACGCCTTGTCCTCGTCCCAGGTGAACCCCTCCTGCACGGGGGTCGCCGGAACGACGACGTGGAACTTGGTCGGGTCGCCGGCGGCGATGCGCTCGGCGATCGCGGCGGTCAATTCCGGCCCCGCGAGCGTCTGGTTCCCGACGACGAGGTAGGAGCGCATCTGACACCTCCTTGGGTGTGCGGTCCTGTCACCCGAGGGTACGCCCGTCGGGCAAGACCGGATCCAGACACGCCACGCCCCGGTTCGGGTGGACCGGACCGGGGCGTGGCTAGGAGGAGAACGCTGTGTCAGCGCGAACTGCTGCCCGCCTTCTGGCGTCGGCCGTTCGACTCGCCCTGGGCCTGCTCACCGTTCGTCTGCGATGAGCTGGTCGTCCCCGCGGTCGTTCGACTCGACTGACCCGTGCGGCTCCCCGACTGGCCGGATCGGGAGGTCTGACCGGACTGGCGGCCTCCCTGTCCCGTCTGGCCTTCCTGGCCGAACTGGTCCTGGGTCACGCGGATGTGGTTCATGACCTCGCGGACGCCCATGACCTGTTCGACGAGGTCCTCGGCCATCCGCTTCATCCAGCGGTCGGGGACGGTCCCGGTGAGGGTCGCTTCGCCGGCCTTGACCTGGACCTCGATCTCGGACGCGTCGATCCGGTCGTCCGCCATCAAGCGGTCGTTGACCTCTTCCTGGATCCGCTCGTCCGAGCGCTGGTACCCCTTCGGCCCACGGCCGCTGTGCCCGCGACCGCCGCCGTAGCCACCGGCGCCGTAGCCGCTGCTGCCGTAACCGCCGCTTCCGTAGCTCGAACCGCCACCGTAGCCGCTGCCACCGCGATAGCCGCTCGCGCCACCGTAGCCACTGCCACCGTAGCTGCTGCCGGACGTACCCGAGCTGCGCCCGCTTCCCGTGCCTTGTCGCTGGGATCCGCCTCGTTCGGCTTCATCCCAGTCGTTCCCGGAACCCTGCTCGTCGCCCGAGCCCTGGTACATGACGGAGTAGTAGCCGACGCCGCGATAACCGGGACCGTAGTAGCGATATGGGACGACGTAGCCCGTCCAGTTGCCGGACTGCCCCTGCTGCTCCATCTCACCGCCGCCCTGCGGCCGGGTCATCGAGCGTTCCGACCCGCCATCGCCCTCCGACTGGCGGTCACCCTGGGACGTCCATCGATCCTGCCGACCCTCACCGGTCTGACGCTCGTTCATCTCGTCCTCCGTGTCGCTGGGGGTCCAGCCCTAGGGTCGCGGAGTCGGCGTCTCGGTGTCCTCGACGTCGCGCGACCTGCCTTGCACTGCCATCACAAGGGCATATCAACTGGGTCCAGGCGGGCCCTGGTGCGGGGACGCACCGCACCCGACGCGGTGCGGTTGTGAGGGGTGCGGTGGACCCGGTATCGTTCACCGTCCGCCTGGGGAATCGAATCAGAGGAGTCGTCGCATGCGTCGTTTCGGTCTCTCGCTCGTGCTGGCAGGCAGCCTGCTGGCGGTCACGGCAACAGCCGCGCTCGGTCACGAATGCACGATCGCGAGTCGGTCGGCACAGGGTGACACCGGCAGCCTCCATTCCAGCCGGTGGGCGCGACTGACCCTCCAGGATGTGTTCGGCTTCATCCATGAGGACGTCGGTGGCGACCCGCTGACGGGGGAGCAGATCGATGTGGCCGTCGGTCTCGCCATCGACGCCGGACTGCCGGCAGACGGATGGGTCATCCGCAGCGACAAGACGATCGGCGGGGGTTCGAGCAATCCGAACCTGGCCGATGGCAAGGGGCTCGACCACCTTGTGGACAGTGTCGGCGGCACGATCGTCGCGATCTACTTGCAGGTGGCCGGCGGCTGATCCGTCACTGATCGCTGCGCGCCAGGCCCCGAGGGTCGCTCGGAGCCTGGCGCAGGGACTCGGACGCTTAGGTCGCCACCGACAGCTGTGCGACGACCGCCTTCGTGAGCGTCCATGCTTTCAGCGGGTTCGCGGGCAGTCGTAACCTGACCTGGTTGCTCGCGAACGTCACATCGGACGCCCGGAGGCCCGGCAGGGAGGGGCCCGACAGGAGCCGCATCGCCGTCGCGCGGGTCAGCGTCGCCCCGAAGCGAACGACCAGCCAGCCCTCCTCACGGGAGATCGATGCGACACCCGCAGCCTCGGCTGCAAGCCGCACCTCGGCGACCTCGACGAGCCTGATGACGGGGTCGGGCATCGGGCCGTAGCGGTCGATCACTTCCTGGCGGAAGGCGGCCAGATCGCCGGTCGTCCTCGCCCGCGCGAGTCGGCGGTACAGCTCCAGCTTCTGCGCCTCGTCCGGAACATAGTCGTCGGGGAGGTGCGCTTCGACCGGCAGGTCGAGCACGGCCTGCGGCGCCTCCACGATGGGCGCGCGGCCCTCCATCGATGCCTTGCGTGCCTCGACGGCTTCCGCGAGGAGCCGCGAGTAGAGGTCGAAGCCGACCGCCGCCATGTGTCCTGACTGCTCACCACCAAGGATGTTGCCGGCGCCGCGGATCTCGAGGTCGGACAGGGCGATCTGGAAACCGGCGCCGAGCTCCGACGCGTTGAAGATCGCCTGGAGTCGCTTGCGCGCCTCGTCGGAGAGGCGCTCGCGGCGTCGATACAGCAGGTACGCGTAGGCTCGCCGCGACGACCGCCCGACCCGGCCGCGCAGCTGGTACAGCTGGGCCAGACCGAGCGTGTCGGCTCGGTCGATGACGATCGTGTTGGCGTTGGGGATGTCGAGCCCCGATTCGATGATCGTCGTGCACACGAGGACATCTGCGGCGCCGTCAGCGAAGGCGATCATCACCTTCTCGAGCGCGCCCTCGGCCATCTGGCCGTGGCCGACGACGAAGCGCACGCCCGGCAGCATCCGGCGAAGCTGGTCGGCTTGCGCCTCGATGGTCTCGACCCGGTTGTGGACGTAGAAGACCTGGCCGCCACGGTCGAGCTCCCGCAGGATCGCGTCACGGACGAGCCCTGCCGACGCCTCCGCGACGCGCGTCTGGATCGGCAGCCGGTCCTCGGGCGGTGTCTCGATGACCGACAGGTCGCGGATGCCCGCGAGGGCCAGGTTCAGGGTTCGCGGGATGGGCGTGGCCGAAAGCGTCAGGACGTCCACCTCGCGGCGGAGCTGCTTGAGCCTCTCCTTCGCGGCCACGCCGAACCGCTGCTCCTCGTCCACGACGACGAGGCCGAGGTCGCGGAAACGGATGTCCTTCGAGAGCAGGCGGTGCGTCCCGATCACGACGTCGACGGTGCCGTCGGCCAGGCCCGCCACCGTCGTCGCCTGGGTCGCCGCCGGCACGAACCGCGAGAGCAGGCGGACCTCGAGCGGGAAGGCCGCGAACCGCTGCGAGAAGGTCGCATGGTGCTGCGCCGCCAGGACGGTCGTCGGCACGAGGACCGCGACCTGCTTGCCATCCTGCGTCGCCTTGAACGCGGCGCGCAGCGCGACCTCCGTCTTGCCGTAGCCCACGTCGCCCACCACCAGCCGGTCCATCGGCCGGATCAGCTCCATGTCCGCCTTGACCTCGGACGCCGCGCGCAGCTGGTCGACGGTCTCCTCGTACGGGAAGGAGGCTTCCATCTCGGCCTGCCACGGTGTGTCGGGCAGGAAGGCATGTCCCCGGGCGGCTGCCCGCGAGGCGTACAGCGCGAGGAGCTCCTCCGCGAGGTCGTCGACGGCCTTGCGGACGCGCTGCTTGGCACGTAACCACTCGGTGCCGCCGAGCTTCGAGAGCGCCGGCCGCTCGCCGCCCGCGTAGCGGGTGACGCGTCCGATCTGCTCGACCGGGACGAAGATCCGGTCACCGCCCGCGAACGACAGCTCGAGGTAGTCGCGATCCTCGCCGGCGCCGCCACGTCGCAGCATCTGCTCGTACCGAGCCACGCCATGGTCGATGTGGACGACGAGGTCGCCCGGCGTCAGCCGGTCGAGGATGTCGCGCGGAACGACGCGCCGGAGAGCACGTGGACGCCGGATCCGGACGGTCCCGAACAGCTCCCGATCGGTGACGAAGGCGAGGCCGTCCGGACCGCCGATGAACCCGCCGTTGAGGCTGCGCTCGATGAGGGCGATCGCGCCAGGGGGAGGCGCCTCCCCCACCCTTCCGACGACAGCGACCTCGTGGCCCGACTCGCCAAGCAGGTCGGCAAGGCGAGGTGCCTGGTCCGAGGCAAGGACGATCCGGGCGTCGTGCGCCCGCCAGGTATCGACGGCCTCCGCGATCCGGCCGGCACGTCCGGGCGGGAGGACCGGCTCTCGCCAGCCGAACGGATCGCCCGACGACTGTCCTCCCCGGGCCATGGCCGCATCCTCGGGCGGCACGGACTCCCAGGTGAGCTCGAGCGTCCGCGAGGCGACGAGCCGGCCCTTCCAGTCCCGCGGCGGGAGATACGTCGACGGCCAGTCCTTCGGGAGCTCGTCCGAGGCGACGAGCTCGGTCCGTCGCTCGTCGGCCTGGCGCCACAGGAAGGCAGCCGCCTCGGCGATGTCGCCCGGCTCGTCGAGGATGAGGAGTGCCCCACGGTCGACGTGGTCGAGTCCGGTCGCGGGGGCAAGGTGGGCGGCCCACACCTCGGCGGCGTCGCCGACCGCGAGCGCTCGGCTCGCATCCGGCTCGCGGTCACCCGCGGCACTCACCGGTTCCGTGTCGAACCGGGCGAGGTCGGCGGCGAGTCTCTCGGGCAGGCGGGCCGCACCTCGCCCGAGGCGATCGCGGATGGCCGATGCGCCACCTGCCGGGAGCAGGAACTCCGTTGCCGGAAGGAGGACGGCGGACTCGAGCGTCCCGACCGTGCGCTGATCGGTCGGGTCGAAGGTGCGGAGCGAGTCGATCTCGTCGCCGAAGAACTCGATGCGGATGGGGAGCGGCAGCGACGGTGGGAAGACGTCGACGATCCCGCCGCGTCGCGCCGATTCGCCCCGCCCGGCGACTTCGGAGACCGGCACGTAGCCGAGGTCGAACAGCTCGCGGAGCAAGGCATCCTGGCGGATCCTCGAACCGAGTCGAAGCTCTCGTGGCGCGGCGGGCAGGTCGTCGGGTGCGATCGTGTGCTGCAGGAGCGCCTGGACGCTCGCGACGAGCACCCGGGCACGTCCGCTCCGCCACGCGGCCAGCGCCGCGACGCGGGCGGCCGTCTCGTCGGCGATGAGCTCGCTCCGCTCGTAGGCGAGTGCCGTCCGCGGCTCGAGGACCGCGACCATCGCCGGATCGCCGAGCCAGGCCCCGAGCTCCTCGGCGACCCGATCACCGATCTCGGCATCACGGGCGATCCAGACGAGTCGTTCGCCGCCGGCGACCTGGGCGAGCGCGGACGCAAGGTAGGTCTTGGCGCCGTGGGGCACCGACACGAGCCCGACGTGACGGCCGGTTCGGCGCGGACCGGCCTCCGCGTCCGCTGGGGCGGCGAGCCGTTCCCGGAGCGAGGCGAAGGTGCCGGTCGCCGCGAGCAGCGGCGGGAGTGCCGACAGGTCGGGGAGCCGGTGACCTGCGCCCTTTCGGCCCGTGACCGGTGGCGCGCCACCCGGCCGCGCCGCCGCCGGCCGTTCGGGCGCCGCCGGCGTTGCTCGCCGTGCGTCCTCGACCTCGGCGTCGACCGCCGCGACGTCGAAGTCGACCTCGGTCTCGGGCGACCGACCCGCGTGCCGAGCGGCGAAGTCAGTCGCGACCCGTTCGGCGATCCGCCGGTCGCGACCGCGCCTGCCACGGAGGGGGGTGTCGGGCATCTATCCGGCGTCCGTCTCGGGGGGCCGGACACGGCGCCAGCCGGTCCTGGTCCGGCGGATGCCATCTGCATCGGGCGGCCCGTCGACCTCGCCCGCGGCAGCCAGCCGCGTCTCGTCGGCCGGTCGCAACTCGAACATGTTGAACCGATTGGCTGCCTTGTTCGTCCCCTCCCGCGCCCACTCCTCCACCGCGTCTGCGGCCGCGTCGAGCAGCTCGTCGAGCCGCTGCTGCTCATCGGGCGCGAACCTGGTCAGCACGTGGTCGACGGCGTTGCGGTCGGGTTCGCCGATCCCGATCCGGAGGCGACTGAACTTCTCTGTGCCGAGCTCGGTGATGATCGAGCGCAGCCCGTTGTGGCCACCCGGGCCACCGCCCTCACGAAACCGGAGCTTGCCGAACGGCAGCGCGAAGTCGTCGGCCACGACGAGCAGGTCCACGAGGGGCGCATGCTCGCGGGCGAGCACCTTGCGGACCGCGAGACCCGACTCGTTCATGTAGGTCAGCGGCTTCACCAGGGTCAGGTCGAGGCCCCGGAAGCGGCCCATGGCGACATTGGACGCATCGCGCTGGCGCCCCTTGCCGGTCCAGCCTGCCCGCTCGGCGATCCTGTCCATGACCAGCCACCCGATGTTGTGGCGCGTCCCGGCGTATTGCGATCCAGGGTTGCCGAGACCCACGACGACCTTCACCCGACCCTCCGCAGACAGCACGACAGGGCCCGATCCCGACGCGGGAGGGCCCGCGGGGATGGTATCAGCGACCGCGACGGAAGGGCTGCGACTACCCGGGGAGCGCCGGCAGACTCCGTTCGGGATCCCACCGACGGGCGATCAGACGGTCCGCCGCGACGAGGTCGATGTCCGCGGCGGCGACGCCGACCTCCCCATAGGGCAGGCTCGCGACGAGCGTGCCGTCCGGAGCGATGATCCCCGTGATCGACCCCTGGGCGGGTCCGGCGTTGTTCGCGGCTGCGATGTAGATCGTGTTCTCGAGAGCGCGGACGAGCAGCGCTTTCTCGTTGTACGGGTTGTGCGCATCGCACCAGCGCGTCGGCAGCGAGCCGTCGTCGGTGACGACGTAGTGCGGCACGAACACGACCTGCGCGCCGGAGAGGGCGAGCGCCCGGGTGACCTCCGGGTAGCGGTACGCCTCGTGACAGATGGCGATGCCGAACGTGAGACCGGCCGCGACGAACGTGCGGCGGCCCTGACCGGCGACGTACCACCTCTCCTCCGCCGGATCGATCTGCGTCTTGACCTGCTCACCGAGGCGCGACCCATCGGCGTCGAACACGACCGACAGGATCTCGAGCCCGGCGGCCGTCGGCCGCTCGGTCCCGACGATGGCGACGACACCTGCGCGACCGGCTGCTGCGGCTACCTCGGCGAGCGCCTCCTCCAACGCCTCCGCTCCGACGTCGGCGACGGGATCCGGCTGATCCCGGTGACCTGGGAGCGTGGTCTCGGGCAGGCAGACGATCCGGGCGCCGAGCCGTCCCGCCTCCTCGACGGCGGCGACGGCCGCGGGCACGGCCTCCTCGAGCGTCCTGGTCAACGGCGTCGACGCGACCGCGACGCGGATCGTGGACATGGCCGGAGTCTAGCCCGTCGTGTCCGCCGTCCCGAGCAAACGGTGCTCGAGGCCACGCATGGCGGTTTCCTCGTCAAGCTCGGCGTGGTCCCATCCGCAGATGTGGAGGGCTCCGTGCGTGACGAGCAAGCGCATCTCGTCGGCAGGCGACCAGGCGACATCGCCCGTCTGCCCGCCGCGACCCTCGACGGCCTGCTCGACGGCCCGCTCGACCGAGACGACGATGTCGCCGAGATGTGGCCGCCGGCCGGGAGGCAACGGGAACGCGGGATCGAACACCGGGAACGACAGGACATCGGTGGGGCCCGTCTTGCCCATGTGCTCGCGGTTCAGGTCGGCGAGCTCCGCGTCATCGGACAGGATGAGCCCGATCGAGGCAGGCGAGGGGGCTCGGCCCGCTTCGGCGGCGGCGTCCAGCGCACGGCCGACGGAGCGTGCAAGGACCGCCGCCGCGACCGGGGACGTCACGCCATCCCGGACCGTCAGGTCGACCCGCCAGGGACCGACATGGATCGCCCGGCTCACGAAGCAGCGCCGGACCCCGTCCCCCCGCCGCCGGCGGCCCGCCGCGATTCGAGCTCGACGACCGTGTTCTGCGGGTAGGCGATCCGCGTGTGGTACATCCCGAGGAGCTGGCCCACGAAGGCCTCACGGATCCGCTCGAGGTCGCGCAGGGTCAGGTCGCATTCGTCGAACTGGCCGTCGGCGACCCGGTCCTCGATGATCCGCGAGACCATCGCGCGGATCGCCGGCTCGTCACGTGACGCGAGCGACCGGACGGACGCCTCGACCCCGTCGGCGAGCATGATCAAGGCCGCTTCGCGCGACTGCGGTTTCGGCCCGGCGTGCCGGAACTTCCGGTCGTCGACCGTGACGGCCGGCCCGGCCAGCTCCTGTGCCCGGGCGTAGAAGTAGCTCATGATCGCCGTCCCGTGGTGCTGCGGGATGAAAGCGATGAGCGCCTTCGGCAGCTTCGACTTGTAGGCGAGGTCGATGCCGTCCACCACATGCTGCTTGAGGACCTGTGCGCTCACCTCGGGGTCGAGCTGGTCGTGGATGTTGTCGCCACCAGCCTGGTTCTCGATGAACGCAAGCGGGTTCGCGAGCTTGCCGACGTCGTGGTAGTAGGCCGCGACGCGGGTGACGAGCGGGTCCGCACCGATCGCCTCGGCGGCCCGTTCCGCAAGATTGCCGACCATCAGCGAATGGTGATAGGTGCCCGGCGTCTCGACGAGGAGACGCCGGAGCAGCGGCTGCGACGGGTTCGCGAGCTCGAGCAGCTGGAAGACGGTCAGGATGCCGAAGACCGACCCAAGGACGGCGAACGTCCCGACCGCAGCGACGCCGGACCCAGCGGCGGATGCCGCAGAAGCGAACCACAGCTCGAGGATGCCCCGCAGGTCGCGGGCGCCAAGGAGCGAGAAGACAGTGACGACGAGCGCGTTGACGACGAAGACCGCGGCGGCCGCCTGCACGAAGATCTGGAGGCGGTCACCGCGGCGGATCGCGACGACGCCGGCCATCCCGCCGAGGAAGATGTACGTCGCGAACTCGAGCGAGTTGCCGTTCACGGCTCCGCCGATGACGGCGACCGTGGCGATGACGATGGTCGCGACCGACGCGTCGAGCAGGATCGCCAGCAGGATCGCGATCGCGGCGGTCGGCAGGAAGAACGGCAGCGTCGGCCGCCCGGCGGTCAGCTTGAGCGCGAGCGTCGCCCCGACCACGAGCAGCCCGATGAGGATGAGCACGTTGTCGCGATGCCACAGCCCGGGTCTGAAGCGCCAGATCCAGGCGAGGAGCATCAGGACCATGAGCACCGCGAGGAGCAGCCAGCCGCCGAAGCTCGCGACGTCGGGGGCCGTCTGGCGGAGCCCGAGCGCGTCGATCTTCTCGATGTCGGCAGCCGACAGCGGCGAGCCATTGCGGACGATGACCTCACCCTGGCGGATGGTCTGCTTGACGGGTGCGACCGCCTCGGCGGCGCGGTCCCGGGCCTGGTTGGTGAGGTCCACGCTGAACGACGAGTTCGGGACGACGAGCGGCGAGATGAGCTCGGCTGCGAGCATGCGCTGGGCCTCGTCGAGTCCGCCGGCCATCCGGCCCGAGAGGCGTGTCCGCGTCTCGGCGACTTCGGTATCGCGGAGCTCCGTCCGCAGGGTCGCGTCGAGGACGCGGGCTGCCTCGGTCCGAACAGCGGCCCATCCGGCGGGGTCGAGCCCGGACAACGTGGTCTTCGCCGGCTCCGACAGGTCCGGAAGGGCCGTCTTCAGGAGCGACTTCCGGCCGTCCGGGCTGATGTCCGCGGAGAACGTCGTGTCGATCGGGGTGACCCGCCCGTCGAACGCCACCTGCTGGGCGGCGGCGATGGCGATCGCGTTCTCGGTCGTGAAGTCGTACTGAGGCCCGACGGCCGCGCTCGCCGCCTGACGCGCGGCGTCGGTCCGAACCGTGCTCTCGAAGTCGAGTGCGCGGGGCGCGACGATGTCCCGGGTGGCGAGCTGGCCCTCGGCGACCTGGAGGGGCGATTCAGGCAGGATGTCTGCTCCCAGGATCGCCGCGAGGGCAAGGATCAGGATGCCGGCCGCGATCGCCAGGCGCGGCATGTCCGCACGTGTGAAGCGGCTCGGGGGCTCGATCCGCTGGGTCAGCATGTCCGATCCATCACGCGTCGCGCCTCAGTGGGTGCCGACGTCGTGCGCGGCGAGGTCCGCGGCCGTCAGCGCCTGGACGACGAGCTCGCTGACGCGCTTGCCGTCCGCTCGGCCGCGGGTCCGCGGCGAGATCCAGCCCATGACCTTGCCCATGTCCCGGGCCGATGTCGCGCCGGTCGCCGCGATGCCTTCGGTGATGAGCGTGGTCAGCTCGTCGTCGGAGAGGGCCGCGGGGAGGTACTCGCCGATGATCGCGATCTCGGCCTCTTCCTTCGCCGCGAGCTCCTCGCGCCCGCCTGCGCGGAACGCCTCGACCGACTCCCGGCGGGTCTTCACCTCGCGACTCAGGACGCCGAGGTACTCGTCGTCGGTGAGGGGGCGACCCTGCTTCTTCTCGATCATGTACGCGGCGCTCACGACCATGCGCAGGACATCGCGACGCAGCCCGTCGCCGCCGCGCATCGCGACGGCGATATCGGACTGGATACGGTCGTGAAGGGACACCGGTCTGGCACCTCGGGCGGACGGATCACCGCTGTCACGGTGAGCCATCGATGGGCCCGCGGGGGACAGG
>JBJMMQ010000162.1:0-13947 GCA_045804705.1 Chloroflexota bacterium
AGGTCGGAGGAGGCCAGCGTCAACGGGGTTGTCCACGAATCGCGGCAGCGGCCGAAGAATCGTGGATAAGCGACCGGATCAGCTCGAGCGCGTGGAGCTGCGTACCGGCCGGCCGAGGGTCCTGCGAACGACGTCGATGACCTCGTCGACGTAGGCGTCGGCCTGGCCATTCTCTGCGGCGGTCCGCACGCAGCCGGCGACATGGTCCTCGAGGACGACGATCGACAGGGCATCGACGGCAGCCCGGAGAGCGGCGGTCTGCTGGAGGATGTCGACGCAGTATTCCTCGCGCTCGATCATCCGGGCGATGCCCCGGACCTGTCCCTCCATCCGGGACAGGCGGCGCACAAGTTGCGCCTTGTCCTTCGAATAGCTATGGCGGAAGTGGCTTGGTACGGGCGGTGCCGTCGCGCGCTGCCCCTCGGTCCTGCTCATCGGTGCCTGCATCCTTCATCGGGCGGGTGACGCCTGCAGCGGCGCCGTCACCCACATGATACCCCCCTGGAGTATCGAAGACCGCGCCTGTCCGCGAGCGGCCTCGCTCCGGTAGACTTGCCGCCGATGGCTCCCCGCGATCGTCCGAGTCCGCTCCCCGACGGCGCGTCGTGCACCGCCTGCGGGGCGCCTGTCCCGACCGGAGCGATCCGCCTCCTCGCCAGCCGCGACGGCCTCGCCTTCGTTCGCCTCGTCTGCGATGGCTGCGGCAGCGCGGCGATCGGGCTGCTCGTCGACGACGCCACAGGTGACGGACACGTCCTCGATCTGGCCGAAGATCCCGCCGGCACAGGCGCCTCCCCGCACACCCGCGCGCCGATCACGGCGGCGGATGTCGAAGCGGTGCGTCAGGACCTCGCGGGGTGGACAGGGGATCTCGTCGGCTGGCTCGAGCGGTGATGTCGGCGACGCCGTTCGCGCACGCGAGCGAGGCGGAGATGTCGCGGATCCTGGACTTCTACGCCGTCCGGTGGGAATACGAGCCGGACACCTTCCCGATCCTCTGGAACCTCGATGGCGACGTGGTCGAGAGCTTCTCGCCCGACTTCTACCTGCCGGACCTCGACCTGTACCTCGAGATGACCACGCTCCGCCAGAAGCTCGTGCGCAAGAAGAACCGCAAGCTCCGGCGACTCCGCGAGCTCTATCCCGAGATCAACATCAAGCTGTTCTACGCGCGTGACTTCCGGGCTCTGATGCTCAAATACGGCAAGTTGGCTCTCGCCGATGGCTTGTCCGGATCGTCCGGGCAGGTCGCCGCGCCGTACGACGGGACCGGCCGCCTCACTACCGAGGTCGCCGCCGCCGCGGCGGATTCCTCCGTCGCCGCCGCAACCGACGCTCCTGCCGTGACTCGCCCGACAGCCCGTCGTCGACGGACTCCGGGACCCGCCGTCGCGGTGGCCCCGACCGCGACGAAACGCGACGTCACCAGCGGATGAACGAGCGATCGGACCTCCACGCTGACATCGGCGAGATCCTCCTGACCGAGGCGGAGATCGACGCCAAGGTGCGCGAGCTCGGCGCCAGGATCAGCGCCGACTACGCCGGCCGGCGACTGACGCTCGTCTCGGTGCTCAAGGGGTCGCTGCCGTTCATGGCCGACCTCATGCGCGCGATCGACATCCCCGTCCGGATCGACCTCATGGAGGTCAGCTCGTACGGTGGCTCGGCAACCGAATCGTCCGGACTCGTGCGGATCCTGAAGGATCTGTCGGCGAGCATCGCCGATGAGGACGTGCTCATCGTCGAGGACATCATCGACACCGGGCTGACCTTGAACTATCTCGTCCGGTATCTCCGCGGCAAGGCCCCGGCCACGCTCCGAATCTGCACCCTGCTCGACAAGCCCGCCCGCCGGCTGGTCGAGATCCCTGTCGACTACACGGGGTTCACGATCCCGGACCAGTTCGTGGTCGGCTATGGCCTCGATTTCGGGGAGATCTACCGGAACCTCCGATACGTCGGGGTGCTGAAGCCGGAGGTCTACACCGAGGCCGCCGCCGGATGATGCATCGGCGGCCTCTGGGCCAGGGCCGGACGCTCGCGACGGTCGCTGGGATGCTCCTCATCATCGGCTGCGTCCTGCCCTGGTGGCATGTGGGAGGGACACCCGGCATCCCCGCCCAGTCGGGCAACGGCCTCGCGGGGACCGGCATCCTCGTCTTCCTCGTCGGCATCGCGACACTCGCACTCGTCGCGCTCCCGTACGCGGCTGGCGACCGGCCCCTCGGCGTCGATACCTGGCTGTCGTTCGCGATCCTCGCAGCCGCGGGATGGCTCGGCTTCGTCTGGCGCATCATCGAGCTCGGGCTCCTCGGGGCGTTCCAGTACGCATCACCCGCCGAGGTCTTCACGAAGAGCCCGGGCATCTGGATCGCGGGACTCGGCCTCGTCGCCCTGTCGCGAGCCGCCTGGACGATGACCCGCGAATCGGCCTACCGGTGATCTCGTGACGACCGCCCCGACTCCGCCTCTCGGAGGCCCGATGGACCGGCTGGCCGGCGTCTGGAACATCGTTCCTACCCCGTTCCTCGACGACGGCTCGCTCGACGAGGCAAGCCTGCCGACGCTGACCCGGTTCGTCGCCGGCTGCGGCGTCGACGGGATGACCATCCTCGGCGTTCTCGGCGAGGCGGCCAAGCTGTCCGACGCCGAACGGGCGACGGTCATCGGAGGCGTCATCGCGGCCGCGGGCGACCTGCCGGTCTGCGTCGGGGTGACGCATGCCGCCACGGACCGCGCGATCGCCTATGCGCGCGACGCGGCTGACGCGGGAGCGCACTCCGTGATGCTCGCGCCGCCGGCGCTGGCCCGCCCCAACGACGACGCCGTCCTCGCCCATTACCTGGCAGTCGCCGGCGCCGTCGACGTCCCGGTCGTGGTCCAGGATCATCCTGCGAGCAGCGGCGTGACCATGTCGGTCCGGCTGCTGACGACGATCGCCGACCGGGCACCGAACGCCCAGGTCATCAAGCTCGAGGACGAGCCGAGCCCGCCGAAGGTCGGCCGCCTCCTGGCAGAACGTCCCGAGTTGCGGATCCTGGGCGGCCTCGGCGCGATCATGCTGCTCGAGGAGCTCCGCCGCGGAGCGGTGGGGACGATGACCGGCTTCGGCTTTCCGGAGATCCTCGTCGACATCGTCGGACGGTATCGCGGCGGCGACGAGCGCGGCGCGCGCGAGATCTTCCACCGCATCATGCCTCTCATCCGGTTCGAGAACCAGCCGGGCATCAACCTCGCGATCCGCAAGTACCTCTACCAGCGGCGCGGCGCCATCGCCACGGCTCGGCTCCGCGCCCCGGGTGCGAGCATCGATGCCGGCACCATCGCCGACCTCGAGATCATCCTCGAGAGCGTCGGACTGGCAGACCGGATCGCCGTCGCGGGCTGAGACCCCCGGGACCGGCTAGGGCAACGCCTTGATCATCCCGCCGTCGACGGGGACGATGGCGCCCGTGACATAGGAAGCGGCGGGCGACAGCAGGAAGGCCGCCAGCCGGCCCAGCTCGAGCGGGTCGCCGTAGCGTCCCAGCGGGATGCGCTCGATGGTACGGCGGCGGATCTCCTCGACGGGGACACCGCCCGACGATGCCCGCGCAGTGTCCAGCTGGGCGATCCGATCCGTCCCGAACCGGCCCGGGGCGAGACCGTTGATTCGAACGGGAGCGATCTCCTCGACCATCGACTTGATCAATCCCGCGAGCCCTGGGCGGATGAGATTGGACGTCGTCAGGGCCGGGATCGGCTCGCGGGCGGAGCTCGACAGGATGACCAGGATGGCCGGATCGCGACCCTCGCGCAGGTGCGGGAGCGCCGCGCGGAGCATCCGGACCGCGCTCCACAACGTGCCGTCGATGGCCTTCTGCCAGGCCGCCTCATCGAGGTCCTCGAAGCGTCCCGGGGGCGGACCGCCAGAGTTCACGACGAGGAGATCGAGTCCCCCGAATGCCTCGACCGCGGCTGCGACGGCCGCGGCCGGCCCCTCGGGCGTGGACAGGTCGGCGGCCACGGCCAGCGCGTCGAGCTGGGCGGCCTGGGACGCAAGGCGTTCACCGCCGCGCGAGACGAGGCCGACCTGTGCTCCCTCCGCCCGGAGGACCGTCCCGATGGCACTGCCGAGACCGCCGCTACCGCCGCCGATCAGTGCCCGCGCGCCTGCCAGTCCAAGATCCATCATTCGCCTCAGTCAGAAGTCTTGCCGGGTGGGGTCCTGATCTCGACACCGAACCAGCGATCGTACGCGGCCGCCGCGACCGCGAAGACGTAACGGCCGGGCGCCCAGTGATCATCGCCAGTCGCGAGCCGGTCGGACCCGATGAAGACCGGGACCTGGATCGAGGCAGCGCCGACGCCGACGGCGTCCAGCTTGATCGGCGTCGGGTTCCCTGCGGGATCGAGTGACCAGGCTTCGAATCGGGCGCCGGCTGGCGGCCCGTCCAGACCTTCCTGGGGTGGGCAGAAGCCGATCCCACCGATCCGATCCGAGACGATGGCGACGAATGGCACGCGCGCATCGCGGGGTCCGCTGCCCGCAACGAGGGGATCGACCTCCAGCCAGCGTCGCAACGGGTTCCCGATATCCCCGAAGCGACTCGGAGCCTCGCTTGCCGGCGGGCGGACCGTCGAGCCGTCGCCGCCCAGCGCGTCGGGTTGCCCGAGCGCGAAGACGCGCCATCCGCCGGCGAACGCACATTCGGCGGGCGGAAGCGATGCCGAGGGTCGAGGCGTCACCGATGGAGTCGGGGTCGCGAGCGAGGCGACCGCCGTGGGCGCGGCGATGACCGACGCTTCCGAGGCCGGGAACAACAGATCCCACGGCTTCACGATCGCCGCGCCGAGGAAGATCCCGATCACGAAGGTCAGGATGGGGACCGCGCGCGAGACACCGCCGGAAGCGACGGGCTCGGTCCGAAGCCGATCTGGCTGCTCATTCACGGCAAGCGGCTATCACACCCGGGCGCGGCGCCTCAGATCTCCCCGAGGTATGCACGCCGTACGTCCGGATTCGACGCGAGCACCTTCGCGTCGTCGACGAGGATGACGCGCCCTGTCTGAAGGACATAGCCGCGGTCGGCGACATCGAGCGCCTGCAGGGCGTTCTGCTCGACGAGCAGGATGGTCGTGCCGCGGGCATTGATCTCGCGGATGATCGCGAAGATCTGCTGGATGAGGATCGGCGACAGGCCGAGCGAGGGCTCGTCGAGGAGGAGCACCTGCGGGTTCGTCATGATGGCCCGCCCGATCGCCAGCATCTGCTGCTCGCCGCCCGACAGCGTGCCGCCTTTCTGTCCGGCACGCTCGCGCAAGCGCGGAAAGATGCCGTAGACGAGTTCGATGTTCTCGGCGATCTCGTCTCTCGTACGCGTGTAGCCGCCCATCTGGAGATTCTCGGTCACCGTCAGGCGCGAGAAGATCCGGCGGCCTTCCGGCGCGTGGGCGATCCCATCACGGACGAGCTCGTGAGGCGGAGTCCGCGCGACGTCCTTGCCCGCGAACCTGATGCTGCCGCTGCGCGGGTGGAGCAGGCCGCTGATGGTCTTGAGCGTCGTGGTCTTGCCTGCCCCGTTGGACCCGATGAGCGTGACGATCTCGCCCTGGCGGACGTCGAGGTCGATGCCCTGGAGGGCGTGGATCTTGCCGTAATACGTGTGGACCTCACGAAGCTCCAGGATGACGTCGCCGGTCGAGCGGCGTTCGAGGGCGGGTTCCGCCGGCTGTGTGGCGAGCGTCGTCGGGCGCGCAGGCTCGGGCGCGGGCATCGGCTGCTCCGTCATGACGCGGGGGTCCCCAGGTAGGCTTCGATCACCTTCGGATCGCGCCGGACCTCTTCGGGAGTCCCTTCCGAGATCCGTTCTCCATGATCCATGACCAGGATGTGGTCGCTGACGCCCATGACGACCCGCATGTCGTGCTCGATGAGCAGGATCGTCAGACCCAGGTCGGCCCGAAGCCTGCCGATCAACGCGGTCATCGCCGCTGTCTCGTTCGGGTTCATCCCTGCCGTCGGTTCGTCGAGCAGCAGCAGGACCGGCTCGTTGGCGAGCGCCCGCGCGAGCTCGAGTCTCCGCTGGTCACCGTAGGGAAGGTTCTTCGCAAGGTATTGGTCCCGTCCCGACAATCCGACGAGCCGGAGCAGTTCGAGCGAGCGCGCGACCGCAGCCTCCTCCTCGCGGCGCTGACGCCGCGACGAGATGAAGTGGTCGACGAGGTTCGACCGCAGCTGGAGGTGCATGCCGACGAGGACGTTCTCGAGTGCGGTCATGTTCTGGAACAGCCTGATGTTCTGGAACGTCCGGCCGATCCCGGCGGCGACGACGTCGTTGGGCCTGGCGCTGCGCAGGATCCCCATCCGGCTGAGAAGTCGCGAGTACCACGGCGGTCGGATGATCGCCAGCAGCAAGGTGGAGATGAGCAGACCGATCGCCACAAGTGAGGTCAGCGCCAACCCTTCGTCGCCCCGCGATGGAGCTCCCAATGCGAGCGCCACAACCACAGCGATGATCGCCGGGCCCACCCACACGAACGGTTCGAGCCATGTCCGTCGAGGGCGCAGAACGAGGTACTTGCCCCGAAAGCGGACGTCGCCACCGGACGGATCGATCAGGCCAGCCACGACGTTGAAGAACGTGGTCTTCCCCGCACCGTTGGGTCCGATGATGCTGACGATGGAACCTGTCGGGATATTGAGATCGACGTCGCGGACCGCGACCAGACCACCGAACCGCTTGGTCACGGCGCGGGCCTGGAGCAGATAGTCGCCTGTGGCGCCGACCGTCGGCGCGGATGCCACCTCGGCCGGCGCGGCCGGATCGCGCTCGGCGCTCATTCCGGGGAGGCCCCGAGCTCGTCCCCGAGCTCGCCGAATGCCTGGTCTTCCTCGCTGTGCAACTCACGACTCCGGCGTCTGCTCGGAAACAGGCCCTCGGGGCGCAGCAGCATCATCGCGACGAGCGCGATGCCGTAGAGCAGGAACTGATAGTCGAGGAAGTTGATATCGCTGATGATCGGGACCTGGACGTTGTCGAAGAACAGGTTCAGCTGCTTGAGGAAGACGCTCTGGATCATGAAGATGATGAACGCGCCGACAGCGACGCCCCAGACGTTGCCCATCCCACCGAGGACGACCATCGCAAGGACCGTGAACGAGACATCGAACCGGAACAGGTTCGGAGTCACGGTCTGGAGCTTGGCCGCGATGAAGACTCCGGCGAGACCGGCCGTCGACGCCCCGAGCGCGAAGGCGAGGAGTTTGGTCACCACCGTATTGACACCGTTCGCGGCGGCAGCCAGCTCATCCTCGCGGATCGCCGCCCAGGCGCGTCCCAGCCGCGAATCCTGGAGGCGATAGATCACGATCATCGAGACGATGATCAGCAGGAGCATCGTGATGTAGAACGGCCACGGGTTTCCGGTCGTCGGGAACGGCGTGCCCAGGATCGAGGGCGGCGAGATGCCGCCGATCCCGTTCGGCCCCTCCGTGTACTTGCTCGAATTCTCGATGGCGATCGGGACGATCTCACCGAAGCCGAGGGTCACGATCGCCAGGTAGTCGCCGCGCAGCCGCAAGGTCGGCGCCCCGAGCAGGATGCCGAAGATCGCCGCGATCCCCGCTCCGATGAGGACCATCGGCCAGAACGGCACATCGATGTGAGTGAAGGACGACGCCGCGAAGGCGTACGTGTACGCGCCGATCGCAAAGAAGGCCGCGTAGCCGAGGTCCAGCAGTCCCGACATCCCGACGACGATGTTCAGGCCGAGCGCCAGGAGAACGAAGATGCCGGCGATCGTGAAGCCGTCCATCCAGACGCCCTGCCCGCTGAAACTGTTGAACGGCGGGAGCAGCACGATCAAAGGGAGGATCGCAGCGACGATCGACATGCCGACGATGACGCTGAGCGACCGATGCCGGCTCGAGAGGTCAGCCAGGCGGTCGCGGAATCCCAGCTCGTTCGAGGGTCGTGCCTGTCCCACGGCGCTCATGCTCGCTCCCCAAGCTGTTGTCCGAGCAGGCCCGCAGGTCTGAACAACAGGGTCAGGATGAGGACCACGAAGACGGCGGCCTGACCCCACACGAAGACGCCCAGAGCGCCCGCGGTGACCTCGACGAAGCCGATGATGAACCCGCCGAGCGCTGCCCCGGTGATGTTCCCGATCCCGCCCAGGACAGCCGCCGTGAACGCTTTCAGGCCTGCCTGGAACCCGAGGGTGAACTGGATGTTCCCGAAGTAGAGGCCCTGGACCACGCCGGCGGCGCCGGCGAGAGCGGATCCGATGAAGAAGGTGATCGCGATGGTCCGGTTGATGTCGACGCCCATGAGCTGCGCGGCATCTCGGTCCATCGCGGTCGAGCGCATCGCACGACCGATCCGGGTGCGGCTCACGAACAGCTGCAGGGCGACCATCAGCGAGACGGCGACGACGATCGTGAAGATATTCACGACGCCGACCTCGAGGCCGAAGATGTTGACGTGCGCCGTCGGTGAGATCAGCTGAGGCGTGTTGATCGGCGAGGGGCCGAACAGGATCTGGATGATGTTCTGCAGGATGAACGAGACGCCGATCGCGGTGATCAGGGGAGCGAGCCGCGGGGCGTGACGGAGAGGCCGATAGGCGAACCGCTCGATGGCCGTCCCGAGGATGCCCAGAAGCAGCATGGTCACGGCAAAGTCGACGAAGAGGACCACGGCGAGCACGGCCGGGTTGTCGATCGGCCCGTCCTGACCGAGGGCGTTCGTGAGGACGTACATCGACGTGAAGGCGCCCACCATGAACACGTCGCCGTGAGCGAAGTTGATGAGCTCGATGATCCCGTAGACCATCGTGTAGCCGATGGCGACCAGAGCGTAGATCGCGCCGATCGTCAGGCCGTTGACGAACTGAGCCGGGCCGATGACGAAGTAATCGACGACCGCGACGCCGAGGACGAACAGATACGGCCCGAGTCGAAGTCGCTGGAACGTCTCGATGAACGAGGGCTGCATCCTCGGAGCCGTGGTGCTGGCCATCCCGCTCCCTGTCCTTCCCGCGTGCGGCCTCGATATGAGAAGGCCGGAGCGCCGTTAGCGCCCCGGCCTTGTTGCTCGGTCCTTACTTGGCAGCGAAGTTCTGCTGCTCCTTGAAGACCCAGTCACCGACCCCACCCTTGGCGGCGGGATCCGTCTTGTAGAACGAGATGAACGGCTGGGTCGTGTCGCCGTTCTTGTCGAACGACTCGGTCCCGAGGACCGTCTCGAACTTGTGGGTCGGATCGGAGGCGTACGCTCGGACACCCTCTCGGATGGCCGCCTGGTCCGCGTCCGCCTTCGCATCGAGCGTCGCCTTCAGCGAGTCGAGGATGACGGTCGCGCACGCATACGCCGGGCCGCTATAGGAGCCGGCCGTCTTGAAGTCGGCGTCGTTCTTGAAGTGCTCCGCGAACGCGGCTTCGAAGTCCTTTCGTCCGGGGAAGTCGCCGATAGCGGCGAGCGTGCCGTACGAGTTCTCGGCTGCCTTGGCGCCCGCGATCTGGATCAGCGAGCCCTTCGCGTCACCGGCTCCGTTGACGATGCCGTCGGGTCCGGTGAACGGGATGGTGAGACCCTGCTGACGCAGCTGCTTGAGGAGCAGGCCGCCGCCTGAGGTCACGACGCCACCGTAGTAGACGCCGTCCGGGTTGCTGCCCTTGGCGTTGGTGATGATCGAGTTGAAGTCGGTCGTGTCCTTGCCGGCGCCGACTCGGATCACCTTGCCGCCGAGCTCCTCGAACTTCTTCTGGAAGTTGTCGGCGACGCCCTTGCCGAATGTCGTCACGTCGTCGACGACGAGCATGTTCTTGAGGCCAAGCGTGTTGTAGGCGTAGATCGCCATCGCGGGACCCTGGATGTCGTCGGTCGCGGCGACCCGGATGTAGTTGATCTTGTCCGGGTTGGCCTTGCGGAAGTCGAGTGCTCCGAACTCCGGCTTGGTCAGCGTTTCGTTGGTGTTGGCCGGGCTGCACTGCAGCAGGCCCGCCGAGTTGCTGATCGGGATCTGGACCTTGGCCACGGCAGAGTTGTACGGACCGACGACCCCGATGACGGCCGGGTCGGCCACGAACGTCTGCATGTCCTGCGCGCCCTGCTGCTCGTTGTACTTGCCGTTCACGGAGTGATCGAGCGGAACGAGCTTGATGGTGTATCCGTTGACGCCGCCCTTTTCGTTGATCTGATCAACCGCGAGCTGTGCGCCCTTGAGGGTCGGCTGGCCATCAGCTGCGGCGCCACCCGACAACGGGAGCGTCACGCCGAGCTTGAGCTCGCCCTTCGCGGGCGCACCCGAGGCGCCACCGGCACCCGTGCTGGCGCCGGCGCTGGCGGCCGTGCTCGGGGCCGCCGTGCTGGCGCCCGAGCTGCACGCCGCGAACGCCAGGATGCTGACGGCCGCGAGCGCACTTACCTTGTGCAGTTTCATTCAGTCTCCTCCAAGTCACCGGTCGATACCACCCGGCTCGATCCGGTGCCGGACCCTGCCGTTCCCGTGTGACCAGCGGTCGGTCCCGTGCTGCCTCCCTGGCGACGGCCCCGGCGACGATCATGGACGAGTGACGGCTGTGGGATCCCGCATCCGGGCGGCGCACAGGTGGCCGCCGAAGCGATGCCGTATATTAGCGGACGGCGACCTGAATGCAATACCGGTCGGCCGCACCCTGCGACGTGTCGTGAGCGAGCCTTCGCCCACCGCCGATAAGGGGACGCGGGCCCCGGTTTCGCCTCGTTCGAACCCGATCGAGGGCCTGGGTCGTCGAACCCTGCGAGGTTGGACCCGCCAGCGTGGAATACCTGGTCCGAGCAGCCCGTGTCGCGGAGAACGTCCGCGCGCATCACCCGAACCGTGGCGGCGCGCCTTGCGGCGTCCCACACCATCCCGAACGCCCCGCCGAGCAGCGTGTCCGCGCCGGCCGGGCCCTGCACTGATACCAAGGAGTCACAGTGGGTAAGAACGTCGCCGTCTTCGTGGACGTGGCGAACATCTTCTATGCGGCGAAGGCCGCCGGGGTCGATATCGACTACGTCACCCTTTTGAAGGCGGCATCCGCCGGGCGCGATCTCGTGCGCGCCTATGCATACACAGGACTCGATCCGGACAACGAGAACCAGCGGAACTTCCACGACTTCCTGCGCCGCCACGGCTACAAGGTCGTCAGCAAGGACATCCGCAAGTACGGCGACGGGAAGGTCAAGGCCAACCTCGACATCGAGCTGGTCGTCGACATGATGAAGACGGCCCGCAACCTCGACGTCGCGATCGTCGTGTCGGGTGACGGCGACTTTGCGCCCGCGATCCGGGCGGTCCAGGAGATGGGCGTTCGGGTCGAGGTCATCAGCTTCCGCGGGAACACCTCATCGGACCTGATCGAGGTCGCCGACCTCTTCACCGACATCACGCAGCTCGCGCGCGTGGACAAGACGTCCTCTCGCTCCGGCCGTCGCGTCGCCGGTGATGACGAAGACCTGGCGATGACCGAGGTTCCGGACAAGCAGACCGAGGGCACAGGTCAGCGCGGCCGCGGCCGCGGCCGCGGACGAGGCCGGACCGGCGAGGCCGAGCCGGTCGCCGCTCGGGCGCGCACAGGCACGCGCACGCGACGCACCGAGGAGCCGGTCGAGGTCGCTGCCGGCAACGGCACGATGACCGTCCTGCCCGGCGAGAAGCTCTCGCGTGTCGCGGCGAGTCCGGCTCCGCGTGCGGCCAGCGCCGCGAGTTCCGCAAGCGCCGCCGACGTCGCCGACGTCGCCGACGAGGAGCGCACGCCGTTCGACGTCGACCTCGACGCCGAGCCCGTCGTGAGCGACGCCACCGAGCGCGGCGATGCCGACGGCGACGGCGAGGGCGACGAGGCAGGTCGCCGCCGCCGCCGCCGACGCGGTGGTCGCGGTCGTGGCCGTGGCCGCGGTCGCGAGGGCGAGGTCCTGGTCGCCGGCGAGGCGGCTGACGCCGAGCCCGAGGCCGCGGAGGACGAGGACGAGGAGATCCCGGCTGCTCCGCGTGGACCGCGGACGACCCCGTTCGGATCCTTCTGGGATGCCCAGATCGGCACCCCGACCGCGCCCCGCTCGCTCCCGCCCGTCGGCGACGACGAGGACTTCGAGGAGCCCGAGATCCCCGAGTACCTGATCGCCGAGCAGCGTCGGGGACGCAACCAGGCCGGCCCCGGTCGCGGCCAGGGTGGCCGCGGCGGTGGCGGTGGCGGTGGCGGCCGGCGCGGTGCGTACAACGCGGCGATCGAGCGCGAGCGCTACGGTCGCGGTGGAGGCGGCGGGATCAACCGCTATCCGGACGTGTCCGGTCGCGGCCAGGCTGGTCAGGGCGGTCGCGGCGGCCGCCAGGAAGGCGGTTACGGCCGCCAGGACTCGAGCTACAGCCGTGGGCCGAGCGGCGGCGCGGATCGGCCCGACCGCCCGGCGCCGCGTTCGGGCGATCCCTGGAGCGAGGTCCCGCCGGAGCTCGAGGAGATGCTCCGGGCGCAACTTGCCCAGTCGTCGAAGGGCCGCCGGCCGCAACCGTCGACCGAGCCGTCCCGCGTCAGCGATGCCGCGGCCGCCGGCGAGATCGAGACGATGACCGAGGCGGAATCCACCGCACCGGCTGCGTCCGCCTCGAAGCCGCGGGCGCCCCGTCGCAGGACGACCGCACGAACCGAGACGCCTGGGGTGGAGGCCGCCGCCGGCGAGCCCCTCGCGGACGCTGCCGCCGAGACCCCTAAGCGCCGGACGACCCGCCGGAAGGCCAGCGCCGACGAGGCGCCGGCCACGGACGTCGCGGCTGAAGCCGCTCCGGCGGCCCGGACGACCGTGCGCCGGACGCGGAAGGCGGCCCCGGAGGTCGAGACCGATGCGGCGGCCTCGCCGACTGCGACCGAGGAACCGACGGCGCCGAAGCGGCGGACGACCCGCAAGAAGGCCGAGACGGCCTGATCCGGCGTCCGCCGAGCCGGCGGGTCGCGCAGCGGTGCGGCGATGAGGACGGGCGACGGCGACGCCGATGGCGCCGGCGTGTCCCGGGATCCGGCGCCGGCTCGATCGCGGGCCTCGGTTCGGACGCCCGCCATCGAGCCGTTGATCGGCGATCCCGAGTCCGGCTCTCGCGACGCCGGGCCTGTCGAGCCGTCCGGGATCTTCCGGACACGCGGCCATGACCGCGCGTTGGCGGTCGCCCGGAGCTGGATCGGGCGGGGCGTCCCGCACGCGATCCTCGTCGGCGGCCCTCCCGGAATCGGCAAGACGACGCTCGCGCTGGATCTTGCCGCCGGCCTGCTATGTGACGACGCGAACCCCGCGGCGCGGCCGTGTCGGCAATGCCGCGGCTGCCGTCTCGTCGAGCGCGACCGCCATCCGGACGTCCATCGCCTTGCGCCGGCAGGGGGCGGCGACCAGATCCGGATCGGCAGCCGCGACCGCCCTGAGGACGGGACCGTGCGGCGGCTCATCGGCGATCTCGTCCTGCTCTCGGTCGAGGGCGGGGCGCGCGTCGCGATCCTCGAGCGGGCGGACCGTCTCACCGACGACGCCCAGACAGCCCTCCTGAAGACTCTCGAGGAGCCGCCGCTCGGCGTCACGATCGTCCTCTGCGCGGACGACGAGGACCGCCTGATGCCGACCGTCCGATCGCGGGCCGCCAGGATCCGGCTCGGGCCCGTTGCCGTGCGCGACATCGAGGCGATCCTCGCCGACACGGGCGTCGCCGAGCCGCCGGTCGCCGCCCGTCTCGCACGTCTCGCCGGCGGTCGTCCGGGCGCAGCGCTCCTGCTCGCGCGGGCACCGGACGCGGTCGCTGCGCGAGACGAGATCGCGCGGACGCTCCTGGATCTCCTCCCCGGCTCGCCCTCGGTGCGGCTCGGCGCGGCGCGGGACCTGACGAGTCGCGCCACCGACCTTGCCCGGGCGCTCGACCGGGCTGGCCGGGCGGCCCCCGGCCCGGAATCGCCGCCGCTTG
>JBJMMQ010000163.1:0-17924 GCA_045804705.1 Chloroflexota bacterium
GTCTCCGCCTCGAGACCCTGGTACAGCTCGAGGGAGTGCTGGTAGAACCGGATCGCCTCGGGGATGCCGAAGTTGGCCCGGATGATCGTCGTGTTGCGGCCGGTGTTCCCTGAGGCGACGTAGTCGGCCTCGAGGACCGCGACGTTCGTGATGCCGTGGCGCGTCGCGAGGTAGTACGCCGTCGAGAGGCCGTGCCCGCCACCACCGACGATCACCACGTCATACGACTTCTTCGGCGGCCCGTCCGGCCAGCGGATGGTCGAAAGGCTGTCCGTGTAGCTGCTCACCGGAGACGGCCCGCGAGATCGTCGGCATAGGCGGCGGCGGTGATGAGCAGCGCATCGCCCTCATCGGGCAGCCAGACGCGGGCGGGGACCTGTGCCACGGCGCCCTGCCCGAGGGCGGGGCGCTCCCGGGGAAGCGACCATTCGGTGTGGTGCCCGATGAGCTCGGACGGCAGCCAGGCCCCGACGAAGCCAGCCTCCGGTTCGATGATTGCGTGCTCGTCGTCGACATCGACGCCCTCGGCGCCGATCGCAAAGGCGTCGTCCGGGGCGAGGCGAAGGACGGTCATCCCGGGTCCGCCCTGCCACCGCGCGGTGTCGAGAGCCGCGGGATCCGCGACGACCCTCAGCCCATGGAGGCGGTCAAGCGCGGGCACGGTGCCCCTCGGGGTCGTAAAACGGCGTCGGCGTCACCTCGGCCACGCGGCCGTCGATCTCGACCTCCGTCGGGAACGGGGTGCGCCGGAGCCAGCCGAGCATCAGGGCCGTGCCGAGAAGCGGCGACGTCCAGGACCCGGTCACGTTGCCGACGACCTCGCCGCGGGACCAGATCGGGGCGCCTTCCGCAGGGGCTATTCCCGGCATCGAGAAACCGACCCAGCGACGGTGATCGGGCAGCTTGGCCGTCCGTTCGAGCGACGCCCGGCCGATGAACCGCGGCTTCTCCATCCGGACCGCCCAGTCCATCCCGAGCCGGCGGGGTGTCGTGTCGAGCTCCGTGTCCATACCGACGATGACATGGCCCTTCTCGAGCCGCAGCCCGAACAGCGCCTGCAGCCCGTGGGGCCTGATACCCATGTCCGCGCCGAGATCGAGGAGCGCGCGCCACAGCTCGACCGAGCGGTCGACCGGGTGGTGGAGCTCGAATGCGGCCTCGCCGGTGAAGGAAAGGCGCATGACGTGGCACGGGACCCCCGCCACCTCTGCCCGCACGTGGCCGAGGAACCGCGGCGGGTCGGCGAGACCGGCCCGCTGCATGAGCGCGCCGGCGAGCGGCCCGGTCACGTTGATCGCGGCGAGGGACATCGTCCTGTCGAGGACGTGGACGCGGAGGCCCCAGACGTCGATCCAGTCGCGGATCCACATCTCGGCATTCGCAGCGCCACCGGACGTGAACGACAACACGAAGCGCGTCTCCGAATCGCGCAGGATCATCCCGTCGTCCATCACGTGACCCCGCTCGTTGAGCAGGAGCGCGTAGCGCGAGCGACCGGGCTTGATGTCGCCGACGTGGCACGGGTAGAGCCGCTCGAGGAGCTCGACGACGTCGGGCCCGGACACGACGAGCTTGCCGAGGGTCGAGACGTCGCCGATCGAGACGCCTTCGCGGACGGCCCAGTATTCCGAGACGGCATCGCCGTAGTTCCACGGCCGCCACCAGCCACCGAACCGGTCCATACGCGCCCCGGCAGCCAGATGCTCGTCGTGGAGCGGCGTCCTCCGGAACGCGTCGACGTAGGTCTCGGCCGCGGCCTCGGCAAGGGTGATCTGGCGGGTCGCCGGCCGCGCGGTGAAGGGCTTCGGCACCTCGCCGGTCCGGGCGGCGATCCACGAGCGGACGTTGGGCAGGCACGCGCCGCCCTGGCACGGCCCGAGGCACGCCTGGCTGGAGCGCTTCAGGAGCTCGAGCTCGGTGTAGCCGGCGTCCCAGGCGGCGGCCAAGTCGGCGACGGTCGTGCCCATACATCCGCAGACGACACCCTCGACGGGAGCCGGAGGGAGTGGCTGGTGGGTGGCGGCATCGCCGACGACCGTGAGTGAGACCTCGCCAGCCATGCGTGCGAGCACGTCCCGTGGTGCGAACCCTAGATCGACCACCGCGGTGTCGGCAGGAGCGGTCGTCTCGGTGCCGGTCGCGGGGTCCATCGTCACGACGGCGGTGAGACGACCATCGGCTCCCTCGAAGCGCACCGGCGTGGCTTCGACCCTCACGATCCGGCCGAGGTCGACGCCCGCCGCGAGCAGCTCGTCGGCGGCGCGCGACGTGACGATGCCGGCGAGTCGGTTCCCGGGGCAAACGGGCTGGATCTCGGCCGCGCCGGTCGCAACGACGATCTCGCCCGGGTGCACGTGGAGCATGCCCTGCGGCGTGCGGACGACGATCATCGGTCCGGCGTAGATCGCGACGACCTCGTCGCCTGCGTGCGCGTCGAGGACGCGGACGGTCCTGCCCGCACCTTCCGCCTCGGCCGCGGCGGCGAGTCCCGCCGGACCGCCCCCGATGACCGCAACGTCGACCTCGACATGGTGGAGCTCGACTGTCGCTCGAAGTGGGGCCGCCGTCAGGTCCGGGGCAGCCACCACGGGGAGTGGCGGATTCCCGCCGGCGGGATGGCGCACGACCCGCAGGCCGGGCCGAGCGGCCGTCTGACAGGTTCGGACGTAGGCGACACCGTCGACCTCGGCCAGGCAGTTACCGCAGTCGCCCGCGAGGCACAACGTCCCGCCACGCCCAGGGACCTCGCCCCCGCGCAGGATCGCAACGGCGACCGAATCCCCAGCCTCGTACGCGACCGGCGAACCGTCGACGACGATCCGGCCCGTCGCGCCGGCAACCTCGGTCACTGGCGCATCCGTGCGCCGGTCGGGTCGAACAATGGTTCGGGCTGGAGGCGTGCCGGCCGTCGCCGCCCGATGATCTCGATCTCGAAGCTGCCGTCCGCGCCGCCCGGACCGTCGGGCGAGGCGAGCTCGGTCGGCACGTACCCAAGAGCGATCGACTTCCCGACGTGGTGTCCGTAGCCGCCCGACGTCACCCAGCCGATCACCGCGCCGTCGTGCCAGATCGGCTCGTCGCCGATGACGTCCGCCGGGTCGTCGGGGTCGGGCTCGACGACGAATGCCACGAGCCGCCTCGCCGGACCCCCGGCCGCAAGCTCCGCCTCATGTGCCGCCCGTCCGATGAAGTCGTGGTCGAGCTTGATGTAGCGGGTGATGCCGCCCTCGAGCGGTGTGTAGATCGGCCGGTACTCGCGAAACCAGGTGCCGTACGACTTCTCGAGCCGGAGCGACATCAGGGCGCGCATCCCGAACAGCCGCAGGCCGTGGGGCTCCCCCGCCGCCACGATCCGGTCGAAGAGCGCGCGCTGATATTCGGGCGCGACCCACAGCTCGTAGCCAAGATCGCCCGAGTAGTTGATCCGCGCGACGTGCGCGGGCGTCATCCCGAGGTCGACGCGACGGAACGTCATGAACGGGAA
This sequence comes from Chloroflexota bacterium, assembly GCA_045804705.1. Lineage (GTDB taxonomy): Bacteria > Chloroflexota > Limnocylindria > Limnocylindrales > CSP1-4 > SPCO01. The sequence continues at coordinate 3,485 of JBJMMQ010000163.1, forward strand.
CGCTTCGGTCGAGAGGTCGAGATCCGGCGCGACCGCGGCGAGCACCTCGCGTGCCCGCGGCCCTGTGACGGACAGCCCGGTCAGCCCAAGCCCGAGCACCTCGAACTCGACCGATCCGTCGGCCGGGAGGTGAGCCCGGAACCAGCGTGAGTGGTGGACCTCGGCCGGCAGCGACCCGAACACGTGGAACTCGTCGGCCTCGCTCGCGCGCGCGACCGTGAACTCCCCGACGATCCGGCCCGCGTCGTTGAGCATCGCGGTCAGGGTGATCCGGCCCGGCGCCGGCATCCGTGCGGTGAGCAGAGAAGAGAGCCACGCCTGGGCGCCGGGACCGGTCACTCGGTACTTGGCGTAGTTCGAGATCTCGGTCATCCCGACGCGCTCCCGGACGGCGGCCACCTCGCCAGCGACCTGCGACCAGGCATTCGAGCGTCGGAAGGTGACGTCCTCCTTCGGCTCGAGACCCCGCTCCTGGAACCACAGGGCGTGCTCCAGACCGAACGTCGCGCCCCAGACCGCATTCGCGTCGACGAGTCGGTCGTAGATCGGCGTCGTCAACAGCGGCCGGGCGTCGGGCAGCTCCTCGTTCGGGAAGGTGATCCGGAACCGGCGCCGGTAGTTCTCGCGGACCTTTGCATTCGTGTAGGCCAGCGTCGCGTAGTCGCCGTAACGGGCGACATCCATCGCCCAGATATCCATGCCGGAGTCGCCGTGATCGCCGGCGGTCATCCAGGTCGCGAGCGCCAGGCCGACGCCACCGCCCTGGGACAACCCGGCCATGACGCCACACGCGACCCAATACCCGCGCAGCCCACGGATCGGGCCGACGAGCGGGTTGCCGTCGGGCGAGAACGTGAACGGGCCGTTGACGACGCGCTTGATGCCTGTGGTCGCCATCGGCGGGTAGTGCTTGAACGCGACCTGGAGCTCGGGCGTGATCCGGTCGAGATCCTGCTTGAGCAGCTGCGACCCGAAGTCCCAGGGCGTCTCGCGCGGCGACCACGGCACGCACGCCTGTTCGTACGTGCCGAGCAGCGTCCCGCCGCCCTCCTGGCGGAGGTAGATCTCGCCACCGAAGTCGAGTGTCATCGGCATCTCGTGGCCGGTCTTCGCGACATGCTCCGCGACCTCGGGCATGTCCACGGTCAGCAGGTACTGGTGCTCCATCGCGAGGACCGGCAGCTCGAGCCCGACCATCCGGCCGACCTCGCGTGCCCACAGCCCGCCGGCGTTGACGACGTGCTCCGTGTGGATCGTGTCACCACTCTCGACACGGACGTCCCACGTCCCATCCCCCCGCTGCTCGAGCCCGACGACGGGCGTGCGCTGGTGGACCTCGGCGCCCGCGAGCTGGGCTGACTTGGCGTATGCCCGCGTGACCCCGGTCGGGTCGACGTGGCCCTCGACCGGGTCGTACAGCGCGCCGACGAAGTACTGCGGATCGAGCAGCGGGAACAGCGCCTGCGCCTCCTTCGACGAGATGAGCTCGAGGTCCATCCCGAGATAGCGCCCGCGCGCGACGGCCATCCGCAGGAAGTCCATCCGGACCTCCGTGTCAGCGAGCATCAACCCGCCCGGCAGGTGGATGCCGCAGTCCTGGCCCGAGACCCTTTGGATCTCCTCGTACAGCTGGATCGTGTACTGCTGGAGCTTCGAGACGTTCGGATCGCCGTTGAGCGTGTGCATCCCGCCCGCGGCATGCCACGTCGACCCGGCGGTCAGCTCGCGTCGCTCGAGCAGCATCACGTCTGTCCAGCCGGCCTTCGTCAAGTGGTACAGCACGCTCGCCCCGACGACGCCGCCGCCGATGACGACGACCTGGGTCTCTGTCTTCAAGGGATCCCTCTCTCGCGGTGGTCCGGTGATCGGTCAGTAGTCGGTCGGGACGCCGCCCTCGGCGACACGGCGCGCGACGAACGCGTCGAGCTCCTCGAGGATGGCCGGGTCCATCGGCGGCGGTTCGTAGGCCGCGAGCAATTCCTTCCAGATCCGGTTGGCCTTCGACGGAAGCTCCGGGGAGCCGGCTTCCTGCCACGTCTCGTAGTTGCGCCAGTCGCTCAGCATCGGCTTGTGGAACGCCGTCCGGTAGCGCGACTGGGTGTGCTCGGCGCCGAAGAAGTGACCGCCGGGGCCGACCTCCTCCATCGCCTCGAAGGCGAGCGTGTCCTCGTCGACGGCGACCGGCTCGAGGAACGCGGCGACCATCCCGAGCAGCTCCGCGTCAAGGATCATCTTCTCGTAGCTCGCGTGGAGGCCGCCCTCCATCCAGCCGGCACCGTGCATCAGCAGGTTGACCCCGCCCTGGATCGCGCCCCACAGCGAGAAGACCGATTCGTATGCCGCCTGGGCGTCGAGCGCGTTCGCCGCGCAGACGTTCGACGAGCGATAGGGCACCCCGTAGCGGCGGGCGAGCTGGCCCCCGATCATCGCGGTTCGCATGTATTCCGGGGTCCCGAACGCGGGCGCGCCCGACTGCATGTCGACGTTCGAGGTGAAGCCGCCGTAGATGACGGGCGCACCCGGGTTGACGGCCTGGGTCAGGACCATCCCGGCAAGCGCTTCGGCGTTCTGCTCGGCCAGAGCCCCCGCGAGCGTGACAGGCGCCATCGCGCCCGCGAGTGTGAACGGAGTGATGCAGACCACCTGGTTGTGGGCGGCGAACTCCATGATGCCTTGAAGCATCGGGGCGTCCAGCCGAAGCGGCGACGAGGAATTCACGACAGTGAAGACCGACGGCTCGCGGTCGATCGTCGCCTGGTCGACGCCGCGCGCGATGCGGACCATCTCGAGCACGTCGATGTTGCGCTGCCGGCCGAGGCTGTAGCAGTGGACGGCCTTGTCCATGAGGGTCAGGGCGTCATAGCTCGCCCACAGGTGGCGGACGCCGTGATGGAGGTCGACCGGTTCGACCGGGTATCCCGAGAGGAAGTGGATGGCGTTGAGCGATTGCGCGAGCCGAAGCAGGTTCTGGTAGTCGGCCCGATTGCCGATGCGTCGCCCGCGGTCGAGGTCCGCGACGTTGGGCGGGCTGCCGACGGTGCCGAACGCGATCCAGTCGCCGCCGAGCTCGACGTCGTACGCCGGGTTGCGGGCGTGGAGCGTGAACTGGGCGGGTGCCGTCTTGATGAGCTCGGTGACCATCGCCGGGTCGAACCGGACGCGCAGGCTGTCGGGCGTCGTCTCGGCGCCCGCCGCTCGCAGGACCTCGCGCGCGTCGGGATCGAGGAAGTCCATCCCGATCTCCGAGAGGACGCGGAGCGATCCCTGGTGGATCGACTCGAGCTCGTCGGCTGAGACGATCTCCGTCGGACGGAACCGGATCCGCGGCTGTCGCCACGGGGGCTGCTGGGGTGCGGCGTTCCGGGCATGGCCTTCGCGACCGCCACCCCGACGGCGTCGGAGTCCCTCGCCCGCGGCCGTGTCCATGTCCGTCACACCCGCATGCTACTCGTCCTCGCGGCCCAATCCTCGGACGTTCCGGATGAGGGTCAGCAGGAGGAAGACCAGGACGACCAGCAGGCCGACATGGACCCACGTGTAATCCATGCCACTCGGCAGGAACCGCCTGGTGTCATCCGGGAAGGCGAGGACCATGTACAGCAGCGCCCCGACGACGAGGATCGACAGGCCGAGCCGGATCAGCCCCCGTCGGGCTGAGCGCATCCGGCGCCGGAAGCCGAACAACGAGGATTCGGCCTCGAGGATGACGGGCTGTTGCGCCTCGAGGAACTCGACGAGGTCGAGAGCCCGTTGCATACGACCGGAGGCGGCGTAGGCTCGATCGAACGTCCGGCGCGGGTCGAGCCAGCTCATCGTCTGCTGTCGGGCCAGCCGCCGGACGAACTGCCGGACGTTCGCCGGCAGGTCGTAGTCGACCGCGAGCTGGTGCCGGAGCGTCCCGAGCGTCACCAGCATCTTCAGGTACGCGACGATGTTTGGCGACAGCGAAAGCTGCTGGACGCGAATGGTCTCGAGGATGTCGACCGCGAGCTTCGAATAGGGGTTCTCGGTCGGGCGAAGCGCTGGGCCTGGCGCCCCCGGAGTGGCGCGCGTCCGCTCGGCGACGGTCTCGTACAGGAACGCCTGGTGGAGCCTGATGAGGCGCCGTTGGGCGGCCTCCGCGTCGGTCGCTCGGGTCGGCGCCAGCCAGCGCATCAGCTCGCGGACCGCGTCCTCGACCTCGCCCCGGAAGAGCAGCCAGCTGTAGCGCGTCAGCGACTCGCGAACGCTGTTCGGGAGCTGGCCGACGATCCCGAAGTCGACGTAGCCGATGGCGTCACCTGGCAGGACGAAGAGGTTGGCCGGATGAAGGTCGGCGTGGAAATAGCCGAAGACGTAGACCTGGTTGAGCATGTTCCAGTCGAGGTGCCGGACGATCCGGTCGAGGTCGTGCCCGCGCGCCGCGAGCTCGCTCAGGTACGCGGTGTTGCCGTCGCGCCGCGCGATGAGGATGTCGATGAGCGGGATGCCGGCGATGTACTCGGTCGTGAGGACGCGCGACGTCGTGTAGTCGCGGTGGACGCGGGCGATCCTCTCGACACGGTCGCCCTGGGCGTTCTGCCACAGCAGGACCGCCTGGCGCGCCTCGACGAGGTAGTCCAGCTCGTCCGCCGTCCAGCGAGCGAACTCGTCGATCACGTCGCGGCTCGGGGTCCCGCCGAACAGACGCGTTCGGTCGATCAGCCAGGTCGTCGCGTACATCAGGTCGATGTCGGCCTGGAGCGTCTCGCGGATGCCCGGTCGCTGGACCTTGACCGCGACCGTCTCGCCGCTGTGCAGCACGGCGCGATGGACCTGGCCGATCGACGCCGCCGCGAAGGACGCCGGCTCGAACGAGCGGAAGATCCTCTCCGGGTCGTCGCCAAGCTCGCTGCGGACGATCGCACGGACCTCCGCGTACGAGAACGGGGCGACCTGGTTGAGGAGGCCGAACAGCTCGTCGCAGTAGGCGGTTGGGAGCAGGTCGAAGCGCAGCGCGAGCATCTGGCCGAGCTTGATCCACGCACCGCCGAGCGCCTCGAAGGCGAGCCGCAGCCGGACCGGCCCGCTCCGCGGATCAGAGCCGGGGAGATGGAGTGCCGGCGAGATGAAGAACCGGAAGAAGACCGCGAGGACGCGCCAGACCCGCCGCGGGTGCCTGAACAGCGTCCTCATCCCGTGGCGCCCGCGTCAGCCGCGGTCAGCCGTCACGAATCCTCGTCGTGGAGGCTGACCCGACGCCGGACGTTGGGGAGACTCGTCTCCTCCTCCCAGTCGCGGCCGGCTCGGACGAGCTCCGCGAACGTCCGGCGGGACCAGCGGTAGAGCAGCGCCGCCGCCCCTTCCGCCGCGAGCTGGCCCTCGCGTCCCATCCGCAATCCCTCCCGCATCGTCCCGGCCAGCCGTTCCTCGCCTTCGTCGAACGTCGCGGCGATCCGCCGCGTCCGGACCCGGTTGGCGTACGCCTCGCGCTCCTCCTCGGTCGGGCCCTTGAGCCACTCCGCTCGACGCTGGCGTTCACGTTCGGCCCACGCGTCGATCTCGGCCTGGGTCACCTCGGGCACCGGCTCGGGCGCCCGCTCGTCCATCGCGGCGTCGGCCGACGCCATGACATCCGAATCAGTCATCGCAACCACCCCTGGAACCTCGTCTCGACGGCTCGGTTTTCGTCGTCGGGCGAGTGTACCGCTGCGCCTTTGGAAAGGGGCGACCGGCCTACTTGTCGGTCAGGTCGAACCAGGTCGTCTTGAGCTGCGTGTAGCCGTCGAGAGCATGGAGGCTCTTGTCGCGCCCGAAGCCCGATTGTCGGTAGCCGCCGAAGGGGACGGTGATGTCTGCCGTGTCGAAGGTGTTGACGTAGACGATCCCGGCCCTGATCCGACGCGACAGCCGATGTGCGCGGTTGACGTCGCGCGTCCAGAGTCCCGCCGCGAGGCCGTACGGCGTGTCGTTGGCGATGGCCAGCCCCTCGTCCTCGTCGTCGAACTCGGTGACGGTCAGGACCGGCCCGAAGATCTCTTCGCGCGCGACCCTCATGGTGTTGGCGACCCCGTCGAGGATCGTAGGCGGGATGAAGTAGCCCCCGGTCTCCTTACGAACGCGCTCGCCGCCGGTGACGACGCGAGCGCCTTCCTCGCGCGCGAGATCGACATAGCCCAGGACCTTGGCCAGCTGGCGGTCGTCGACGATCGAGCCGAGGCGGGTCTTCGGATCGAGCGGTTCGCCCGGCGCAAGCTTTCGGCCGAGCGCGGCGATGCGCTCGACGAGCTCTTTCCGGATCGAGCGGTGGACGACGAGCCGCGAACCGGCGTTGCACGTCTGGCCACTGTTGTAGAAGATCCCCCAGCCGATCGCGGACGCCGCGGCCTCGAGGTCGCCGACGTCGGCGAGGACGAGCTGCGGGCTCTTGCCGCCGAGCTCGAGTGAGATGGCCTTCACGTCGCTCTCGCCCACCGCGCGGAGAAGGGACTTCCCGACCTCTGTCGACCCCGTGAAGGCGATCTTGTCGACAGCGGGGTGACGAGCGAGCGCGTCACCGAGGACGGCGCCAGGGCCGGTGACGACATTGAGGACGCCGTCCGGCAGGCCGGCCTCGGACGCCAGCTCGGCCAGGCGGAGCGCGCTCAGCGGCGACTGGCTTGCCGGCTTCAACACGACGGAGTTGCCGGTGGCGAGGGCCGCGCCGAGCTTCCAGGCGGTGATGATCAGCGGGTAGTTCCACGGGACGATGGCCCCGACGACGCCGATCGGCTCGCGGGTGATGAGCGAGAGGTTGTCGGGACCGGTCGGTCCCACTTCCCCATAGAGCTTGTCGATCGTCTCGGCGTACCACTGGAGGGTCGTGGCCGCGCTCGGGATGTCGACGCGCAGCGTGTCCCGGATGGGCTTTCCGACGTCGAGCGATTCGAGGAGGGCGAGCTCGTCGAGGTGGTCGCGGACAAGGTCGGCGAGACCGAGCAGGACCTTCTTCCTCGCGGCAGGCGGCTGGTCGCTCCAGCGCCGATCGTCGAACGAGCGCCGGGCAGCGGCAACAGCGCGGTCGACGTCCTCGGCATCACCCTCGGCGACCCGGGCGATGAGCGAACCGTCGCGCCCCGCGATGTCGTCGAACGTGCGGCCGGATGCCGCAGGCTCGAAACGGCCGTCGATGAAGAACTCGGTCCGCGGCGCCACTGCGGCGGCCCTGGCGATCCAGTCCTCGGCGGTCGGTGCCGCCGCCTCGGCGGTCATGCCGCGTACCGACGCAGCGCGGCCTCGTCGAGGACGACGCCGAGGCCGGGGGTGGACGGCACGCGCAGGATCCCGTCGGGCCCGGGGCGGATCGGCTCGGCGAGCATGAAATCGCGCCGCTCGACGGTCCAGCCCGGCGGGTCGTAGGGGAATTCGATGAAGGGGCCACCACCGACGCCGGCGGCGACGTGCAGGTTGGCGAGGAGGCCGATCCCGTTCGTCCAGGTATGGGGGGTGAACCAGCGGTTCCGCAGCAGTGCCAGCTCGCCGACGGTTCGCGCATGGGACAGTCCGGTCAGTACGACGTCGGGTTGGTGGACGTCGAACGCATCGGCCTCGACCGCGGCGACCATCTCGGGGAGCGTCCGGGTCATCTCGCCGCCGGCGATCCGGATCCCGGGCGCCGAGGCGCGGAGGGCAGCCAGGCCGCGAAGGTCCGTGCCGGCCAGCGGCTCCTCGACCCACAACACGCCGTCGTCCGCGAGCCGTGCGGCGATTTCCCGCGCGGCGACCGGATCGATCGCGCTCGACGTGTCGCCGGCCATCCGCCAGCCCTGGTTGAGGTCGACCATGATGGCCATCGAATCGCCGACCGCGGTCCGTGTCGCGGTGACGGCGGCGAGACCCTCGTCGAGCCGACGCGGGTCGACCCGGATCTTGAGCGCCCGGAAGCCTTCCTCCCGAAGCCGGAGCGCTGACTCGGCTCGCTCCGGGGCGGGCAGCAGCATCCCGCACGAGGCATACGCCGGGAGGCCCTCGGCCGCGCCTCCGAAGAGGGTCGCGACCGGCAGACCCGCGACGGTGCCGACGATGTCCCACAGCGCGGCCTCGAGCGGCCAGTACCGGCCGGCGTGGAAGTCGATGGTCTCGAGGACCCGGACGTGGCGTGCGATCGCCAGCGGGTCCTGGCCGATGAACAGATGCTCGAAGGCCTCGAACCCGTCCATCGTGTCGCCCGAGGCGATCCCGGTCACGCCTTCGTCCGTCTCGACGCGGACGACGGTCGCACCGAACGACCGGCGCGGGACGGGATCCCAGGCCGCGGGGAAGGCCGGATCGAGCGGAAGGACGAGGCGCTCGAGACGGATCGCAGTGATGCGCACCGAAGCAGTATCGCGCACCCGACCGGCAACCTCGACGCTCGTTGACAGTGGGGTGGACCGCCAGTACCGTTCCGGAACACCGGTGCCCGACCGGAGGACTAGCAGTCGGGCGTCGCGTGCCTCGCGAACGATGCCGTCTCAACTGCTCGGTCGCCCCAGCCGTCTCCTGGAGGATCCAAACCGATGGACTATCGCCAGTTGGACAAGGTCCGGAGCACAGCGGTCCCGCTGCAGCTGGACACCATCGAGGCCTTCGCGGCCGGGCGGCTGAGCCGCCGTGAGTTCATCCAGCGCGCCACCGTCCTCGGCCTCTCGACCGGCGCGATCGGCATGGTCATCGCCGCGTGCGGCGGCGCGGCCGCCAGCCCGTCGGCAGCCGCGAGCGCCGGTGGTGGGGCCCCAAGCGCAGCCGCGTCGGCGGGCGGGAGCGCCGCCGCAGGAGGCAAGACCGGCGGCACGATCCGCGTCGCCTGCCAGCGGCCAAAGGGCCTGGACCCGGTCGCGATGGTGGACCTGGCGAGCTACGGGATCACCGCACAGTCGTTCGAGTTCCTGTGCACGCTGGCTCCGAACGCCACCGACATCGCGCCAGGTCTGGCTCTGACGTGGACGCCCGACACCTCCCTCAAGGTATGGACCTTCAAACTGCGCGAGAACGTGACGTGGCAGGACGGTTCCCCGTTCAGCTCGGCGGACGTCGTCGCGACGATGGAGCGCCTCGTCGTCGCCGGCAACTCGGGCCTCAAGGGTGTCATCAAGGCGGGGTCGGCCGTCGCGACCGACCCGAATACCGTCACCTTCAATCTCGAAAGCCCGAACGGCAATTTCCCGTACCTCGTCTCTGTCTTCAATGCCCAGACCCTGATCACGCCCGCGGCGTACGCTCCCGGCACGACGCTCGACAAGCAGCCGAATGGAACGGGTGCCTGGAAGCTGGACAGCTACGACATCGCGTCCGGCGCGAAGTTCTCGCGGAACGAGAAGTGGTGGGGCGGCAAAACGCCGCTCGATACGACCGAATTCACCTTCTTCGACGATACGGCCGCCATGGTGACCGCCTATCAGGGCGGACAGGTGGATGCCATCGTCCAGTTCGACGTCTTGACCGGAGCACCGCTGTTCACGGACTCCAACTTCACGGTCGTCGATACGCCGACCACGAACCACCGCCAGATCTGGATGCGCTGCGACACCGGGCAGTTCGCCGACAAGCGCGTCCGCCAGGCCTTCGCCTTGACGATCGACCGTCCGGCTCTCGTCCAGCAATTGTGGAAGGGCAGGGGCGAGCTCGCCAACGATCATGTCATCTGGCAGCACTATCCGTATTTCAGCGACGCGGTCCCGCAGCGGGCTCAGGACATCGCAAAGGCGAAGCAGCTGCTGGCGGACGCCGGTAAGTCGGACCTGAAGGTCACCCTCCAATACGGCAAGCTCACCGAGATCCCGGATCTCGCCGTTCTGATCCAGAGCCAGGCTGCTCAGGCGGGGATTCAGATCACCCCGGCTGGCGGGGACAACAATCCGTTCTACGACCTGCAATGGTGCCCGCCGAAACCGGCCGATCCGCCGTGCTCCGGGGCGGCCGAATTCGGCATCGTGGACTATGGCCACCGTGCCACCCCTGACGTCTTCCTGAACTCTGCGTTCAAGACGAAGGGCGTGTGGAATGCCTCGCAGTACTCGTCTCCGGCTTACGATGCGGCCTTCACCGAATTCCAGAGCGCCGCGGGCGTCGACGCGCAGAAGGCAGCGTGCGCCAAGATCGAGACGATCATGAACGAGGATGTCCCGGCGGCCATCCCGTACTGGTACAACTACCTCTCCGGCAACTCGAAGAAGTTCACGGGCGTGTTCACATGCGCGCTCGGACAGATGTTTCTCTCGGCCGCGTCGGCGGCCTAAACACCGTCCCCGTCTGGCACCGATCGTGGGGAGGCCCGGAGGTCCGGGCCTTCCCCATCGGCCCTCACCTCCGTTAGTGACGTAGCTTGATGGCCCGCTTCATCACGCGCAGGCTCCTGCTCGCGCTCGTCACGCTGTGGTTGCTTGCCACCATCGTCTTCGTCATCGCCAACGTCCTGCCGGCCGATGTGGGCAGGACCATCCTCGGTCCTTTCGCGCCCCAGGAGAGCGTCGACGCCCTCAACCATCGGCTCGGGACCGACCGACCCATCGTGGTCCGCTATGTCGACTCCATGAAGGGCATCATCACCCTCGACTTCGGAGAGTCGTTCGTGTCCGGTCAGCCCGTCCTGCCGGCCCTGCTCGGGGCGGTCGGTCGCTCTGCCAAGCTGGCCGGGCTTGCGCTGATCATCACGATCCCGATCAGCATCATCGCCGGCCTGTATGCCGCGAGACGCCGCGATCGCAAGGCCGATCGGGCGATCGTCCTGCTCGGTGTCACGTCGTCATCGATCCCCGAGTTCATCACGGCCACGATCCTCGTCGTGGTCGTCGGCGTCCAGCTGGGCTGGTTGCCCGTCGTCGCCACGGCACCCCCGAACGCCGACATCGTGACGCAGATCCGGTATCTCCTCATGCCCGCGATCGCCATGGCGATCGTGTACTTCGGGTACATCGCCCGGATGACGCGGGCTGGCGCCATCGACGTACTGCAATCGGACTACGCACGCACGGCCACGATGAAGGGGCTGACCACGTCCCAGACGATGCGGCACCACGTTTTGCGCAACGCGCTCGTCCCCACCGTCGCGGTCATCGCGGTCCAGATCGGCTACCTGTTCGGCGGGATCATCGCAGTCGAAAAGATCTTCAACTACAACGGTATGGGCGCGACGATGCTGTTCGCTGCCCAAAACAAGGACCTTCCGATGCTCACCGCCGGCGTGCTCATCATCGGCATCGTGTACATGATGGCAACCCTCGCCGCTGACGTGATCATGGCCTGGATGAACCCACGGATCAGGTTGGATGCGACCGCCTGATGGACGTCATCATCCAGCCCGAGCCGGTGGCCCCGATGGTCGCACCCGCTGTGTCCGAACGGTCACAGGCGCGTCGCGAGACCGTCCGCGTCCTCCTCCGACGCCCTGCATTCATCATCGGCAACATCGTCATCTTCGGCTGGATCGTCTGCGCGGTCCTCGGCCAGCGGATCACCCCATACGATCCGTTCAACTACTTTGCGGCCGGCCACCTCCCACCCAGCCCAGAGCATTGGATGGGTACGGATCGTCTCGGCCGCGATGTCCTTTCGCGAGTCATGGTCGGGTCTCGCGATGTCCTGATCGTCGCTCCACTCGCGGCACTGCTTGGCGTGGCCGCCGGGACGCTGCTCGGTCTGATCATGGGCTACTACCGGGGCAGGGTCGACGACGTCTTGAGCCGCCTCGTCGAGGCATTCCTCGCCCTCCCGGTGATCCTCGTCGGGCTGTTGACGCTCGTCGTGCTCGGGACCTCGCCGCTCGTCGTCATCTTCGTCGTCGGCATCCTCTTCACCCCGATCGTCGCGCGGACCGTCCGATCGGCCGTCCTTTCCGAGCGTGAGCTGGATTACGTGACCGCGGCCAAGCTCCGCGGCGAAACGGGTCTCTTCATCCTGTCGCGAGAGATCTTCCCGAACGTCCTCGGGCCGACCGTGGTCGAGATGACGGTCCGCTTCGGATACGCGATCTTCACGGTCGCGACGCTATCGTTCCTCGGTGTCGGTCTTCAGCCTCCTTCGCCTGACTGGGGCTTGAGCGTGAGCCAGGAGTACACGAACATGATCAGCGGCGTGTGGTGGTCGACGCTGTTCCCCGCCCTCGCGATCGCCAGCACGGTCGTTGCCGTCAACCTCATCGCCGACTCGCTCCAGTCGGCCCTCAACGAATGATCACCGAGATCGCCGTACCTGCACCCGTGTCGGCGCCGGCTGCCGCGCTCGAGGTCGAGGACCTCGAGCTCTCCTACATCGTGCGTGGGATCCCGCGGCCGGTCCTCCGGGGTGTCTCCTTCCAGGTGCAACCCGGGGAGTCATACGGCCTTGTCGGCGAATCCGGCTGCGGAAAGTCGACGACCGCGTACGCCGCCGTGCGCTACCTGCCACGCAACGGAGTCATCACCGGTGGCCGCATCCTCGTGGATGGGGACGACATCACCACGATGACCGACGAGCGGGTTCGCGAGTTCCGGATCCACCACGCCTCGATGGTCTACCAGGATCCGGGTGCGGCCCTCAATCCATCGACAAAGATCGGGCCTCAGGTGGCCGAAGCCTTCACCGTCCTCGGCCAGACCAAGTCGCAGGCAAAGGAAAGCGCGCTCCAGGCGCTTCGCCGCGTGCAGATCGCGGATCCCGTCGGTGTCGCCGACCGGTACCCACATCAGCTGTCCGGGGGGATGCAGCAGCGGGTCGTGATCGCGATCGCGCTCGCCTCGAACCCGAAGCTGCTCGTCCTCGATGAGCCGACGACAGGCCTGGACGCGACCGTCGAGGCCAGCGTCCTCGATCTTGTCCGCGGACTCCAGGCGGAGACGAATGCGGCTGTCCTGCTCATCGCGCACAACCTCGGTGTCATCCGAACGATGTGCGATCGCGTCGGCGTCATGTACGCCGGCAAGATCGTCGAGGAGGGCGACGCGAAGGCTGTGTTCGACCACCCCCAGCATCCGTACACGCTCGGTCTCCTCCGATCGTTGCCGCGGCGTGGCATCCGCAAGTCACAGCGTGCGCTGTCGACCATCCCGGGGAACCTGCCGCAGATCGGGACGAACCTGCCGACCTGCGTGTTCGTCGATCGGTGTCCCTTGGCTGACGAGCTGTGCCGGACCGTGGAACCGCCTGTCGTGGCGGTCGAACAGGGCGGCTGGACGCGCACGCATCATCGCGACCGGTTGGGGGAGATCATCGAGCCTGCGGCCGCCATCGGCCAGGACACGGTCCACGGCCAGGAGGTCTTGTCTGTCGGGGAGGTGTCCAAGACCTTCCATCAGGGCGGCCACGACGTGCCGGCACTGGTCAAGGTCAACCTCGAGCTCTACGACGGCGAAACGCTGGGGCTCGTCGGCGAGTCCGGCTCCGGCAAGTCGACCCTGGCCAAGACGATCCTGGGCATCGAACGCCCCGACGCCGGGTCGAACCTGGAGCTCGATGAGCATGCGCTGGCGCCTCTCTCGACGCAGCGGCCGACTGACGACAAGCGCTCGATCCAGATGGTGTTCCAGAACCCCGACTCGGCGCTGAACCGCGGCTGGACCGCTCGGCACATCCTCCAGCGCTCGGTCTCGAAGCTGACCGGCCTCAAGGGCAAGGAGGTGGACGAGCGGGTCGACAAGCTCGCTGCGGATCTGCGCCTGACCCAGCGTCATCTCGACCTCAAGCCTCGCCAGCTGTCCGGTGGCCTGAAGCAGCGCCTGGCGATCGCGCGCGCGTTCGCGGGCGACCCGAAGATCGTGGTCGCCGATGAGCCGACGAGCGCCCTGGACGTGTCGGTCCAGGCGGCGATCCTGAATCTGCTATCGGAGCTCCAGCTTCGGAGCAAGACCAGCTACCTGCTCATCTCGCATGACCTTGGTGTCGTCCGCTACCTGGCAGACCGGATCGCAGTCATGTACCTCGGTCGGATCATGGAGGTCGGTGACTCGGAGACCGTCTTCCGCGGCCCGAACCATCCGTACACCGAGGCGCTTCTGTCGGCGGTCCCCAATATCGACAGCGAGGTTCGTGCGCGGATCCTCCTCGAGGGGGAGATCCCGAGTCCCGCGAACCCGCCGACCGGATGCGTCTTCAACACGCGCTGTCATCGGGCGATCGCGGGATTGTGTGAGGTGACGGAGCCTCCGCTCGTCGAGGTGGAGCCCGGGCACCAGATGGCCTGCCATATCCCTGTCGAGGAGCTCCGGATCCTCCAGCGCCGGCGTACCACGGAGGGCGCCGGGGATGTCGAGGCTGCAGTCGCGAAGGCGGCCGAGACGACCGGCCAGTCCGTCGATGAGCTCGCCGAGTCGGTCCAGGAGGCCGAGTCGGACGTGGCCCCGACCAGTCCCGACGGAAACCCGTCCTAGTCAGAGAACCATCGCGAGCCGGCGTGCCTCGTAGATCGCCGCGTGGATCGAGCGGCTCGCGACCGCGTCGCCGATCCGGAACAGCTGGTATCTGCCGGCGGGGTCGGTGACGATCTCCTGGG
>JBJMMQ010000164.1:0-10277 GCA_045804705.1 Chloroflexota bacterium
TGCTGTGCCTGTTCTCCATGTCTGGACGGATGCTCCTGAGCCAACCAACTCCGAGCTCTCCGGCAGCCCGCGTGGCTATCATGGCCACGTGGTACAGGCAGTCCGATCGGATCCGAGCGGCGCGGACGCCGCCGCTGGCGAGCGGTACCTCTTTCTCGCCGACATCTCCGGTTATACGGGCTTCATGTCGGGCGTCGAGGTGGCGCACGGGGTCGACTTCAGCGCTGGCATCCCGGCCGGATATTCGATCCTGGGTGATCTCCTGGAGGCTGTCGTCGAAGGCGTCAAACCGGATCTCGCGCTCGTCAAGCTCGAGGGCGATGCCGTCTTCGCGGCAGCCCCGGCGGCCGGTCTCGATGGCCAGGGCGATCGTGTCCTCGAGACGATCCAGCGGACGTACCGAGCGTTCATCGAGGCGCGGACACGGGCGATCCCCGAACACGACCACATCTGCGTCGCGTGTCCCAGGGTCGCATTCCTCGACCTGAAGGTGATCCTCCACCGCGGCCCAGCCGTCCGCCAAGCGGTCGGATCGGGAAGTGATCTCCTCGGACCCGCCGTCACGATCGCCCATCGGCTGCTCAAGAACACCGTGCGCGACCGGATCGGCGCCAGGCCCTACCTTTTCGTGACCGAGCCTGCCGCGACGGGGCTCGGACTGCAGGCGATCGGTCTCGCGCACGCAGAGCGATACGCGGACGCCGGACAGGTCAACGGTCGAATCGTCGAGCTCGGGGCCTAGAACCGCCGAACAGGTTGGGGCACGCCCTGACGCTCCGTTATTCGACGTACTGGAGCGGCGTTACCACGAATTCGTCTGGCAGCTTCACGCCGGTCGCGTGAATCGGACAGTAGCCCCTCGGATTCCGGGATCGGTCAGGGTATCGCTCCCCCTCCGATCCGCGGGCGGGGCTACTTCTCGATGTAGACCGTCATCGGCCGGATCATCCCGTATCGTTCCATCTCCGCCGCCATCTCGGGAGAGGTTGCCGTCTGAGCAGCCTGGAAAGCGTCCATCTCCGTGACATCCCACGTGGTGGCGACGCGATCGCTGCCGTCGCTCGCGACGTAACTGGTGCCGTCCGACGCAACGGCCGACAGATGGGCGATGAGCGTTGGCTTGAACTTCAGCCAAGCCTCCACATCTTTGACCGCCGCAGTGACCACGATCTTGGGCGTGCCGCCTCCTCCGGGAGGTACGCCCCGGGCAACGTGCCGAGCGCGCCGACCCAGTCGTCGGTGGGAGGATGCAGGGGCGCCGGGTATGTGCGCGCGAGGAACTCGTACTGCGGTTCGTCGAGCAGACGATCGCGTCGCGGCGGAGGTCTAGTCGACGTACTGGAGTGCCGTCGCCGCGAACCCCTCCGGGAGCTTCACGCCGGTGGCGTGGATCGGGCAGTAGCCCCTCGGATTCTTGTCCAGGTACTGCTGGTGGTAGTCCTCGGCGTAGTAGAAGGGTCCCGCAGGTGCGATCTCGGTCATGATCGGGCCGTAGCCCTTGGCCGTCAGGCGCTCCTGGAACATGTCGCGCGACGCTTCGGCGAGGCGACGCTGCTCATCATTCGCCGTCAGGATGATCGACCGGTACTGGGTGCCGACGTCGTTCCCCTGGCGCATCGCCTGGGTCGGATCGTGGTCCTCCCAGAAGGTCTTCAGCAGCTGCTCGTAGGTGACCTTGGACGGATCGAACGCGACGAGGACGACCTCAGCGTGTCCGGTCCTGCCGGTGCAGGCCTCGTTGTAGGTCGGATTGGGCGTGTGGCCGCCGGCGTAGCCGACCGCGGTCGTGACGACGCCGGGGATCTGCCAGAAGTCCTTCTCGGCGCCCCAGAAGCAGCCGAGACCGAAGATCGCCGTCTGGGTGCCGTCGGGCCACGGGCCGGCGAGCGGCGCGCCGAGGACGGTGTGTCGGCCAGGCTTGACTATCGGGTCGGGGCGGCCGGGAAGGGCTTCAGCGGGGGAGGGGACGACGTCGGGCTTGGAGTTGAAGAACCTCATGTCGAAACTATAGGCCGCACGCGTGACGGCACCGTGACGGAAGACCCCGGACTGAGAGTGCCCGGGGTCGATCTGTGCATCCGGTTGCTACGTCACGGCGCGTCGCGCTGCCAGTCCGGCTCGGTCGGTGCTTCCCATGCTGTCGTCGACCATTGCCCCCCGGCCGGATCCAGGAGGTAGTGGCGCGGCGAGTCGGCGGCGTCGTTGGGCACCATCAGGATCTTGCTCGAGTCTGGAGCCCAGACCCAGCCGGCTGTCCCTGACAGATCCGGTCCGGTCGCGATGGCGTCTCCGGTCCCGTCGGCCCGAAGGACCGTGACACGACCGGTGGCCCCCACCCGCCAGAAGGCGACCCACTTGCCATCCGGCG
Source organism: Chloroflexota bacterium (assembly GCA_045804705.1). Lineage (GTDB taxonomy): Bacteria > Chloroflexota > Limnocylindria > Limnocylindrales > CSP1-4 > SPCO01. The sequence goes on from JBJMMQ010000164.1 coordinate 2,369, forward strand.
ACACGGCAGCCTCACCCTCCCAGACGTCCTTGGCCGCGACGTCAGTGGGAAAGCGGTGCTGGTTCCTGCCGTCGGCGTCCATGACCCACAGCTGACAGCACGCGTTTTCGGGGCTCGACTCGATGGCAGCCTGATAGAAGACCCGGGCTCCGTCGGCCGAATATGTCGCATTGGCGAGGTCGTTGTCGTTCCCCGCGTCCGTCGGTGATACCAGTAGGGTGTGGATGTTCGTCCCGTCCATGTTCATCGCATAGAGTCCGAGACGGCCGTGCTCGATGCCGCGGAACAGGATCTCGTTGCCGGCCGGCGGTCGGAAGGCGAATGACGAGACATCGATGTCCGCGGCGAGTCGATCAATCGACTTGCCCGGACCGTTGACGTCGAAGAGCTCGAATGCGCGCTTCCCCGCGATCGGATGGATGGCAAGGATGTGCCGGCTATCCGGAGTGAACTGCGCCGACGAGACATCAGTGAGAGGCGCGGCTGTCACCTTGCGGAGACCGCCCCCGTCGGCATCCATCACGTACATGTCGACCCGGACCGCGTCGGCGGAGCGGAAGAATGCGATCAACGTGCCGTCGGGGGAGAAGCCGGGCGCCGTGTCCTCGGTCGGCCCACCGAGGACGAGGCGACTCTCCCCGGTGACGGGATCGCCGACGTAGATGTCGCCGCCCTTCTCGTAGGGGATGAAGCCGTTCCGAGCAGGACCGAACGGAGCGGGGACGCGGCGTTGGGCACCTGCGTAGGCGAGGAGGGCCACGGCCACCAGCGCGATGACGATGAGGGCGATCGCGAGCAGTCGCCAGGGCGGGGCGGGCGCCAGCGCCCGCGAGCGGGTGATGTCAGCCATCGGGAGCCACCTTTCCGGGAACGTCCAGCCGGGTCGCTGCCGCATCGGCGCGGTCCGCGCGAAGACGTCATCGAGGTATTCGGGGGTAGGCCCGGACGCCAGCTCGTCGAGGATCGTCGGCAGGGTGCGCTCGAGGCGCGTCGGGGTGGTCATGCCACCTGTCCTCCCGTGATCGGAGCAGGCGCCGGGGGTTCGGTCGCGACCGCGACCCGCATCTCGACGAGGGCGCGATGGAGCCGAGACTTGACCGTGCCGATCGGGATGCGGAGGGTCGACGCGACGTCGGTCAATGACATCCCGAGGAAGTAGTGCAGGACGATGATCGCCCGGCCGCTCTCATCGAGCCGGCGCATCGCCGCGTCGACGACGTCGCGGTCGGCGATCGCTCCCGACATGTCGGTGACCGACGGACCATCGATCGGGTCGAGCTCGACCTCGATGACGCGGCGGCGCCGACGACGGGCGATATCGAGACAGGCGTTGACGGTCAGTCGGTGGAGCCAGGCATCGAACCGCTCCGGGTCACGCAACCCGCGCAGGTCGTGCCAGGCCTTGATCAGCGCCTCCTGGACCGCGTCGCGGGCCAGCTCCGGATCGCGGAGGATGAGGCGGGCGGCGCGGTCCAGCCGCGTGGCGGCCCCGCGGGCAAGCTCCGTGAAGGCGTCATGATCGCCCTCCCGTGCTCGCTCGACGAGTCCTCGCTGGTCCACGGTCGCCTCGGTTCCGGCACGCCATGGGTGACGTGCTCGACAGGGTATGGCGTCCGGAAGTGGGATTCGGTTCTTGCCCGTGCCGACGGTCAGCTCGGACGAGTGATCCGGATGTCGTCGAGCTCGACCTCGACGAGGTTGCCGGCACCGCCGTCGACCGCCTCGAACCTGAGTCGGACCGTCTGGCCCGCGAAGCCATCGAGTGAGATCGACCCCGTCCGCCAGACGCCATCGACGTCAGCAGGCCGCCCGGACCTGCGCCACACCTCGACGCGTGTCCCGTCGGCCTTCTCGAGGAACGCTCGGAGCATGTCGGACGGTCCGGATGCCGCGCTATGGGCGAAGACGTAGGCGAACGTCAGCCGCTGGCCGAGTGTCGCCGGCAGCACGATCCGCGGCGATCGGATCGTGGTCCGTCCGTCGAGGTCGTGGGAGCTCGCGGTGGCGCCGGCACGGGCACCGGTCACGAACGCACGCGCTCCGGAGCGAGTCGTGCCGAGCTGCTTGGGGCCGTGACTCGTCGTGGTTTCGGGGTTGGCCCGTGCGAAGCCGGCGCCGGACGGCGACGTATCGGTCCCGTCCGGATCGACGCGCCAGCCGCGGTAGACCTCGAGGTCGTCATCGAACGCACCGCAGCGCGCCGCGCGGACCGTCGCGCCCAGGACAGCGAGGGGGCACGCTGCGCGCTCCATCAGGTACAGGACGGCCTCCTTGTTGCGGCCGGTCTCCGGCGCGATCTTCGAATCGTCGGGGTAGTCGACGGCCGACAGCTCGAACGTGAACGGGAAGATGCGGTAGACGCCGTACTGGAAATCTCGGGACGAACCGGAGCTGATGTACAGATCGCTGGCCTGCTGCGGCGTGTAGCCGTTCGTGGCGGCCATGTGCGTACCCATCTTCACGAGCGCCGCGTGGTCCTGCGTCGTCATGTCGGACGGGACGTTGTTCAGCGTGTAGCCATAGGGCCACATCACGAGTCGTCCGAACTCGTGGAACGTGATCGCGGCCCGGATCTGCTGACGACCGTCGACGACGCGACTGGCCATGAAGTCGCGCATCGCGCGGTCCTCAGGCGCCGAGAACGCGCGCGGTCCGCGGAAGTTGCCCGAGGCGGGAGAAGCGCTGGTGTGGCCGCCGCCGCCCCAGCGGTAGCTGTAGTTGCGGTTGAGGTCCGTGCCGATCGACGTGGACCCAGGCGTGGGCTGGCGGTTCTTCCGCCAGTGGTGGAAACGCCCGGCCGAGATGTCGTACTCGGCACCGTCCGGGTTGACGACGAAGACGATGAAGATCTCCCGGCTGTTCACGATCGAGGTGATCCGCTGGTCGATGCCGTACCCATCGACCAGCCAGTGAAGGATGCGGAGAGTCATCTCGGTCGCCATGTGCTCGTCGGCGTGGTGCGTGCCGTCGAACATGACCTCCGGTTCGGCCTCGTCCGTGGTGACGTTGTCGGAGACCTTCACCGCCCAGATATCGCGTCCCTTGTACGACTTGCCGATCGAGAAGCGCGACACGATCGAGGGGTGAGCCGCCGCGACTGCAGCGACGTCGGCCGCGACCTCGGTATAGCTGTGATATCCCTCCTTGCCGGCGGGGAACTCGGTCGCGGTGGCGACGGATGTCGCCACGAGAAGGCCAAGGATCGCAAGGACGCCGGAGCGCGTCAGTCGGCTCGGACGGGGCTGCATGGGTCGAAGCATGACAGTCTCGTCCAGCCCGGCTACGGATCGGAGGGGCCACCGTGACGGGCGCAAACGTCCCGGTCCCCCCGCGGCCGATACGCTTCCCGGATGACCGACCTTGACGAGGCGATCGGCGTCATCGACACGTGGGGCGCGGAGCATGTGGCCGCCGCGGTCGTGCGGCCGGAAGCCATCCTCGCCTCCCGCGGCGACGGTGATCACGTCTTCCGCTGGGCGTCGGTCACCAAGATCGTCACGGCGCTCACCGTGCTCATCGCCACGGAACGCGGCCTCGTCACGCTCGACGACGAAGCCGGGCCGCCCGGAGCGACCGTCCGACATCTTCTCGCGCACGCGTCGGGTCTCGGTTTCGAAGGCTCGATGACGCTCGCCGCACCAGGGCGGCGCCGCATGTATTCCAACGTCGGCTTCGATACCGTCGCGGCTCACGTCGAGTCGCGTGCGGGCGAGTCGTTCGAATCGATCATGCGATCCTGGGTGCTCGAGCCTCTCGAGATGCACCGGACGACGCTGAAGGAGAGGCCGTCGCAGGGGCTCCACGGGCCGATCGGGGACGCTGCCACTCTCGTCGGCGAGCTCCTCCGACCGTCGCTCGTCACCCGCGAAACGTTCGCGGCTGCCACGTCCGTTGCATTCCCGGGCCTCGTCGGATTGCTGCCGGGCGTCGGGCGGTTCGATCCGCTCGACTGGGGTCTCGGGTTCGAGCTGCACGACCGGAAGACCCCGCACTGGATGCCGGATCGCAGCAGCGCCGGGACCTTCGGACACTTCGGAGGTTCGGGCACCTTCCTGTGGGTCGACCCGAATGCGAGCCTCGGAGTCGTCGGCTTCACAGATCGTGAATACGGTCCGTGGGCACTCGAGGCATGGCCACCGTTCGGCGATCGAGTGCTCGCGCTGGTCCGCGCGGCCTGAAGCGGGCGCGGCTACCATCGCCTCGATGGACTTCGGCCTGTGCCTCCCGAATTTTCCTGCCGGCGCGTCACCGGAGGGCATCGATGCCGCCGCCGAGGTCGCCGAGCGCGTCGGGATGTCGACCGTCTGGACGACCGACCACGTTCTGGTGCCCCGTGAGGCTGCAGACGACTACGGCCGGATCTACGACGCGATCCTCACGCTCGCCTGGGTCGGTGCCCGCCATCCACGCGTCCGGCTCGCAACGAGCGTCATCGTCGTCCCGCAGCGGAACGCTGTCGTCCTCGCGAAGGAGCTGGCGACGCTCGATTCGCTGAGCGGCGGCCGGGTCACTGCGGGTGTCGGCATCGGCTGGAACGCGGGCGAGTTCGCAAACCTCGCCGCCTCCGACCGTTTCCACGTGCGTGGCGCGTATCTCGACGAGACGATCCGGCTGTGGCGCCACCTCTGGTCCGGGTCGAGCGAACCGTTCACGGGGCGATTCCACACGCTCGAGGACTTCGCGTTCGGACCGCTTCCCGTCCAGCAGCCCCTTCCCATCCTCGTCGGCGGTCGCGCCGAGGCGGCGCTGCGTCGCGCCGGGACGGTCGGCGACGGCTATCACTCGAGCGCGACATCGCCCGAGACATACGCGACCAGGATCCCGATCGTGGCCGAGGCGGCGACGGCGGCTGGTCGCCCGACGCCGGCGCTCTCCGCGCGCGTCCGGGTCGAGTTCGGTGACGCCGCGAGCAGCGGCTACGCGATGCGCGGCGACGCGGAGGCTATCGCGGGCCAGGTCCGAATCTGGGCCTCGATCGGCGTCGAGCACATCGCCCTTTACTTCGACACGACCGATCCGGCGGAGATCGTCGCCCGGGTCGAGCGATTCCACCGCGACGTCGTCCCGCTCATCTGAGCGATGATGCCGACCGTTGAACCGGAGCTGCTCCGGCTGGCCGCCTTCACCGCCGAGCCGAGTGGCGGCAACCCGGCGGGCGTGTGGATCGGCACGGTCTTTCCCGCGGACGGGGAGATGCAACGGATCGCCGCGGACGTCGGCTATTCCGAGACGGCCTTCCTCGTTCCGATGCCGGGCGGGGCGATCGGCCACTTCCGCGTTCGCTACTTCAGCCCGCTCGCCGAGGTGCCGTTCTGTGGCCACGCCACGATCGCGAGCGGCGTCGCCCTGGCCGAGAGGACCGAAAACTCGAGCCGCAATGAGGTGACCGATCTCGTCTTCGAGACGAACGGAGGCCCGGTCGGGGTGCGCACGACGATGGATGGCGACGGCCGCACGCGGGCGACGCTGACGTCGGTCGCGACGTCGGTCGCCGAGCCCGACGCTGGCCTTCTCGCTTCCGCGCTCGACCTACTCGGCTGGCACGCCGACGAGCTCGACCCGACACTTCCACCGGCCGTCGGCTTCGCGGGCGCGAGGCACCTCATCCTCGCGGCTCGCGAGCGGGAGCGCCTCGTGTCGCTGGATTACGCGTTCGAGCCGCTGAAGTCGTTGATGTTCGCCCACGACCTGACGACGCTCCAACTGGTGTGGCGGGAGACCCCCGTCCGGTTCCGTGCCCGCGATCCGTTCCCGGTGGGAGGTGTCGTCGAGGATCCGGCGACTGGTGCTGCCGCGGCCGCGCTCGGCGGCTACCTTCGTGAGCGAGGTGAGATCGTCGCCCCCGCCACGTTCGAGATCGTCCAGGGCGTCGAGATGGGTCGGCCGAGTCTCCTCACGGTCTCGATCGAACCTGCGGAGCCCGGCGTGCGGGTGTCCGGCACCGCGGTCGCGATCCCAATGGAGGCGCCTGCGTCGATGACGAGGAGGACTGCCGATGGACCCACCGTCGACGCCCGTCTTCGGTGAGCCCGGGCGCCTCAGCTACGAGGAGCTGCGGCTCGCGGCGCGCAACCACGGCATGCCGCTCGAGGCCCTTGCCTATTCGCTCACGCCCATCGGGCTCCACTACCTGCTGACTCACTACGACGTTCCGGCCGTCGACCCGACGTCCTGGGCCCTGGACCTGGGCGGGGCCGTCGAGCGACCACTGCGCCTGTCGCTCGCCGATCTCCAGGCGATGCCGACATCCCGCGTGGTCGTGACGATGGAATGTGCCGGGAACGGCCGGGCGCTGCTCGAGCCGCGTCCGTTGAGCCAGCCCTGGCTGCACGAGGCAGTGGGGACGGCAGAATGGGTCGGCGTGTCGTTGACCGCGCTGCTCGACGCGGCAGGGGTCGCCGGGGATGCCGTCGAGGTCGTGTTCTCGGCGCTCGATCGAGGCGTGGAGAACGGGGTCGACCAGACGTTCGAGCGCTCGCTATTGCTTGACGAAGCTCGGCGGCCGGAGGTCCTCATCGCACTCGAGATGAATGGCTTGCCGCTGCTCCCACAGCATGGGGCGCCGGCTCGCCTCATCGTCCCAGGCTGGTACGGGATGACGAACGTGAAGTGGCTATCCGCGATCACGCTCGTCCGGGAGCCGTTCACCGGCTACCAGCAGAGCTGGTCGTACCGTCTCCGGCAGGATGCGTCCGAGGCAGGTATGCCGTTGTCGCGGATGGCGCCCCACGCCCTGATGCAGCCACCCGGCATCCCGGATTTCTATACGCGGGATCGGGTCGTGGACAAGGGTCCGTGCCGGCTCACCGGTCGGGTCTGGTCCGGCGGCGCCGCGATCGAGGGCGTCGAGGTCTCAGTGGACGACGGGACGACATGGGCCGACGCGACTCTCGGGACAGCCGACCTGGGGCCATGGGCGTGGCGGCCGTGGGAGTTCGATTGGACGCCTTCCCGGCCGGGGGAGTACGCCCTCGCCTGCCGCGCACGGGCCACGGCTCGTGACGCCGTGGAACGACCAGAATGGAACCTCGGTGGCTACGCCAACCCCGCTCCGCAGCGGGTCGCGGTGACCGTCAGGGGCTGACAGGGGCGCGAGCCACGTCGACGAGCGCGACCGAACCGATCCCCTGCAGGATCGACTGCCCTGCGGGCGTGATCCGGAACCGATCGGGATCTAGGTCGGCGCCGACACTCGCGGGCGCGAACAGCCGACCATCTGGCGTGACGTCAGCGACGCGGGCCGCGAGATTCACCGTCCGACCGAAGACGTCGCCTTCCCGCACGATCAACGGTCCCGCGGAGAGACCGGCATGGGCTGTGGGTAGGCCAGCGCGCGGCAGCGCGACGAGCAGGTCGAGGGCGCCGTCGGCGGCGGCGACGGCCTCGTCGAAACGGACGAGCACCCCATCGCCCAGGAGCTTCACGATCCGGCCGCCACGACTCGCGACCGTCTCGAGGGCGACCTCACCCAGCCGCATGGCGACCTCAGCGGCAACGTCGTCGCCGCGTTCCTCGGTCATCCGGGTGAATCCCGTCAGGTCGACGAACACGACGGCAGGCGTCACCTCGAGGCGCGATGGGACGAAACCCGATCTCTCGAGGACCAACTCCGTCTCCATCACGCTGTACTCGTCGATCGCCCGGCTCATATGCCGATCCATCAACCAGGCCGCGAGTGTGCCGGACACGCGAGCGAAGCGCGCCCACGGTCGCAGACGACGCTCGAAGAGGTCGTCGATGGGCAGCCCGCGCAACTCCTCATTCGATCGCGCGGCAGCCTCGCCGTAGACGCTCAGGGCACCGTCCGCTGCGCGGCGAGCGGCTTCACCGAACATACGGACAGCCCGCAACGCCAGGTCGGGTTGGCCGGTATCGACCGCCGTCGCGACCATCATCGCGATGAGTTCCT
>JBJMMQ010000165.1:0-4198 GCA_045804705.1 Chloroflexota bacterium
CCGCGTCGACCCGAACGTGCCGATCGAGGACGTCGCGGGAACGGTAAGGGAGCTGATCGCGGAAGGGAAGGTGAAGCACTTCGGACTCTCCGAGGCGGGCGTGCGAACCATCCGCCGCGCGCACGCGGTGCAGCCCGTGACCGCGCTTCAGAGCGAGTACTCGCTCTGGTGGAGGGAGCCGGAGGCGGAGATCCTGGCCACGCTCGAGGCGCTGGGAATCGGGTTCGTCCCGTTCAGTCCGCTTGGCAAGGGCTTCCTGACGGGCGCGATCGACGAGCACACGGAGTTCGACAGCAGCGATTTCCGCAACACGGTGCCGCGCTTCAGCGACTCGGCCGCTCGCAAGGCGAACCGTGCGTTCGTAGAGCTCCTCGAGAGGATCGCGGAGCGGAGGGGTGCGACGCCGGCGCAGGTGGCGCTCGCGTGGCTGCTCGCCCAGAGGCCGTGGATCGTGCCGATTCCGGGGACCACGAAGATCCACCGGCTCGAGGAGAACGTCGCGGCCGCCGGCGTCGAGCTGAGCGACGACGACCTCCGCGAGATCGGGGAGGCACAGCTCGAGGCGAAGGGTGCCCGTTACGGCGAGGCCAGCCAGCGGATGGTCGACCGCTAGGCCAGGCGAGCCCCTTCAGCGGCCTTCAGCCCCCAGCTGACGCAGCCGGCTCCGGTTGTCCGTCTGCACCCATTCCTCCGCGAGTCGCCCTTCGTCGTCGTACCGGAAGATGTTCATGAGCTCGAAGACGACCCGTTTGTCATTCGGCGGGAGCGGGCCGACCGGTGAGTGCGTGAACGCACGCACGAAGGTTCCCGCCATGGTCGTCTGACACGCGACGTAGTCGTCCTCGACGACGATGATCCCGCGGCTGATGGTCAGGTCGTCGAACGCGGCTCGCAATGAAGCGAAGAAGGCCTTGAGGCCGTCGTAGTCCAGCTCGGCGCCATCCGGACCGTGAAACCTGAAGCCGAGCGCGAAGTACGCATCGACCTCGGCTTCTTCCTCGCCGGTCAGCTCGAGCTCGCCGATACGGATCAGACCCCCGACGAGCTCCCCTCGGTCCATAGGCGAGTCGCGCACCCGCGCGATTCTCTCGCAGATCGGCCTCTGTGGCCGCTAGCTTGCCGCTCGTGGAGGAGCTGGAGCTACTCGACTGGAAGCGCCACGTGTCCGAGCTGTACGCCGGTATCCGCGCCGCTTCCGATCCGATCGCGGGCTGGCGCCGCTGGTGCGAGACCAGGCGGCAGCTTTTTCGCGAGCACCCGCAGTCGCCGGTGCCGGCCGACGCGCGCAGCTCCTTCGAAGGGCCGTTCGTCTACGGGTACGACCCCGGCTGGCGACTGCTCGCCGCGCTGAAGCGGACGGACGAGGAGCGACTCGAGCTTCCCTCGAGCGCCGGCGGGACGATGGCCTTCCGGCGATTCGCCCAGGCGCACGCGGACGGCGTGGTCCTCGACGTGTACTGGCTCGAGGGTTACGGCGGCGGGCTGTTCGTGCCATTCGCGGACGCGACGAGCGGCGACGAGACCTTCGGGGCCGGCCGCTACATCCTGGACACGGTCAAGGGAGCAGACCTGGGCTCGGAAGGCGATCGCCTCGTGCTCGACTTCAACTTCGCCTATCAGCCGTCGTGTTCCTACGACGACCGATGGGCGTGCCCGCTGGCGCCGCCCGCGAACCGGCTGGACGTGCGTGTCGAGGCGGGCGAGCGGCTGGGGGGCCTGCTCGAGGCCCTGAAAGCGCGTTAGCGGGAAGCCACCGAGGGGACTCAGCGATGAGTTCTGCCGCCGGATCCGGTCTCATGGACGACCCCCAAGATCAAAGGAGGCCCTGATGGCCGGTTATGTAGATGGATTCGTCATGCCCCTGCCGAAGGCCAACGTCGACAGATACCGCGAAATCGCGACAACGGCGGGCGGGCTCTGGATCGAGCACGGGGCACTCGACTACAAGGAGTGCCTGGCCGAAGACGTGCAGGTGGGCGAGGTCACGTCGTTTCCGCGCAGCGTCAAGCTCGAGGATGACGAGACGGTGATCTTCGCCTGGATCACTTACGAGTCACGCCAGCATCGGGACGACGTCAACGCCAAGGTGATGAACGACGACCGAATGAAGGCACTGATGGACCCGGCAGGCGAGATCGCCGACTACAAGCGCATGATCCATGGCGGGTTCGAGGTCATCGTCGACCTCTGACGCGCGAAGCCGCGAGATCGCGGCGGTTCAGACAAGGAAATGACAATGAGATCGGCATAGGAGGGTGCTGATCCGGGCAGATATCCGACTGACAAGCCGGATTCTGGTGACGGGGGCTAGGTCGGATCGGGGCCGACCGGGATGGGTTTAGGTACCGCTTCGCAGGTGGCCACCGCGCAAGTTTCGGAGCCACGCGTCGTTGGAGGAGTATGTACCGCTTCGCTCTCGCCGTCGTCCTGTCAGTTGCCTCCCTGGCCGCCATTCCCGCCGCGGCCGGTGCCTCCGGGGTCGCCTACCCCGATGCTGACTGGTCCGAAGCCTGGATCCCGTCCTCGGATGGCGTCACCCTGCACGCTGACGTTCTGCGTCCCAAGGGGGCGACCGCCGCCGCGAAGACGCCGGTGATCATCTCGATCGGCCCATACTTCAACCACTCGGGCCAGACCGGTCCCGCGGGTCCCGCCGAGGGCACGAGCTACGACCCGGTGGGCCCGAACGCCGGCCCGTCGGAGCGCTTCCAGGACTTCGTCGAGGGCTCGGGGCTTCTCAGGAAGGGCTACAGCTTCGTGATGGTCGACCTGCGCGGCTTCGGCGGGTCGAATGGTTGCCTCGACTGGTCCGGGCCGGGCGAGCAGGCCGACGTCGTCAACGCCGTGAAGTGGGCAGCGAGCCAGCCGTGGTCGACCGGGAAGGTCGGGATGTACGGGAAGTCCTACGACGGCCTGACCGGCCTGATCGGGGTCGACAAGCGCCCCGCCGGCCTCGCGGCGGTCGTCTCGCAGGAACCCGTGTACGACGACTACCGCTACCTGTATGGCGACGGCATGCGCCGGGCGAACTCCGGGCTGACGCCCGCGCTCTATGACGGGATCGCGGCGACGCCCGGGCCGCTCAGCGACGATCCGAACTACAACGTCAACGCGCTCAACGATCCGGTCTGCCTGGCGCAGAACTTCGCCGCCCAGGCCGCGAACGATGACCACGGCTCGGAGTTCTGGAAGCTGCGGAACCTGATTCCGGGCGCTGCGGGCTCGAAGGTGCCGCTGTTCCTGACCCAGGGGCTGACGGAGAACAACACGGTCTCCGACGGCACGGCGCAATACCTGCAGAACCACACCGGGTACGAGCGCGCGTGGCTTGGTCCGTGGGAGCACGTTCGCGGCAACGAGACCGACGACAGCGGCCGCCTGAAGATGGGCCGCGCCGGATGGTTCGACGAGACGATGCGCTTCTACGACCAGTTCCTGAAGGCGACCAAGTCGACGGTGAAGGACCCGATGATCGCGGTGCAGACGAACGACGGCAAGTGGCGTGCCGAGAACACGTGGCCGCCGGCCGACTCGCGCGGCTATACGAGCGAGCTGCGGCCGGGCAGCTACACCGACGAGGCCGACGGGACCGTGACCGACTCGGACGGGGTGTGGACGATCTCGGCGCCCCTGCCGTACGACGCTCACCTGTCCGGCTCGGGTCACGCCACCGTCGATGTCTCCACGACGCTGCCGAGGGCGAACCTCGTCGTCGACGTCTACGACCTTGACCGGAACGGCACCGGGCCGCTGATCACGCGCCAAGCGCACATGATCCGCGGCACCGGTGAGACCAAGATCCCGCTGGACCTGTGGTCGGCGGACTGGAAGATCGCCGCCGGACACCGGATCGGGGTCAAGGTGGCCGACAACAACACGGACTTCTGGCTTCTGGCGTCGCCGACGATGCAAACGGTCACGGTCACCGGCGGCGCGGTCACGCTCCCGTTCCTGGGCCGCGAGCGAACGACGACGATCCAGGGCGACCCGGGCACGCAGCTCGAGAGCTATCTGTCCAGGACCGTCACGGTGCCGTCGGAGACGATCGCGAGCTCGGAGTCCGGCTCCTTCGCGCTGCCGCCGCAGCAGAAGGGCGACACCACGGATCCCACCGTCCCCGCCGGCCCGGCACAGCCTCCGGTCGAGGGGTCAGTCGTAACGACGGCGCCGGGCGCCGGCCAGCGCATCCCCGGCGTGA
>JBJMMQ010000166.1:0-8127 GCA_045804705.1 Chloroflexota bacterium
CGGCAGGCTGTCGAAGACCGTGACCTGGTAGCCCTTGGTCGCGAGCTCGCGTGCGACCGCCAGCCCCGCCGGGCCGGCGCCCACGACCGCGACCCGCTCCTCACGGGGCGTGATCTGGGGCATGACGTCTGGGATGCCCGACGCCTCGTGCCACTCGACGAGGAACCGCTTCATCGCGCGGATGGCCAGCGGCCGGTCGATGTCGCCTCGGCGGCAGGCCCGCTCGCACGGCGCCGAGCACACGTACGAACACATCGCGGCGACCGGGTTCGGTTCGCGCGACAGGATGTAGCCCTCCTCGAACCGGCCTTCGGCGGCCAGGTTGAGGTAGCCACGACAGTTCGTCCCGACCGGACACGCTTCCTGGCACTCGATGTTGCACTGGAGCCAGGAGGCGTCGACGGGTTGGACGAGGAATTCCTGGGTCTGCTCGTTGGCCAAGCGGGGCGTGCCTTTCCCTGGTGCTCAGGACTCGGGCGCGAACGGAGGATCGGCCGGTGGGCCGACGGCTCGGAATCTACCATCGGTCCCCGCGGACGTGCACGACAGAGGCGTCCCGTCCAGGCTCGCGACACCCTTCCATCAAGTTGACTCACGGTTGGGTCGCAGCTACGCTGGCCGCGCCATGGAGCCCCAAGGGCGAAGGAGCACGAGCCTCGGGATGCGGACGGCGTGACGGCGAGCGAATTCAGTTTCCTGGCGCTCGGCCTCGTCCTCGGACTCGTCAGCGGCGCCGCCATCATCGAGTTCGTCCGTGCTCGTCCACCCGCTCCACGAGAGGTTCGGCTCACGGTCTCGCACGATGCCGTTCCGCGTCGATCGTCGACGCTGGCCGACGACGCGTTCACACTGGCGGGGCCGGAACCGGCGCGCGGCGGTCCAGCCGACCGTCGACTTCTCGGCTCGCCGCTCCCCGCCGGAGCCCGTGATCGTCGAACGAGCGTTCGGTTGTCGCCGGCGGCCGCGACAGCGGCCGCGGAAGTGGGGGCGCGGATGAGCGCTCCCGGCGCGATCCCGATCGCTCGCGAGGCGGGACCGCCCGCGCAAGGACGGACGACGGAACCGGAGTTGCCGCCCGCGCCGAGTCCGTCGCAGCCCCCGGCGGGTCCGGCCCCGATGGTCGGGATCCCGGTCTCGACGGGCGAGGATCCGGTGACGAAGGCGATCCTCGACGGTCCCCAGCGATCGCCGGGGGTCGTCGCAGGCGGGGCAGCGAACGTGGGCCTCGCGACTGCGATCGCCACCGCTCCCCCGCCCGCCGTCGTCGTCGTCCGACAGGTTCCGGCGCGGCTCGCGGCGACCCCACGACCCGCGCCTGCATGGTCGGGCGGCGCGGCGACGACCGCCCGGACGGACGCCTCGGCCGAGGGCGCGGCAACGACACCACCGCCGCCGTCATCGACGAGCCCGGTGTCGGGCCCGGCCGCCCCGCCCGCGGGTGACGAACGCTGCGCGGACGAGCGGCGGATCGCCGATGAGCGCTGCGAGCTCGCGACGCGCGCACGTGCGCAGGCCGAGGCCGCCGCGGACGCCCTGCGACTCGCCCAAAGGAGCTACGACGCCCACGAGGCAGCCGCGGTCACGGCGTCCTGGGGGGCGGATCCTCGCGCGATCCACGATGCGAAGGACGCGGCCCAGGGCGCCTTCCGATCGGCGGTCGACTCTGCCAAGTCACCAGATGCGCTCGAGGAGGCGGCGCGGGACTGGCTCGAGGAGATCAATCGCATCAACGTCGAGGCCAAGGAAGCCGGCGCGACGGCAACCCGAGAGCACGCCGCCGCCTCCGCGATCGGAAGGACCCTCGAACGCCTCGGGCTTGACGCGGATGCCGCCCGGATCGGTGCCGAGAACGCCGACGCCGCGTGCCTGCAGGCGCGGGTGCTGGTCGCCGACTGCGATGAGCGGACCGAATCGGAGGCCGCCTTTCACATCCCGGCCGCACCGAGTGAACCCTGGGAAGCCCGGCTCGACGAGGACGAGCGTATCGGCATCACCTATGACGGAGGCGGCGCGCCCCGGATCTTCCGGCTGCTCCGCGGCGACCGCCAGACGATGACCGCGTTGGTCGCCCTCCTCGGCGGTGACGACGACAAGGCACGGCGTCGCTGGCAGCTCCAGCTGACCAGCCTGGTCGATGCCATCATCGCGGACGCCATCGAGGCCTCTGCACTCGAATTCCCGGAGGAGCACGCTTTCTGGGGCGGCTTCGGGCGGGGTCAGTCGCGCGACATCGTCCGGGCGCTGTCGTCGCTCGGCTACCGGTTCGACGGACTCGGTGGCTGGACGGACGACCGGTATCCGTCCCAGCGGGACCTCTCGCTCGCGCTGGGCTACGCCGGCCTCGACCCGATGCGGATCCGGGCGTGGCCGTCGTCCGAGGAGACCGCGGATCTGTTCCGCGACGTGACCGTGTCGGCCGATGAGTACCTCGCCGGGATGGCCGGCGACCTGACCCTCGCCGAGATGGTCACGATGCTCGGGCGCCGGGCCGACGGTCTCGCCGAGGTCTGGAACACGTGGGGTCGGATCCGGCCGCTCCTGCTCGAGGAAGCCTGATCAGCCGACGCTCTCGTCCTCTTCCTCGGCCTCGTCCACCTCGTCATCGTCGTCGATGACGATCAGCCGGAGGGCATCGGCGGCGGCCACTCCGATCTCCGCTCCCGCCTCGGCCGCCCGCGTTCGGATCCGCTCGGCAAGTCCGTCGGGATCGCTGATCTGGCTGGCATGCGCGCGCAGGGCGTCGATCTTGCGTTCGAGCGTCTCCGAGACGTCGACCCACGTGTCAGCCTTGTCCGACCAGAAGAGATAGAGCCGGCGAACGCGTTGCGCGGCGAGACCGCCACGGGCGAGCCACGGGAAGGCCATCGGGTTCCTGGCAGCTGGGTAGACCGCATCGATGGCGGCCATCCCGGCCGCGCGATGATCGGTGTGGTTGACGCCGCGTCCGCCGTGGAAGAGCGATTCGGGATCGGTGGCGAAGACCGCGTCCGGCCGGAACGTGCGGATCTCGCGGACGAGCTGTTCCCGCAGGGCGAGGTCGTTGGCGAGCGCACCGTCGGGAGCGTGGAGGAAGGTCACGCCGGCATAGCCGACGACATCGGCAGCCGCCCGCTGCTCTTTCTCACGGACCGCGGCCAGCTCGAGCGGATCCATATCGGGGTCCTCGCCGCCCTGGTCACCGCTCGTGCAGCACACGAGCCAGCCCTCGGAGCCGGCATCGATCCAGAGCGCCGCGGTCGCCGCCGGCCCGAAGTCCGCATCGTCGGGGTGAGCCGCGATGACCATGAACCGAGCCGGCCGCCAGGTATGGGCGTCCGGCATCCCGGTCGCTTCGGGCGAGTCGGTCACGAGGCGGGCGCGGCCTGGAGCTCGTCGAGCGCCTTGAGCACGGCCTCGGCGTGGCCCTGCGCCTTGACCTTCGGCCAGACCTTGGCGATGCGACCGTCCGGGTCGATCAGGAAGGTCGAGCGGATGAGCCCCGTGTAGGTGCGGCCGTAGTTCTGCTTCTCACCCCACGCGCCGTACGTCTCGGCGACCGCGTGGCCCTCGTCGGCGAGGAGCGTGAACGGAAGCTCGAACTTCTCGCGGAACTTCTTGTGGCTCGCGGCTCCGTCCGGACTCACACCCCAGACGTCCGCACCGCGCTCGTGGATGACGTCGTTCCGGTCGCGGAACTCGCATGCCTCTGTGGTGCAGCCGGGCGTGTCGTCCTCTGGATAGAAGTAGAGGATCGTCCATCGGCCTTTCTGCTCGGACAGGCGGTGGATCTTCCCTGTCTCATCGGGGAGGGCGACCTCGGGAGCGACGTCGCCGACAGCGGGCATCGACATGGGTCAGAGCGTAGCAGGGGATCCCACGACGAGCAGGAAACCGTGCCTGACCGTGACGCTCGCGCCGGAGCGCGCCACGACGTTCGACACCCCGCGCGCGGACCCGAGCAGCAGTGGCTCGTCGTCGAGCGGATAGACGAGCCCGTCGGTCGTGACCCCGGTGACATCACCGCCGACCGGCAGCAGTGAGACGGTCGTGCCGGGCTCGCCGGCGAGGATGGCCCTGACCGGCCCTCCAGCCCGATCCGGCGCGCGGACGAGCGAGAGCCGGGCCGTGCCATCGAGCAGGACCACCGGACGACCCGCGAGATCGGCCCGAGCCAGCAGCGCGACGTTGGCGAGGGCGTGGTCGACCCGCTCGCCGCCCAGCGCTCCGACGATGACGAGACCGCCCGCGCCCCGCGCCAGAGCGGCGTCGACCGCGAGCTCGAGATCCGTCTGGTCCTTCTCCGCCGGCGATCGCTCGATCGGGACACCACCCGCGGCGAGGTCGGCGATGCCCTCGTCGCCCAGCGAATCGCCATCTCCGACCCACAGGTCGAGCGTCACGCCCAGCCGAGCCGCATGCCGCGCCCCCCCATCGGCCGCGATGACCAGGTCGACGCCCGCGTCCCAGCCCGGCCAGGCCATGTCGAGTCGGGCTCTGGCCGGGACGTCTCCGTCGGCCAGGATCAGGGCGACCATCGCGCCATGCTACGCGGGGGGCCGATGCTAGACTCCGGCCCGTGTCCGACCCTCTCGTCCATCCCTCGGTCCAGCGCGTCCTCGACGCGGCCGCACGCAAGGGCGTGACTCTCGAGGTCGTCACGTTCGACGAGTCGACCCACACGGCCGTCGAGGCCGCCGCGGCCGTCGGCGCCGAGCTCGGCCAGATCGTGAAATCGCTCCTGTTCGTCATCCCCGGAGCGGCCGGACTTGACCCCGTGCTGTGCCTCGTCGCCGGCGACAACCGGGTCGACCTCGGCCGTCTCGCGGCCGTCACGAGCGCGCCCGACATCCGGCGCGCGACCGCGCGCGAAGTCCACGACCTGACCGGGTTCGCCATCGGCGGTGTCCCACCGATCGGACTGCGCGGACCGGCGCGGGCGATCATGGACCCCGACCTCGGGCGTTACGAGGTGGTCTGGGCGGCAGCCGGTCTGTCGACGGCGGTCTTCGCGGTCCCGCCGACGACCCTGCGCATCCTCGCCGATGCCACCGTCGCGCCCATCGCCGAGGGATCGAGCACCGTCGCGGGCACGCCGCGGGGGTGACCGCGGAGCCCCGCAACGCCACGATCACGTACCCCGGCGGCCTGCGTGCCCGCTGGCGCTGGGGCGGAAGCGGGTCGGCGCCGGATGTCTTCGCGCTGTCGGAGGTCGGCGGCTCGCTGGTCGATCTCGGGCCGACCGTCTCGCCCGACCCCGACGCACTCTGCCGCGCCGAGCTTCGGGTGGAGGGGCCGCGCGGGGCGTGGACGGTCCGCTTCGCCTCGCTCATCAGCGACGACCCGCGCGCGCTCCACTGGGACGATGCGGGGCTGCTCGTCGTGGCCTACGGCTTCCACACATACGGCCTCGAGTCCGCGACCGGCGAGGAGCGCTGGAACCACAGGTCGGCCACCCCGATCCTCGCCCTCCTCGGGTCGCCTCGCTTGCCACACGTCCTCGTCGCGGCCGAGCTCGAGATGTTCGCGATCGAGCCCGACGGGACCGTCGCCTGGCGGGTCGCCCATTCCGATGTCGTGACGGCAGCGGAACTCGTCGGGGGACGGGTCGTGGTCACGAGCTTCGATGGCCAGGTGAGCGCCCTCGACCCAGCGACCGGGCGCCAGGCTGGGTGACCGTTGTGGACGGCCTGTGGATAAACGCTGCGTCTCGGCTGGATTCCGTGGACGATCCGGATTGACCGGCCGGGCGCCGACCGCCACCATTCGACCCAGCCCGGAGATGCCGAGCGAGACTAACGGCTGAGATCGCCTCAAGGCCCACGTCCCGTGGAGGTTTCTTCGGGTCTTTTCATGTCCGGCGGGTATCATCGCCGCCGTGTCTCCCCTGGTCCCCCTCGTCGCAGGCCTTGCGACCCTCCTGGCCGGCGTGCTCGTCCTTCGCACGTACGGCCCGAGCTACCGGGTGGGACGGCTGCTGGCGGCGACACGAAGCGCGACGATCGCCGAGGCGCTCGCGCTCGCCAACGGTCCCGCCCGGTACATCAGAGTCAGCGGCAGGATCGATGCCGAGGACGAGTTCGAGGACGACGCACACCGACCCCTCGTCTTCCGCCGGACCAGACTCGAGCTCAGGACCGGCGGCTCGTGGGTCGCGTTCGAGGATCGGCGCGAGCGGGTCGACTTCGAGATCCGCGAAGGCCTCGACGCGATCGCCGTCGACGACGCCGCCCTCGACACCGGCCTGGTCGTCGTGTCGCGTGAATCGGTCGGGACCGCGGCTGACCTCCCGGACCGCGTCCCCGCGGGAACGGCCCCGACGACGCCGGTCCGCCTGCGGATCGACCAGGTCTCCTCGATCGAGCACGCCCACGTCCTGGGCGTCCCGAGCCTAGACGCGACGGGCACCCCACGGATCTCGGCGGGCCTTGGTCGGCCACTCATCCTGACCACGCTCGAGCCCGACGAGGCGATGCGCGTGCTGACGGGAGGTGAGCGCCGTCGGCCGATGATCGCTGCGGCGTGCATGATCGGCGGGTTCGGTCTCATCGGGCTCGCGGGTCTGCTGGCCGTCATCGGCGCAGTCGCGTGAGGCGCGGCATCGCGGCGCTCGAGTTGGCGACGGTCCTCGTCGGCTGGCTCGCACTGGCCGCTGCCACGATCGCCGCGTCGCCGACCCCCGCGCCTGACGCCGGCGATCCGCGCAGCGCCGGGCAGGGTCCGGGCCTCGTCGGCGACCCGCTCTTCGCCCTCGTCGCGGTCGTCGGCATCGGCCTCCTCTCGGTCGTGGCGACACTCCTCTACGTCCGGTTGACGGCGGACCGCAGCGCCTGAGGCCTCCGAGAGCCGCGAGCGGCTGTTGCCGGCACGCGCCGGCGCCTGCGGGAATCACCGGACCATCGGACTATTGGCAAGAACTGTGAGATTGGTAGTCTCGACCGACTGACTTCACATTTCCTCCGATAGAGACCGTGTCGACCACCCTTCCACCTCGACCACCGGACGCGACGCTTTCGGTCACCAAGGCCGCGAGGCTTCTTGGTGTGCACCCGAACACGATCCGGGCCTGGAGCGATGCCGGGCGCCTGCGCTACTACCGGATCAATCCTCGCGGGGACCGGCGGTACCGCCTGGGCGATCTCCAGCGATTCCTCGCCGCCGCCGAGACGGGAGCCATCGAAGGCGTGGCGTCCGCCACGCCCGGGACGTGGGGCGGTCGTCGGACCGTCGACCCCGCGGCCGGTGCGCGTTTCGGCGGCGCCTCGCGAGCCGCGGTCGATGCGGACCGGGCGGATCCGCTCGACGCGGAGCGCCACCACCTGGATCTCTCGGTGGCCGGAGCCGTCGTCCGGGCGATCAGCGGCGCGGACGATGCCGACGAGGCGCTCGACACCGTCGTCCGGACCGTTCGCGACGCGTACGGTCACCACCTCGTGGCCATCTGGCAGGCTCGCGGCGAGCGATTGGTGCCGACCGCGGTCGCCAGCGCCGACGTCGCGGGGGCGTACCGACTTGCGGATATCTCGACGCGCTACGGCGTCCTCGGCAAGACTCTCGCGATCGCCGCGGACCGGCCGCAGCCGGCGCGCGCCCCACAGCCCGCGGTCCTGCTCGACGAGCCGGACGAGATGACCCCGGCCGTGCTCCCGGACGGCCGCCCTGAGCTCGCCATCGCCATCCCGGGAGGCGCCGCGCCATGGGGTGCGCTGCTGATCGTCGGCGAAACGCCCGGCTCGCTTGGGACGCGCGACATGGACGTCGGGCGCGTCGTCGCCGACGCAGTCGGCGCGCTCGTCATCGGAGCGCAGCGGACCGACGACATCGCGCAACTGCTCCATCGCGCCGAGGCCCTCAGCCGCGTCGCCAGCGACATCGGATCGCGCCTCGACCTCGATCGGATCCTCTCTGGACTCGTCGACCACGCGATGGTCCTCTTCGACGGCGACCGCGGTGCGGTCCTCCTGCTCCGACCCGACGGCCGTGCAGACGCCGAGGTCAGTCGCGGTCTCTCGTCGGTCTACCTCGACCGCATTCGCGAGATCCCGGACCGTAGCCTGTCGAGTGCAGCGATCGCCGCCCGCCGGCCCCTGTTCTCCGTCGGTTATCGCGACGACGAGCGCGCGGAGACGATCCGTGCCGCGGTCGTCCAGG
>JBJMMQ010000167.1:0-4811 GCA_045804705.1 Chloroflexota bacterium
TTCGATCACCCGGAGCAGGCGCCCTTCCTCATCGTCGGCTACGGCTTCGGCGCAAGCTTCGTCGCGCTGTTCGCGCAGCTCGGCGGTGGCATCTACACGAAGGCCGCCGACGTCGGCTCGGATCTCGTCGGCAAGGTAGAGGCGGGCATCCCCGAGGACGATCCGCGCAACGCGGGTGTCGTTGCCGACCTCGTCGGCGACAACGTCGGCGACTGCGCCGGCCGCGGCGCGGACCTGTTCGAGTCGACCGCCGCCGAGAACATCGGCGCGATGATCCTGGGTGTCGGCGTCTTCGCCATCGCGGATGCCGCCGGCTGGCCGAACCCACAAGCCTGGATCTTCTTCCCGCTCGTCGTCCGTGCCTTCGGGCTCCTGGCGACGATCGTCGCGATCTTCTTCGTCCGGGGCAAGGAGGACGAGGATCCGATGAACATGCTCAACCGCGGGTACTGGGTCACGACGATCCTGTCGGTCGTCGGGTTGTTGATCACGACCGCGGTCATGATGAACACGAACGGCGGGACGGGGAACGGCGGCCTCCCGACGTGGGTCTACTTCTTCGCGGCAGGCATCGTCGGCCTCGGGACGAGCGTCGCCTTCGTCTACATCACCCAGTACTACACGGCCGGGTCGTATCGCCCGGTCCGTGACATCGCCGAAGCGTCGAAGACCGGACCGGCGACCAACATCATCTCCGGCACCGCGATCGGCTTCGAGACCACTGCGGTGACGGCGATCACGATCTCCATCGCTCTCTTTGCCAGCTACTGGCTGGGGACGCAGGCGAACCTCCTGTCATCGAGCGGAGCCAACGTCGGCGGCATCTTCGGGACCGCGGTCGCGACGATGGGCATGCTCATGACGACCGCGTACATCCTGGCGATGGACACGTTCGGGCCCATCACCGACAACGCTGGCGGGATCGCCGAGTTCAGCCGCGCCGAGGCCGGAGCGCGCGAGATCACCGACCGCCTTGACGCCGTCGGCAACACGACCAAGGCCCTGACCAAGGGCTACGCGATCGCCTCGGCGTCGCTCGCGGCGTTCCTGCTGTTCAGCGCCTACATCGACAAGATCAACCTGATCCAGGGCCGCCGCATCGAGGCGGGCGTTCCGGGTGCCGAGCTTCTCAACTCGGTCAACCTCGCCAACGTCAACGTGTTCATCGCGGCGATGCTCGCGGCGACACTCGTCTACTTCTTCAGCTCGCTCGCGATCAAGGCCGTCGGTACCACGGCCCAGACGATCATCGTCGAGGTCCGCCGACAGTTCCGCGAGATGCCCGGGATCATGGACTACAGCCAGCGCCCGGACTACGCCCGGGTCGTCGACATCACGACCGCCGCGGCGCTCCGCCAGATGATCCTGCCGGGCGTCGTCGCGGTCGCCACCCCGATCGCCATCGGCGTCATCCTCGGCTTCGAGGCCGTCGCGGGGATGCTGATGGTCGGGACCATCGCGGGCGTCCTGCTCGCCACTGTCCTGAACAACGGCGGCGGGGCGTGGGACAACGCCAAGAAGTACATCGAGTCGGGCAACCTGAAGGACGCCGACGGCACCGTCCTCGGCAAGGGTTCCGACGCCCATGCCGCGGCCGTCGTCGGCGACACGGTCGGCGATCCGTTCAAGGACACCGCGGGACCGTCACTTCACGTCCTGGTCAAGCTCCTGGCCACGATCTCCCTGGTTCTCGCCCCGCTCTTCATCCGCTAGCCGTCGCGTCTGACGGCCCATGCCGGCGTTGCCGCGTCCGTTCCCTCGCTCACGCACCCCGAGGTGCGCTCGCTCGGGTACTCCGCGGCGCCTTGGCCTGGGACCATCATCCGCGCTGGCTCGGCCGGGCTAGATGGATACGTTCGGCCAAGCACTGGTCATGGGGATCGTGCAGGGACTCACCGAGTTCCTGCCGATCTCGTCATCCGGCCACCTGATCATCGTTCCGTACCTGTTCGGATGGACCGATCCGTTCATCACGTCGCTGGCTTTCAGCGTGATGCTCCACATCGGGACGCTGGCGGCGCTGCTCGTGTACTTCAGGGCTGACTGGTTCCGACTTGTTCCGGCCGGGTTCGCGGCCATCCGCGATCGGTCGCTCGAAGGCGACGGCGACCGCCGGCTCGCATGGCTGCTGGTCGTCGCGACGATCCCCGCTGCATTGGCCGGCTTCCTGCTCGGTGATGTCATCGAGGAGGCCCTCCGCGGTGTCGGATGGGTCGTCGTCACGCTGGTCGTCGGCGCGGCGATCCTGTGGCTCGCGGATCGCTGGGGCCGCCGGACGAAGGGCGTCGACGACGTCACCTTTCCCGTGGCTGCTGGCATCGGCGCAGCTCAGGCCCTCGCCCTCATCCCAGGGTTCAGCCGGTCCGGCATCAGCATCTCGGCTGCGCGGTTCGCCGGGCTCGACCGTGAGGCGGCAGCCCGCTTCTCCTTCCTGATGGCCACGCCCATCACCGCCGGGGCGGCGATCTTCGAGATCCGCAAGGTCATCACCGGCGAAAGCGGGGTCGACGTGAGCGCCGGACCGCTGCTCGCCGGGCTGCTCGCCGCATTCCTTTCGGGGATGCTCGCGATCAGCTTCCTCCTGCGCTACCTCCGGACGCGGTCGCTGACGATCTTCGTCGTATACCGACTCGTCCTCGCGGCGGTCATCGTCGTCGTCCTGCTGCGTTAGGAGGACCGGATGGAGGTGATGAAGCAGCTCCGCCAACGCGCGATCCGCGACCTCGTCGACCAACGCCCGCTCCGGACGCAGCAGGAGCTCGCCGCCGCACTCCGTGAACGCGGTTTCCGGACCACCCAGGCGACGATCTCGCGCGATGTCGCAGAGCTCGGCCTCATCAAGGTCAATCGCGAGGGGACAGCCGCCTACGCGCTTCCGCCGCGGCTCATCGAGGCCGAGACGTCCGGCGAGGACCGTCTGCGCAAGCTCATGAGCGATCTGCCGATCGAGATCCACGAAGCTGGCCTGCTGCTCGTCGTCCGCACGCTGCCGGGGTCGGCTCACGCGATCGCGGCGGCGCTCGATCGCGCTCGCTGGCCGGAGGTCGCGGGCTCCATCGCCGGCGACGACACGCTCTTCGTGGCGTTCCCCGACCGCGGCTCTCTACAGCGGATCAAGCGTCGCCTTCTCCGCCTGTCAGAAGGCGCTCCGGGAGGCTGAAGACGCCGCCCTCGGTTTTTGACACGTATCCGACGCGCGGATACCATTCCCACCCGGTCGGAACTTCAGGCGCGTGGCTAGGCTGCGTAGACGCCTGGAGTTCTTTCCTTTATCGAAGACTGTCAGGCCCACCTGCCCAATCTGACCCATCAGCCAACGAGGGCGACACGACGTGAACAACAAGCCCACATATCTTTCGAAGGACGGCCTCGAGAAGCTGCGCGCCGAGCTCGACGAGATGGTCTCGGTCAAGCGGCCCGAGGTGGCGAACCGGATCCATGACGCCAAGGAACACGGCGACCTGTCCGAGAACGCCGAATACGAGGACGCCAAGAACGAGCAGGCCTTCGTCGAGGGTCGGATCCAGACGCTCGAGGCACTCATCAAGAACGCGACGATCATCGACGAGAACCATTCGACCGACCACGTCCAGATCGGCTCGACGGTCTCCGTCGAGAGCCCCGACGGCAAGGAAGCCTTCACGATCGTCGGGTCGGCCGAGGCCAAGCCTGCCGAGGGACGCATCTCGAACGAGAGTCCCGTCGGCCGAGCCTTGCTCGGAAAGAAGAAGGGCGAGAAGGTCCTCGTCAAGGTCCCTGCCGGCGACTTCACCTACAAGATCGTCAGCATCACCTAGCTCGGAGGGTCCGCATGGATTGGGCGGACGAGCTCGCATCCAGGGTCAGCGGCCCGCAGGTCGTCAACGATTCGAAGACGCCGTCCGGGACCGTCCACGTCGGCAGCCTCCGCGGCCCGGTCATCCTCGACGTCATCACCCGCGCGTTGCGTGCCAACGGCCATGAGACCACGCTCCTGTACGGCGTCGACGACCTCGACCCGATGGACGCGCAGGCCCTCCTGACACCCGACGCGATCGAACGCGAGATGGGCCGGCCCCTCGCGCATGTTCCGGATCCGGCGGGGGATTGCCACCCGAGCTATGCCCGCCACTTCGCGAGCCTGTTCATCGACGTGTTCGCGGGGCTCGGCATCCAGCCAGATCGCTACTACTGGATGAGCGATATCTACCCGACCGGCGCGATGGACCCGTACATCCGCATGGCTCTGGACCGTGCCGCGCTCGTCCGCGAGATCTACCGGCGGGTCGCGAACGTCCAGCATCCCGACGCGTGGCATCCCCTCGGATTGATCTGCCCGACATGCGGCAAGGTCGGCACGACGATCGTCACCGACTGGAATGGGGAGGAGGTCCACTTCGAGTGCCGGGCGGACCTGGTGACGTGGGCCAGCGGCTGCGGGACGACAGGTTGGATCAGCCCGTTCGGCGGCAACGCCAAGCTGCCCTGGAACCTCGAGTGGGCTGCCCAGTGGTCGCTGTTCGGGGTCACCATCGAGCCCGGCGGCAAGGACCTCTCGACGGCGGGAGGGTCGCGCGACCGGAGCGATGCGATCGCCCGCGAGGTGTTCGAGCGCGAGCCGCCGCTCAACGTCCCGTACGAGTTCCTCAACATCGGCGGACACAAGATGTCGACCTCGAAGGGCAGGGGAGCGGCCGCCCACCAGATCGTCGACGTCGTGCCGGCCGAGCAGCTCCGCTTGCTGTTCCTCCGCCCTCGTCCGAACCAGGCGATCGAGTTCGACCCCGACGGCACGGACGCCATCCCGCGCCTTTTCGACGAGTCGGATCGGG
>JBJMMQ010000168.1:0-4820 GCA_045804705.1 Chloroflexota bacterium
GAGGCACGGCAGGCCGGCATCGCCTCGATCAGCCTCGACCTGCTGTACGACGTTCCAGACGCGACATTGACGAGCTGGATCGAGACCCTCGAGGCAGCGCTCGCGCTCGAACCCGACCACCTGTCGCTCTACGCACTGACCCTCGACGATCCCGACGCCGAAGGGCTGACCGGTCCTGGCGGCGACCACCTGCCGACGACCGCCGGTGCCCGCCGCTGGCGCGAAGTCGCGCGTTCTGCCCAGGACGAGGACCGTGCCGCCGCCGAGTACCACCATGCCGTCCATCGCCTCGCCGACGACGGCTGGCGCGGGTACGAGATCAGCAACTGGGCACGGCCCGGTCACGAGAGCCGGCACAACCTCGTCTATTGGGACCGCCGGCCGTACGAGGCGGTCGGGCCGGGAGCGCACGCGTTCGACGGCGTCACGCGGCGCTGGAATGCAGCCAGGCTCGACGGTTATCTCGCGGCGCTGACCCCGGCCGCCGGCGCCCGGGGCCTTCCGCCCGGCGGGTCGGAGACGCCCGCCAAGGAGGCAGCGGTCGCCGAAAGGATCATCCTCGGCCTGCGAACCGACCGTGGTGTCCCGCTCGACGCCGCCCATCAACCCCCGCTCGACGACGCGTTCGGCTGGGCACTCGCCGCCGAACTCGTTGACGTCACGGCCGACGACCGGGTCGTCCTGACCACACGCGGCCGGCTTCTTTCGAACGAGCTATTCAGCCGGCTGATCTAGCCGATCCTCGCGCGCCTTTCGCCGAAGATAGGTGTTGATGTCCTCGAGGTTCA
Source organism: Chloroflexota bacterium (assembly GCA_045804705.1). Classification (GTDB taxonomy): domain Bacteria; phylum Chloroflexota; class Limnocylindria; order Limnocylindrales; family CSP1-4; genus SPCO01. Next base: position 789 of record JBJMMQ010000168.1, read on the forward strand.
CGCCGTCCACCGTGATCCGGCCGTCCATCGTCGTGCGGGTCGACGTCGGGTCGATCTTGATGACCGGACCGCGCTGGTTCGACGTCAGGCGACGCGACTCGGCACGGACCGCGATCACGAGTGCATCGCGCTCGGGTCCTGCGAACAGACGCTCGACCTCGGCGCGATAGCGGGCCTCGAACGCGCCTTCATGACCACGGCGGTCCATGCGTGCCATCGCCATGGCGAGACCTGTCGGGTCATGCTCCTCCATCCAGCCGACCTCCGCGAGGGTCTGCGGCGCCAGCGGAGCCTCGAGCAGATTCATGTACAGCCGGTCGCGTCGGCCGTTCGTCGGGAGCAGTCGATAGTCGTCATCGGGATACAGCGCCGCGAGAACCTCGTCGGACGACAAACCGCGAGGACGCTCGCCGGCGAGGTAGGCGATGGCCCGTCGAAGGATCGCCGGATCGTCCTTGGCCGACCGAAGGATGTTGTTGCAGTGGACGCACAGGAGTCCGCGAACACAGTCGGGGCAGCCGGTCTTGCCCGCGCAATGAGCGTGGTCGTGATCGACCGCGAGCCGAGTCCCAGGATCCGCTCCAGCCGGCGTGTGGCAGATCGCGCACCCGCCACCTTGTCGATCCAACACTGCCTGGATCCCGTCCGCGCCCAGGCCGTGGCGTCGGCGCGGCTTGCGCTCTGTGTCTGCCGAACGTGTCGTCGTCATCGGATCACCTCATGTCGCTCGGCCGACTCCGGACGCCGTGATCGGCTGGGATCCGGGGTGGCTCGTTCCTTTCGAAACTGCCGTGCGGAACGGAGGACTTCAAGGGCTGCGGCCACCGCGGGGTAGGAATGGCGCGGGGTGGCCCGTGCGCGACGCGCCCGCACGAGGCCCTCCTCGGCTTCGAGCCGTGTCGACCCGATCTCTCGTTGACACTGGCTACGGCCGACTGCTACGATGCCCTCGACACCGTTAGCACTCTCCCCCTTAGAGTGCTAACCATTCAGGAGACAGGCCCTTGGCGCGACGGAATCGCCGCCCACTCGGCCCATTGGACCTTCGCACCCAGGCGATCCTACGGGCCGTCATCGAGGAATACGTCACGACCGCGACGCCGGTCGGCAGCCAGGCGCTCGTCGACCGCTACAGCCTCGGCGTGTCCAGCGCGACCGTCCGGAGCATCCTCGCCGAGCTCGAGGCGAACGGCCTGCTGACCCACCCGCACACCTCTGCGGGTCGCATCCCCACGGACGAGGGCTATCGGTTCTACGTCGAGTCGATCGCCGAGGCGGTCCCGCTGCCCGCCGTCGAGCAGCTCATGATCCGCCACCAGTTCGGCCAGGTCGAGTTCGCCAGCGAGCACTGGTTCCGGCTTGCTGCGACGACGCTCGCGTCGGTGACGCGAGCAGCCGGGATCGCCACGCCCGCCAAGCCGCGTGACGCCCATATCCGCCGGATCGACCTCGTCGCCATCAACGAGCGGATGGCAAGCCTGATCCTCGTCCTGCGCGAGGGCGCCATCAAGCAGGCGCTCGTCACGGTCGACGGCGACGACGCCATCGACCAGGCGACGCTCAATGCCGTGGCCGGGCTCCTCAACGAGCGCCTGGCGGACATGACCGCGCGTCGCGCCGAGGTGCGTCTGGCCGCTCTCGACGACACCGACCGGGTCCAGGGGCTCGCGAAGCGGGTCGGCGAGCGGGTCGTCAAAGTCGTGCGTGAATACGACGCCGATGCCATCGAGGAGGTCTACAGCGACGGCCTGCTCAACGTGATGGAGGCTCCGGAGTTCGCCCAGAGCGAGAAGCTCCGGCGCGTCTTCAACGCTCTCGAGAACCGCGTCTACCTCGGCCAGCTCGTGGGCAGCGTTGCCGGGACCGGCCGGGTCCAGGTCTTCATCGGCCACGAGAACCAGCCGGTCGACATGCGCGACGTCTCGCTCGTCCTTGCCCCCTACGGCCGGCCGGGCCGGGCGATCGGCGTCGTCGGCGTCCTCGGGCCCACGCGAATGTCCTACTCCCAGGCCATCGGCACGGTGCGGTTCGTGTCCGGCCTCATGAACGAATTGGTGGACCACCTCTATGCCTGATCGACACAGGACGCGCGCCCAGGAACGCGCCGAGGAGATCGACGTTTCCCCGACCGCACTCGTCGCACAGATCGAGGCGCTGACCGCCGAACGCGACGCGGCGGTCCAGACCGGGGATGAGTACCTCGCGGCGCTCCAGCGCGAACGCGCCGAGTTCCAGAATTTCAAGCGGCGGACCGCCGAGGAGCGGATGCGCGACCTCGGACTTGCCGGCGAGGACCTCATCCGGAAGGTCCTCACGCTGGCTGATGACTTCGATCGGGCGATCGAAGCGCGGCCCGAGTCCGTGGCCGCGGACCCCTGGTTCGAGGGCATCGCCGCCATCGACCGAAAGCTGCGCACGCTCCTCGAGAGCGAAGGCGTCAGCGCCATCGACGCGTCGCCGGGCCGATCGTTCGACCCACGCGAGCACGAGGCGATCGCGAACGTCCCGGGCACCGACCGGCCGGACGGCGAGATCGTCGAGGAGGTCCGGCGGGGGTATCGACTCCGGGACCGCGTCATCCGCCCGGCGCTCGTCGCCGTGGCATCGACCACAGATACATCCAACGACTGACCAAGCGAACAGGGAGCACCAACGATGGGCAAGATCATCGGCATCGACCTCGGAACGACGAACTCCGTCGTGGCCGTCATGGAGGGCGGCGAGCCGACCGTCATCGCATCCGCCGAGGGCGGACGGACGGTCCCCTCTGTCGTCGCCTTCACGAAGACCGGCGAGCGTCTCGTCGGCCAGCTGGCAAAGCGGCAGGCGGTGACCAATCCGGCCAACACCGTGTATTCGATCAAGCGTTTCATGGGCCGTCGCTGGGACGACCCTGAGGTCAAGCGCAGCAAGGGCCTCGTCCCGTACACGGTCGAGAAGGACCCGAAGAGCGACGGCGTCGCCGTCAAGCTCGCCGACGGCAAGGTCTACACGCCGCCGGAGATCAGCGCGATGATCCTCCAGAAGCTGAAGACGGACGCGGAGGCGTATCTCGGGGAGAAGATCACCGAGGCGGTCATCACGGTCCCGGCCTACTTCGACGACACGCAGCGCCAGGCGACCAAGGACGCCGGGCGGATCGCCGGTCTCGACGTCAAGCGGATCATCAACGAGCCGACCGCGTCGGCCCTCGCGTACGGGCTCGACAAGAAGGGCGACGAGAAGATCGCCGTCTACGACCTCGGTGGCGGCACGTTCGACATCTCCATCCTCGAGCTCGGCGAAGGGGTCTTCGAGGTCAAGGCCACCAACGGCGACACGCACCTGGGCGGCGACGACTTCGACCAGCGCGTCATCGACTGGCTGCTGGCCGAATTCAAGAAGGACCAGGGGATCGACCTCGCCAAGGACCAGCAGGCGCTCCAGCGTCTGAAGGAGGCGGCCGAGAAGGCGAAGATCGAGCTGTCGACGACCGCGTCGACCGAGATCAACCTGCCGTACATCACCGCCGACGCCACGGGCCCGAAGCACCTCGTCGTGTCGCTGACGCGGGCGAAGCTCGACGACCTCGTCGCGGACCTCGTGCAGAAGACCGCAGGTCCGGTGAAGGCGGCGTTGAAGGACGCCGGCCTGAAGCCGACCGACATCGACGAGGTGATCCTCGTCGGCGGCATGACCCGCATGCCCCGCGTTCGCGAGCGAGTGAAGGAGTTCTTCGGCCGTGAGCCACACACCGGCGTCAACCCGGACGAAGTTGTGGCGATGGGCGCGGCGATCCAGGCCGGCGTCCTGCAAGGCGACGTCAAGGACGTGCTGTTGCTCGACGTGACGCCGCTGTCGCTCGGCATCGAGACGCTGGGCGGGGTCATGACCAAGCTGATCGACCGGAACACGACGATCCCGACCTCGAAGTCGCAGGTCTTCTCGACGGCGTCCGACCAGCAGTCGCAGGTCGAGATCCGGGTCCTCCAGGGCGAGCGCGAGTTCGCCGCGGACAACAAGACGCTTGGCACGTTCATCCTCGACGGCATC
>JBJMMQ010000169.1:0-15747 GCA_045804705.1 Chloroflexota bacterium
CTTCGAAGTCGCACGTGAGCCGTTGTACGACCCCGACGGTGCGAGGATCCGCTCGTGATCGAGTACGGCCCGGACTGGTCGGCCTCGCTCCGGCGCGGCACGGACGCCGAGCTGCGTGGATGGCTCGACGTCGCCATGGCGGCCTGCGACGAGGCCGACATCATCGCCCGGTCGCACTTCCGGCGCGACCTCCAGATCGACACGAAACCCGACAGGACGTTCGTCACCCAGGCCGACACCGCCATCGAGCGGATGATCCGCGGACGGATCCACGACGCATTCCCGGATCACGGGCTGGTCGGCGAGGAGTACGGCGTCGAGGCCGGCGGCGCGTCGGTCCGCTGGTACATCGACCCGATCGACGGCACGCACAACTTCATCCGGGGCGTCCCGCTGTTCGGGACCCTCCTCGCCGTCGAACGCGACGGTGAGATGCAGGCCTCGGTCCTGTCCGCGCCAGCCCTCGACGAGCGCTGGTGGGGATGGCGTGGCGGAGGCGCGTGGGCGCGCAATCGGGGCGAGGAGGCGCGACGCATCCACGTGTCCGGTGTGACGACGATGGCCGATGCGCAGATCCTCTACGGGTCGGCGCGGGACCTCGAGGCGTCCGGACGCGCGCCGGGCTTCCGGGGCATCCTGCGAGATGCCTGGAGGGAGCGTGGTTTCGGCGACTTCTGGGGCTACGCTCTCGTGGCCGAGGGCGCGGCGGAGGCGATGATCGAGGTCGACCTGTCAGCGTGGGATGCCGCCGCGCCCTTCCTGCTCATCGAGGAGGCGGGTGGCCGAGCGACCGATTTCGAGGGGCGCCGCGCAGTCGACAGCCGGACGTTCATCGTGACCAACGGCGTCCTGCACGACCTCATCCGGGAGCGGCTGATCTCCGGCTAGGCGCGACGGCGATCCCCGCGTCGGCTTAGCCCGCGAGGGGTCACGGTCGGCCCTGGCGCCGTTGCCGCGTGACGAACGCGACGAGCGCCAAACCTCCGGCCAGCACGAGAAGCCCGATGCCGAGGTCGACGATCGCGGCGATCACGATGCAGATGATCCCGAACACGATCACCGCGCCGACTTCGATCGGGCCGCGTACCGCGCCTGCTGCCGGCGACGCGAAGGACGCGAGCGACCCCGGCGTCGGCGTGCCGGTCATGTCGATGAGACCGTCGGTGGTGGAGCGGAGGATGTCCGCGGTCTCCTCGTCGACCAGATCGTCGACGACGGCTGCCATGGCCGCTTCCTCGAACGCCGCCGCCGCTGCCACCCGGTCCTCGGCCCGTGTCACCGAGACCGCCATGTCCGTGACGGCCCACGTCCCGCTGAACCCGGAGCGGGCAAACGATCGGACGGCGATATCGCGTGCGGCAGCGGCAGACTCGTCGAGGAGCGGGCCTCGTCCGCCTGCGGTGGCCGCCTCGCGCGCCGTTTCCCGGGCCGCGCGTCGTGTCGCATCGGGCGCGGCGACCACGACGACCTGGAGGTCGACACGCTGGAGGGCGTCGAGCAGATCTGCGACGCGCGCGCGGGCGGCCTCGAGCCCCGCTTCGTCCGCGCCGGCCGGCAGGCTCAGGCGCCGGCCGCCGTGAGGCTCTCGTCGAGGACGCGGAGCGCGAGGTCCACCTCGTCGGCCGTGGTGACGAGCGGCGGGATGATCCGGATCACGTTCACGAAGGTGCCGGCCGTCAGCACGATGAGGTTCCGAGAGAGCGCCTCCGACTGGATCCGCTTCGTGAGGTCCGGATCGGGCACGCGGCCGTCGCCGACACCGGGCTTGATGAGCTCGATCGCGACCATCAGGCCGAGACCCCGGACATCGCCGATGGCCGGGTGACGCGCCGCCAGCGCCCGCAATCCCTCCAGGAACTGGTCGCCGCGCTCGCGCGCGTTGGCCACGAGTCCCTCGTCCTCGATGACGTCGAGCGTCGCGTTCGCCGCGGCGCACGAGACGACGTTGCCGCCGTACGTGCCGCCGTGCGTGCCGGGCTTCCAGGCCGCCATGACCTCCGGCCGTGCCAGGATCCCGGAGAGTGGCATCCCGGACGCGATGCCCTTGGCCATGACGAGGATGTCGGGCTCGACGTCCCAGTGCTGGACGGCGAACATCTCGCCCGTTCGCCCGAAGCCCGTCTGGACCTCGTCGGCGATGAGCATGATCCCGTGCTCGCGGGTGATCTCCCGCAGCCGCGGCATGAAGCCGGGCGGCGGCACGATATAGCCGCCCTCCCCGAGGACCGGCTCGATGATCACCCCGGCGACGCGGTCGGGGTAGATGATCTGGCGGAAGGTCAGGTCGAGCTGTTCCTCCCAATCGCACGTGCACGCCTCGGGACGATGCCCGCCCCCGGATGCCCGATAGCAGTACGGGTAGGCCGTGTGGTACACGGAGCCCGGCAGGGGCTCGAACGAGCCGCGGTAGACGTCCTTGGCGGTCGTCAGCGCCATCGTCTGCGCTGTCCGGCCGTGGTAGCCGTAGCGGAACGCGAGCATCGCCGGCCGGCCCGTGGCGACCCGTGCGAGCTTCACCGCGGCCTCGACCGCTTCGGCCCCCGAGTTCGAGAGGAACGCCTGCCAGGGACCGCCGGGCAGGACCGTCCGCAGCCGGTCGTACAGCCGAAGACCGGCCTCGTGGTAGGTGATGTTCTGCTGGGAATGGATGATCTTCGCGGCCTGTGCGGCGATCGCCGCGGCGACGCGAGGATGCGCGTGACCCGTGTTCGTCACGCCGATCCCGGACGAGTAGTCGAGGTAGCGCGTCCCGTCGCGGGTGATCAGCCACGAGCCCTCGCCGCGGTCGACGTCAAGGTTGGTGATCCGGCTCCAGACCGCGGGCACGACGGCGTGGTCCGGCAGGACGGCGGCATCGACCTGTTCGAGCAGTGCAGACATGGTTCCCCTGGCTCCTTCCGTCATTCGGTCGCCACCGCGAGCTTCACTTCGCGGGCTGCTTCTTCCTGCGCGATGCGCCGATCGCGCCGCTCGCCGCGGCGCTCCCACAAGGTGTTCAGGAAGACGAGCGCGACGGCTCCGACGAAGACCATCGTGCCGATGACCTGGACCTGGGGCGGCAAATTGTTGCGGATGCTCGCCCAGACCCAGAGCGGGAAGGTGGTCGCTGTGCCGGCGGTGAAGTTGGTGATGATGAAATCGTCGATGGACAGCGAGAACGCCAGCAGCGCACCGGCGAGGATGCCGGGCAGGATGAGTGGGAAGGTGACCTTCCAGAACGTGGCCCACGGCGATGCGCCGAGGTCCATCGCCGCTTCCTCGAGGTGCCGCGGGAAACCCTGCATGCGGGCACGGACGGTGACCACCACGAAGCTGATGTTGAACATGATGTGGGCGATGAGGATCGTCTGGATGCCGAGAGGGAAGAAGAACCCGCCGGTCAGGCTCCGGAGCGGTTCCTGCGACGTGCCGACGAACAAGGTCAAGAGGCTCGCCCCGAGGACGATCTCCGGCGTGGCCATCGGGATGAAGATGAACATGCTCGTCCCCGTCTGACCGCGGAAGTTGTAACGCGACAGCGCAAGCGCGATGAGCGTCCCGAGCGCAGTCGCGATGATCGTCGAGACGAATGCGATGCCCAGGCTGGTGACGATCGCGGTCTGCAGTCCCGGCCGGCCGAACGGGTTCTGCCACGCTGCCAGCGAGAACTCGCCCCAGACGAAGTTGAAGCGTCCGGGCGGATCGTTGAATGAGAAGGCGATCATGACCAGGATCGGCAACGCCAGGTAGAACAGGGCGATCGCCGTGTACGCGGGGATGAGCCAGCGATCGACGGAACGGCGCATGGACCTGGTCGGCGTCGTCCCCCGCGCGCGGACCGCGGTTTCCGACGTGATAGCGGTCATCCGGCACCTCCGGTGAGCTCGTCCGTTCCGAGCGCCCGCGCGTAGGCGAAGATCGCAACCAGGATCCCGGCCATCAACAGGAACGACAGGGCCGAGGCGGTCGGGTAGTTGTTCTGCTGGAGGTACTGGTTCTGGATGACGTTGCCGATCATCTGGGTCTTCGGGTTGCCGAGCAACTCGGCATTCACGTAGTCACCGATGGCCGGGATGAACGTCAGGATCGAGCCGGCGAACACGCCCGACAGGCTCAGCGGGAAGATCACCCGGGTGAACGATTCCGACACGAGCAAGGTCGCGATCGCCGCGCCGATTCCTGCGCCGATCACGAACACGAGGGCGATGGCCGGCAGGTGGACGACGCCCAGCGGGAGGTAGCCGAACGCAGCCATCGACCCGACCGCGAGCACACCGCCGAGCAGCCCGCCGCTCAGCGCGCCGCCGCGGCGCCACGGGCCCGCATAGAGGTCCTGCGCGGCCTCGATCAGGCGCCGGTCGATCTTCTCCAGCGAGACATAGAGGGGCAGGACCATGAACGGCAGGAATTCGTAGGTCAGGCCCAGGATGACCGCCAGCGGCGTACCGAGGATGCTGAAGTTCGGCGGGACGATCCCGAGCACGTCTCGGATGATCGACAGGAAGGCTCCGTCGTTCCCGAGGATGATCTTCCAGGAGATCGTCCGGATGAGGAAGCTCGTGAAGAACGGAGCGATGACGAGGAACAGCAGGAAGGTCTTGTAGCGGCCGCCTCGGAACGCGATCCCGTAGGCGAGCGGATAGCCGATCAGCAGGCACAGGAGGGTCGCCATCCCGCCGTAGACGAGCGAGTTGACGAACTGCTCCGGAAAGTCCGTGACGGCGGCGGCGTAGTTCTGCCATGCCCAGCTGAACTCGTAGTGACGCGTCAGGCCACTGCCGCCCGCCTGGGTCGACAGCGACATGACGAACATCTGGAGGCTCGGCAGGACGAAGAACAGGATCAGCCACAGGATGCCCGGCGCGAGCAGGAGGTACGGGATCGCCCAGCGCCGTCTGGTCACCCGTCTCCTCCTCTGCGCCTCTCAGGACGAACGATCAAGCGCGGCCGGACACGTCTGCGAATTGCTGGTTGATGGCGGCCTCGGTCGCGTCTTCCCAGACGGGCTGAGGATGTGACTTCGCGATGACGTCGGCCGGCGGGAAGAGGAGCGGGTTGCTGCCCGCTTCCGGGTCCAGCTCCTTGATCGCTTCCGCGACGCCCTTGACCGGCGAGATGTAGTAGATGAAGTTCGCAAGCCGGGCCGCGCGCTTGACGTCGTAGACCCAGTCCATCATCAGCTCGGCCGTGTACTTATGCTGCGCGCCCTTGGGGATCATCATGTTGTCGGTCGCGATGTTCGATCCCTCGTCGGGGTAGACGAACCGATCGTCATCGCCGCCCGACGACGCGAGGTCGCCTGACCAGACCAGGGCTGCCCAGGTGTCGCCGCTGGCGAAATCCTTCAGGTATGAGTTGCCCGTGAAGGCCCTGACGTGGCCGTTGTCGACGAACGGCTTGAGGTAGTCGTGGACGGCCTGGCCATCCTCGGTCGTCATGACTTCCGGCGCGTTGCTCGACGCCTTTCCCTGGGACTGGAGCATGAGGTGGATCAGCGGCCACGTGTCGTGCGGGTCTTCGAGGAGCGTGACCTTCCCCGCGAACTTCGGGTCGAACAGGTCGGCGACCTTGGTCAGGTCGCGGCCGGTGGACTTGACGTTGTAGCCGACGCCCGTCGCGAACGACTGCCACGGCCAGTGGTAGTCGAACATCGGATCCCAGGGCATGTCCCGGAGCTCATCCCGGATGTTGGCCATCGCCGTCGGGGTCACTGAGTGGTCGATCTTCTCGACCCAGTTCGCCGCGACGAGCTTCTTCGCCATCCAGTCGGTCAGGACCATCAGGTCCCAGCCCGTGTCGGCGCCGGCCTCGAGCTGGGGACGGATCTTGCCGATGAACGATTCGTTCTCATCGATCGCGGCGTTGACGTAGTTGACCTCGACGCCGTATTGCTTGGTGAAGTCATCGAGCGTCGGCGACGGCAGGTCGTAGTCGTCGTCGTCGGTGTCGAGCTTGCCGTCCGGGCCTGGCACGGTCGTCAGGTCGATGTACGCGTCCCAGTTGGCGAAGTTGAGCGGCCCCGTCGGCGTCTGTACCGTCGCGCTTGCGGCCGCTTCGGAGGCACTCGGCGCCGCGCTCGATGCCGGAGTGCTCGCTGCCGGCGCGGTCGACGCGACCGCAGACGGTGAGCTGCCGCTCGTTGAGCATGCCGCGAGGAATGCGGCGAACCCCGCGAAGGCCGAGCCCTGGAGGAAGCGACGCCGATCGATGGGGAAGCGATCCCGGGTGGTGTCCATGTTCAAGGTTCTCCTTGTAGCGTTGCCCCGCTCGCGGGGTCTCCTCCTCCCGAGGATCCCGCGCCGGTCCGTTCATCGCGGACGAGGAAGCTGTGGTCAGGCGCCCAGGTCATGAGGACGCGAGTACCGGGCGACCAGAGCTCCGAACGTGTCGCACGCTCGACGTTCTGCTCGTACACAGTGAGTCGGGCTCCACCCGTAGCCTCGACTTGATACTGCGTGCTGACGCCAAGATACGACGCATCGACGATCGTGCCACCGAGCGCGTTGTGACCGCCCGGAGTCTCCACGCCGGCTTCGTGCAGCCGGATCTTCTCGGGCCGGACCCCGACGCTCACGGCGTCGCCTCCGGTGTCCGCCCGCGGCGCGCTGATCACCGTGTCGTCGACCAGTCGGAGGCGGACGTAGCCATCGTCGTGTCCTTCGACGGAGCCTGCCAACAGATTGCTGATCCCGAGGAACCCGGCAACGAAGCGGGTCGCCGGCCGTTCATACAGCGCCTCGGGTTCGCCGAGCTGCTCGTAGCGTCCACGGTTCATCACGGCGATGCGGTCGGACATCGTCATCGCCTCCTCCTGGTCGTGGGTGACGTAGATGAACGTGATCCCCACTTCCTGCTGGATGCGCTTGAGCTCGACCTGCATCTGCTTGCGGAGTTTCAGGTCGAGCGCACCGAGTGGCTCGTCCAGCAGCAGCACCGCCGGCCGGTTGATCAAGGCCCGCGCGAGCGCGACGCGCTGTGCCTGCCCGCCGGAGATCTGGGTCGGCTTGCGACGCTCGAATCCCGGCAGCTCGACCAGCTCGAGCATCTCGGTGACGCGGCTCCGGACCTCCGCGTCGCGGACCTTCTGGCGGCGGAGCCCGAACGCGACGTTCTCGAAGATCGACAGGTGGGGGAAGAGGGCGTAGTTCTGGAAGACGGTGTTGACGTGGCGCTTGTAGGGCGGCAGCCACGTGACATCCTGGCCCTGGAGCTCGATGACGCCGGAGGTCGGCGCTTCGAAGCCGCCGATCATGCGCAGTGTCGTCGTCTTGCCACAGCCGGACGGCCCAAGGAGGCTGAAGAACTCCCCGCTGACGACCTCGAGGTCGATGTGATCGACGGCGACCGTCTCGCCGAACATCTTGACCACGTCCACGAGCTTGACGTCGACCGTCGCCACGTTCGCTGGCACTCCCTGAAGTACAGGCACGCGGGGGCCATCGAGCGCGCCGGTCGGCCGAGGATATGGGTCGTCGTGGAGGGTGTCAAACGCGAGACGCGATGTCCGTCGGCCGAGAATCGTGCGAGATTCGTCGCCAAGGAGCGGCGTCAGCATCGGAATCCGCGTGCGGCCGCCGCATGCCGCCGAGCAGGGCGGTTCGGGCGGCGTCGCGGTACGATATCGACGCATTCACCGTCAGAAACCGCGACCGACTCCTGACCCGAAGGGACCTCACCGCAGATGACCAGCCTGACCCACGATGCCGTCATCGATGCGATGCGGACCGTCCAGGAGCCCGAGCTCGGGCGCGACCTGATCAGCCTCGACATGGTGAAGAACGTCGTGATCGACGGCACCTCGCTGTCGATGACCATCGAGCTCACGACTCCCGCCTGCCCGCTCAAGGACGAGATCGAGCGGACGACGCACGCTGCGCTCGGAGCGATCGGCGCGACCGACGTCGACATCAGCTGGGGCGCGATGGTTCGCCGGTCCCAGCCCCGCCAGGCCGAGCAGCTCGTGCCGGGCGTCAAGAACATCATCGCCGTCGCCTCGGGCAAGGGCGGTGTCGGCAAGAGCACGGTCAGCGTCAACCTCGCCGTCGCCCTCGCCCAGGCCGGCGCGACGGTCGGCCTGCTCGACGCCGACATCACCGGGCCGAACATCCCGCTGATGCTCGGGCTCGAAGGTCAGCCGAAGGCGAGCGCGAACAACAAGATCACGCCGCTCGAGCGATATGGCGTCAAGGCGATCTCGATCCAGTTCTTCGTTCCCGAAGGTCAGCCGATCGTTTGGCGCGGGCCGCTCGTCGGTGGCGCCATCCAGCAGTTCCTGCGAGACGTCGACTGGGGTGAGCTCGACTACCTCGTCATCGACCTCCCGCCGGGAACGTCGGACGCGCAGCTGACGCTCGCCCAGGCGGTCCCGATCTCCGGGGCGGTCCTCGTGACCACGCCCCAGACGGTCTCGCTGTCCGATGTCGGCAAGGCTCTCGCGATGTTCAACCGGATGAGCGTCCCGGTCCTCGGACTCGTCGAGAACATGACCGCCTTCGCGTGCCCGCACTGCGGCGAGCTGACGGAGATCTTCGGTCGTGGCGGTGGAGAGCGTTTCGCCGCCGAACACAACCTCGAATACCTCGGCGGCATCCCGCTCGACATCACCGTCCGCCAGGGCGGCGACGTCGGCGTTCCCGCGGTCGCCCAGCGCGAGCCCGGCCCAGCGGGAGCGGCCCTCACGGCGATCGCACAGACGGTCGCGGCGCGGATGAGCGTCCGTGCTGCACGATCGGCCGCCCAGCCGGTGCTGACCATCTCCTGACGTTCGGGCAGCCGTTTCTGACGGCTTGGCGGCCCCGCTAGACTGGCTGTCCGGGGAACGCCGAGGAGCCCGCTCGTGCCGTGTCCATCGTGTGGCGCAACGACGACGTCCCGCGCCCGCTACTGCGACCAGTGCGGCGCGGAGCTGATAGCGCCACGCCCGGCGGTTCCCGGCGGCTCGCATCGGTCGGCGGCCGGCGGGCCGGCGGAGGTCGGCGACCGCCGCGTCGTGACCGCGCTCTTCGCGGACCTCGTCGACTACGTCCGGATGATCGCCGAGCACGACCCCGAAGTGGTACGGGCGCGGGTCGGTGCGGCACTGCGCGGGATGGCCGACACGATCGAGCGGCTCGAGGGGACACGAGAGAAGTTCATCGGCGACGCGGTGTTCGCGGTCTTCGGCTGGCCCCGCGCACACGACGACGACCCGGTCCGGGCGGCCCTCGCCGCGCTGGCGATCCGGGCCTCGCTCCGCGAATCGCTCGACGGCGGCGAGGCGCTCGAGGTCCGGATCGGGATCGCCACAGGTGAGGTGGTCGCCGCCGCGCGCGACGACGGAACGGGCGACCTCGCCGTCACCGGCGAGGCGATCACGACCGCAGCGCGGATCCAATCGCTGGCCCGGCCCGGTGAGATCCTCCTCGACGAGGCCACGGTCCGCGGCGGTCGTGACCGGCTGGAGGTCGACGATCGCGGTTCGGTCGTGCTTCGCGGCCAATCGTCGGTCGTGCACCTGTACGCGCTGACCGGCGAGCTCGGCCTGGCATGGCCTCACGCGGTGCACGCCAGGGGCACCGGTCGGCTCGTCGGGCGCGGCGATGAGACCGCCCGGATCCGCAAGGTCCTCCGCCGCGTCCGCCGATCGCGCCGCGGCGCGGTCGTCCTGGTGACGGGTGATGCGGGGATGGGCAAGTCTCGCCTCGGTGCGGAGATCGAAGCGGATGCTCGCTCGCTCGGGTTCGCCTGGACCTGGACGGAGAGCGTGTCGTACGGCCGCGGCGAGCCCTACCGGTTCGCGCGGGCGTTCGCGCAGTCGGTCGCCGACGAGCACGGCACGGATTCGGGCAGCTTCGCGCGCCACCTGCTGTTCGGTCCCGACGTCGACGCCGAGACGATCCGGCGGCAGGGTGGTGGCGTCGCGGCGATCGCGCGGGCAGCGGCGTTCAGCGGCTGGGAGGCCGAGGCGGCGGACGTCCCCGCCGATCCGGCGGAGACGACCGCGATCCTCGGCGAGGTCGCCGTCGCCTACCTCGACCGGCTGCTCGCTGAGGACGGACCACGGGTCGTCATCCTCGACGACGTCCACTGGATCGACACGTCGAGCGTCGGGTTCCTCGAGCTCCTCGTCGCGAAGGCCGCCGAGCGACCGCTGGTCGTGATCGCGACCATGCGCCCGGGGCCGGCTCCAGCGTGGGCCAGCCTGCCGCACGTCGAGCGGATCGAGCTGTCGGGTCTGGCCGCCCCGGAAACGGCGCAGCTCGCGACGATCGTGGCGCGGGCCGCGCTTGGCGCCGAAGATGCGCGGCAGATCCACGAGCGGACGCAGGGCAACCCGCTGTTCATCGGCGAGACCGTCCGGGCGTCGATCGAGGATGGCACCCTGGAACTGCGTGACGGACGCATGGTGCTCGTCGAATCACGAGCGCCGCAGCTACCCCTGACGCTGCGCGCGGTTCTCGGCGCTCGCATCGACGGCCTCGACGAAGCGGCCCGGGATGTCCTCGGCGTCGCGTCCGTGATCGGCATCCGCTTTCGCGACGGCGACATCGCGGATCTGCTGGAGCGACCCATCCCGCCGGGGGCACTCGACCGGCTCGTCGACGCCACGCTCATCCTGCCCCGCGAGGACGGGACGTGGCGATTCAGCCACCCGCTCGTCCACGACACGGCGTACGCCGGCCTGCTGGCCTCGCGTCGGCGGCGCCTCCATGCGCGCCTGGCCGACCGGATCGAAAGCGGGCCGCCGCCCGTCTCCCTGCCCGCACTCGCGGTCCATCGCGCGGCGTCCGGGGATGCCGAACGCGCGATCCCGTTGCTGATCGAGGCGGCGTCGGCGGCGCTCGCCATGGGCGCCGCGTCAGAGGCGGCAGGCTTCTGGCGGACCGCAGCCGAGCTGACGACGGACCCGGCCGATGAGGCGCGGTTCCGCGAGGCCGCAGGCTCGGCAGCGGTGGCGACGACCGGGGCACGCGCCTGAGCGAAGTCGTCAGGGGGCCGGGACGGCTTCGCCTCCCCGGCTCTCGACGAGCGACACCGTCATCCCTGCTGCCGCGGGCCGGATCCAGTCACCAGCGGCGGCGCACAGACTCGTGACCTCGTCCATCCGGTCCGGATCGAAGTGGACGACCAGCGCATTGCGAGCCTCGGCTCGGCGGGCAAGGTCGATGGCCTCGTCCGGCGTCAGGTGGCCGCGGACCGCGTCGTCGTCGGCCGTCGACCGGAGTGCAGCCTCGACGAGCAGGAGGTCGGCGCCGCGGGCGAACGCGACGGCCGCGTCAGTCGGCCCAGTGTCGCCAAGATAGACGAAGCGACCACCATCGGGCGTCTCGATCGCCATCGCCCACGCCGGGACGTAGTGCTGGCTCGGGGCGAAGCGGATGGTCACGGCTCCGACGACGAGCGCCACCTCGTCGTCGTATTCCGCGATGTCGAAGGCGGTGTCGAAGAAGCCGGCACGTTCGGAGATGGCCGTCGCCAGCGCCGTCATCCGGTCGCGCCCGCCGGGCGGCAGATAGACGGGCAGTCGTCTCACCGCCGGCGCTCCCCACGGATACAGGTAGCGCAAGGCGGCGAGGTCGATGTAGTGGTCGGCGTGCATGTGGCCGATGACCACTGCGCCCAGGTCGCGCGGATCGAGCTCGCGCGCGAGGCGGCTCGCCACGCCCTGCCCGGCGTCAAGGAGGATCGACGTCGTGTCCCACGTCACGAGATAGCCGGAAGCGGGTGAAGCGGGGTGGGGGACTGCTGTGCTGCAGCCGAGCACAGTCAAGCGCAGACGGCGCTGGGGGTCCACGGTCATCGCCGCAGATGGTAGGTGCTCGCGCGGACTGAAGTGCGACCGCGCCGCGACCGCGTGACTGTCGGCGGACTGACACGTCGTGCCCGCGCGCACCAGTCCGGTGGGGCTGGACGAGGGCGCTAGGATGCGGCCACATGCTGTCCGGCCGCCCACTGGTCGCATCCCTCGCGCGGATCCCGTTCTTTGCGGGATTGGCGGCGGACGCCCTCGAGCGGGTCGCCGCAGGAACGCGGACGCGGCGGTTCCGACGGGGAGAGGTGATCTTCCACGCCGGTGATCCGGGCGACGCCCTGTTCGTCATCGTCACGGGTGAGGTGAAGATCTCGGTCCCGTCTGAATCAGGCGAGGAGGCGATCCTCACGACCCTCCACGAGGGCGACGTGTTCGGGGAGCTCGCCCTGCTCGATGGCGCACCGCGATCGGCCAGTGCCGCGGCTCTCGTCGCGACCGAGACCGTCGTGCTGCCACGGGAGCGTTTCCGAGAGCTGGTCGCGACGGAGCCCGCCATCCGCGACGCGCTCCTTGCCTCGCTCGCGGGTGAGCTCCGTCGGCTGACGACCCACGTCGAGGAGCTCCATTTCCTCGACATGACCGGGCGCCTGGCTGCGCGTCTCGTGCGCCTCGCCGGCGAATCGGGACCGCCCGACCTTGACGGCGCCATCCATCTCCGCGCGAGCCTCACCCAGGCCGAGCTCGCATCGATGGTCGGCTGCACGCGCCAGAGCGTGAACAAGCTGCTGGGACAGTTCAGCGACGCGGGGTTGGTCCGGTTGGATCGCGACGGGATCGCGGTGACTGACCTCCCCGGATTGGTCGCCGCCTCCCATCGCTGAGGTCAATCCGGCTGCGCCGACCGGTCCTCTCGCAGAGTCTCGAGGAGTGCCGCCGCCGACGTGAGCGCGGCTCGTGACCGGCCCATCGGTCCCATCAGGAAGACGACCCGACGGACACGAAGGATGCCGCGCGGTGTGGAGATCGCGATGGAGACCGCCGTATCGCCTGCGCGCGGCCGTGCCCGAACCGCCAGGCCCACCTCCGTCCCGCCGAGATCCCGCGCCCGGGCGGCGTAGCGAACGAGGTCGTCCGCGGCTTCGTCGTCGGGATCGTCATCGTCTTCGGTCTGGTGCGAACGACCGTCCCGATGAGCGACCGCTGCAGGTGCGCCGGCCGCGATCGACTCGTCGAAGCGGACCCAGGGTGCATCGGCGAAGAGGCTGCCGAGGCTGCCGCCCGTCCCGATCTCGACGATCGAAAGGTTCCAGCCGAGCTCGCCAAGCCGCTCGCCGATCGCCTGACCCCAGCTGGTGTCGCCCATCGCCCAGACGTACTCCCCGATATGGTCGAGTACGGCCGCCGACGCCTCCTCGACGAGCTCCTCTGCTGTGCGGCCCCCGTCGGCGACCGCGGAGACGCGGACGTCGACCGCTTCGACACGTGCATAGGTGGCGATGATGGGATTGGTCCGCCGGAGCAGCGGTTCCCCGAGCATCTCGGCGATCTGTGATTCGCCGATCCCGGTCAGCCGGTAGGTCCGCGACGCGACCTCCGCGCCGAGCCCGCGCTCATGGAGTCGTGGGATCACCTCGTCGGCCCACATCGGCCGCATCTCGCGAGGCGGGCCGGGCAAGGCGACGATGACGCGACCATCCGGCCGGTCCACGAACCATCCCGGGGCCGTCCCGTTGGGGTTCGCGAGCGGCTGGCATGACGGGATCCGCCACGCCTGCTTCAGGTTGAGCTCCGGGAATTCCATGCCCCGGCGCCGCCACAGGTCGCGCAGCCACGCCTCGAGGTCCGGGTCGACGGCGACCGTCTCGCCGCATGCGGCGGCGATGGCCTCGCGCGTCAGGTCGTCCGGGGTCGGTCCAAGGCCGCCGGTCGACACGATGAGGTCGGACCGGCTGAGACCGCTCTCGAACGCTTCGGTCACGACCGCGAGGTCGTCCGGAAGGGCCGTGATCCGACCGACACGGACGCCCGCGGCAGTCAGACGACCGGCCAGCTCTCCTGCATTCGTGTCCCGGGTCTCGCCGACCGTGAGCTCGGTGCCGATGCTCAAGATCTCCGCTGTGAGCAGCCTTCGACGGGACGTCGTCGTCGCGCCGATCCGGTCGGGACTCTCGCTCATGCCGGCAATGTAACGCGCTCGGCCGGGGCCGCGGCCAGACGCGCTGCTATCATCGGGCCGAGCGCGCCCCCAGGCTTCATCCAGCGGAGCACGATCCTGGACGACCCGACCACGGACCCGACACCGCCGACACCGCCATCTCCCGGACCGGCAACACCGCCGCCGGCCGGCCCACCACCACCGCCCGGTGCCGGGTCGCCTCCGCGCGAGCCACGCAAGCCACCGCCCGGCCTGCGCGCCCAGATCGGGGCCGTTCGCGATGCCGCAATGGCACTTGCCGTCGCCCACATCGACCTCGCCAAGGCCGAGGCGACCGCGATCGCCGGCGAGATCGGTCGGGTCGCTGCGGCCGGTGCGGCGGCGTTCATGCTGGTCGTGTTCGCCGTTTTCCTGGCGGTGATCGGAGCGTCGATGCTCATCGGCGAGACGATCCTCGGATCGATCGGCTGGGGCGTCCTGCACGGCGTCGAGCTGTTCCTGTCGCTCGCCATCGCCGCCGTCCTACTCGCGCTCGGCGTCTCGCCCAAGCGGATCATCGGCGCCCTGGTCGTGGCGATCATCGTCGGCGTCGTCGTCGGGGTGGTCCTCGCGCTCAACCTCCTCAATCAGGCGTACGCCTACATCGGCGACCAGACCGGTCTCGCCGTGGCCACGGATATCCGCCCGCTCGTCGTCGGAGTCCTCATCGTCGGCGCGCTCGGCCTGCTCCTCGGCATCATCACCGCGTTCCGGATGAGCGGTTCAGGCGGTCGGTTCGTGGCGATCGCCGGGATGACCGTCGCCGGCGTCGCGCTCGGCGCGTTCACCGCGATCACATTCAAGCCAGAGGTCGGGGCCGGCATCGGCATCGCCGTCGGCTACCTGACCTGGATGGCCCTCATGGGTGTCGATGTCTCGCGAACCGGCATCGACGTCGAGGCCCTGAAGGCCCGCTTCACCCCGACCCAGTCCATCGAAACCGGCAAGGAGACGCTCGAGTGGCTACAGAAACGGATGCCGCCCGGGACCGGGTCCTAGCGGCTCGCGCCGCGCTGGGCGAGGAGCTCGAGGTGTTCGAGGCTTCCGTCCGGACCGCGGTCGACGTGCCCGCGAAGATCCGGCGCAGCCCCGGCAAGGCCGCCGCCGTCGCCGGCGGCACGGCGTTCGTCGTGCTCGGCGGGCCGAAGCGCGTCTACCGTCGCGGGAAGCGGGCCATCTTCGGGGCGCCCGCTCCATTGCCAGAATCGCTGCTGCCGGACGAGCTCGAGAAGGCGATCCGCCAGCTTGGCGATGACGGAACGAAGGTCCGCGGCGCACTCGAACGGGACTTCGCGGCCTACGCCAAACAGGCACAGCGTGACCGCGCCGGCGTCCGGACCCTGCTCCTGCTGACCGTCGCCCGACCGTTCCTGACGGGCGCGACCAATGCTGTCACGAAATGGCTGTTCCGGACCGACAACGAGGGGTTCCAGGCGCGATTGCAGGAGATCCGAGACCGCGCGACGCGCGCGTCGCACGACGAGCCGAAGCCGTCCGTCGACGACGACATCGGCAGCGCCTCCGGCCTCTGACCGCCGGCCGCTTGCGGCCCGCCGGCGGGCGCCTGCCCCTCGCGCGCTAGACTGCCGGCGGGCGAGTGGCGGAATGGCAGACGCGCCGGCCTTAGGAGCCGGTGCCGCGTGAGCGGCGTGGAGGTTCGATCCCTCTCTCGCCTACGAAGAGCCCGCAGGAGGCCGGCGGGCCTTCCGACGGCCGTCGCCCGTATACTGCCCGGGCGATGCAGATCACCCGAACCCCCGGTCCGAACTCGACCGTCACCCTCGAGATCGAGGTCCCAGCCGAGCGCGTGAGCCGTGCCATGGACGAGTCGGTCCGGCACCTC
>JBJMMQ010000170.1:0-5092 GCA_045804705.1 Chloroflexota bacterium
GCGGCGACGCCCGGCGCCGCCCGGCGGTTCGGCGCGTTCTGCGCTGAGCACGGTGCCGATCTGTTCCTCGTCCAGAGTCAGGTCTCGTCCGCGCGACACCTCGCGACCGAGTACGACCCGTTGTCGCTCGAGGCATTCACCCGCTACATGCCGATCCCGGTTGCTGTCGGGAACACGACGAACGCGGAAGCTGCGTTCGCGCTGATGGAGCAGGGCGCCGCTGCGGTCTTCGTCGGGGTCGGCCCGGGTGCCGCATGCACGACCCGCGAGGTCCTCGGCATCGGCGTCCCGCAGGTCACCGCGATCAGTGACGTCGCCGCTGCACGCGACGCCTACTTCGGTGAGACGGGGCGGTACGTGCCGGTGGTCGCGGATGGCGGGATGCGGCGTGGCGGCGAGCTGGCCAAGGCGATCGCATCAGGCGCGGATGCCCTCATGATCGGATCGCCGCTGGCACGTGCCGAGGAGGCGCCCGGTCGCGGCATGAACTGGGGGATGGCGGCGCCTTCGCCGACGTTGCCGCGCGGGACCCGGATCAAGGTCGGCACGGCTGGGCCGCTCGAACGGATCCTGCTCGGGCCTGCCCACGTGACGGACGGTTCCGAGAATCTCGTCGGCGCCGTGCGCCAGTCGATGGCGGCGCTGGGTGCCCGGACGATCCGCGACATGCAGCGGGTCGAGATGGTCTACGCCCCGTCGACCCAGACCGAAGGCAAGGCGTGGCAGCGCGCGCGCTGATGACCCGTCCGTCCCGCGCGACGACGGCTGCCGCGCGTCCGGCGTGCTCGACCACGCGGACCTGAGGCCGAGCAACTGCCGGCAGAGGTACGCGCCTCGATGGAGGATGAGCTCGTCGCGTCGGGTCGGTTCGTGCGCATCGAGATGACCGCGGTGCCGAGCGGGCAAGTGCGTGCGGTGACTGTCGGCTTCGTGGACGACGGTGCGTCCGTCCTCGTGGCCGCTGGTTCGCCGGACGCCGTCTGGGCCCGAAGCCTCCTCGCCGACCCAGCCTGTCACGTCCGGATCGGCGACCGGTCGTTCGACGCCGTGGCCGAACCGCTCGATGTCGGGGAGCACGCCCGCGCCGTGCGCGAGCTGATCCTCCGCTACGGGACGCCGGCCGAGACCCTCGGGCACGGACCGTCGTTCCGCCTCCGGCCCGCCGCGGACCAAGCCGAAACCGCACCATGACCATCACGGTCGACATCGAGACGACGATCGTTCGTCCCCCAGCGGACGTCTTCGCGGCGCTCGTCGACGTCGAGCGCTACCCGACGTGGCTCATCGCCTCGGGGATCGTCGGCGTCGAGACGAAAGGTGCGGGCCCGCTTCGTGCGGGGTCCGCCGTCCGGATCCACCAGACCGTCGCCGGTCGGTCGACCGTCCTCGACGGCGAGGTGACCGTCCTCGAGCCCGGGGCCGCGTTCGGCATTCGTGGCAAGGATCGCGAGGGCGTCACCGTCCGGATCGATGCCGTCATCGCGCTCGACGACCGTGCCACACGGCTGCGATGGTCGCTCCGCATCGGGCTTCCCCTCCGCTACCGGATGTTCGAATCGATGGTCGCGCCGCAGGCCCGTCGCGCTGCCGCCCTCGACCTCGAGGCGTTCAAGCGCCGGCTCGAATCCGCCCCGACCTGACCGACCCTCGGCCGCGAAGCGGGTGGACGTCCGTCCATGCGCCGTTTCGCCGGATGCCGATGCCGGCCGCTCGCGTCGGGCGCCACTGTCTGGCTATCGGATCCCATGCAGGGATGCCGGCAGGAAGGAGACAGACGTCATGTTCCACCCGAACCAGCTCCGGACCGGTGAGGCCATCCTCATCGCGGAGCCCGCTCGCACTGGCGCCTGCCTCGTGGCCGGCTGCACGTGCAAGGACGCGCGGATCGTCTCGATCCGGCGCGCCGCATTCTTCGCCGCCGTCGCCCGCCGTTCGGGTGAGACCGCCGATCGTTTTGTCGCCCCGGAGCCGGGCTGGACGATCCCCACCCTCGAAGGAGTCTGATCATCATGTCCGTCCATCCGGCTCGGGTCGTCGCCGGGCTCGCCCTCCTCGCGGGCGGGTTCATCGTCGGCGTCTCCGTGCTCGCCATCGTCATCGCACAGCTCCTCGTCGGAGCGGGCATGGTCATCCGACCGGCCGATGCGGCGCTTCTCGCGGACCTGGTTCCCGTCCTGCCGTTCATCGGCGGGTTCGCCATCGCCAGCATCGTCGCGGGGTTCGGCGTCCTCGCCGGTCACGCCCGTGCCGACTCCATCGCGATGGGCACCTCCATCGTTGCCGTCGTGACCGGGTCCCTGGCGCTCGTCCTCATGGTCGTCGGCCGTGACTCGTTCGCATCGGCCGCACGGTCCGCGTCCGGCGCGGACGGCGTCGGGATCGCCGGCGCCTTCACGCTCATCTACATCATCGTGCTCGTGGCCCTGGCCTCGACTCAGACCCGGATCGCCGGGACGACCGTTCGGACGGTGGCGGCATGAGCGCGACATCGACCCTTCCGCGCCACGCCCATCGACGCGGCACCCGCGGCTTCGCGGCCATCGTCACGCTCCTCGCCGGCGCGGTCGTCCTCGCTGCGGGCACCATCGCGGCCCCTCAGGCTGCGCTCGACGCGGCCTACGTCTCGTGGATCGTGGTCGCGGCTGTCGCGTTCGGCCTCGCTCACGTCGTCGCCGCCTACGGGCTCCTTCGACGTCGCGCCTGGAGCGGGACCCTCGTCGGGTACCTCGCGATGATCGGCATCGGCATCGCCATCTACGGCCTGCTGTTGACGCTCACCGGTGCCGACCCGTTCGGTGCCACCAGCCAGCTCCCCTCGGATCGGGCCTGGGCTGAGGGCGTGGGTCTCCTCGTCTGGATGATCGGCGTGTGGCTGGTCGCCGCGCGGTACGCGCTCAAGGGCGTGCCGCCGGTGCCCGCGGACCGTCGCGTCACCGCGCCCCCATCGACTCGAGGCGCGATCGCTTCCGCCGCTTGACGGGTATCCTCGGCCGGTCATGCCGACCGAGACCCGGACCCTCTACGACCGCGCCGGCGGGACGCCGTTCTTCGAAGGCCTCGTCGAACGGTTCTACGCCGGCGTCGCGTCGGACCCGGAGCTTCGTCCCATCTACCCCGAAGCCGACCTCGCCGGCGCGACGCGCCGGCTTCGGCTGTTCCTGATCCAGTACTGGGGCGGACCGACGACGTACGACGACGAGCGCGGCCACCCCAGGCTCCGCATGCGCCACGTGCCGTTCGCGATCGGACCCGCCGAGCGCGATCGATGGCTGGTCCACATGCGTGCGGCCATCGCCCAGTCGGGTCCGCCAGAGGACGTTGCCGCCGAGCTCGAGCGCTACTTCGTGATGGCCGCCGAGGCGATGCGCAACCGCTGATCCTCCATCCTCGTGGCCGGTACACTGGGTCCCTGTCCGGGCGAGGCGGACACGGCTGCCGGCACGGCTCGCAGCTGCCGGTCGGAGGGGAACGAGGAGGATCGTTGAGCGAGGACGACGTCCCGCCGCCGCAGGAGCGCGGCAAGACCGTCCACGGTGAGGCAGCGAACGCCGGCCATCGCGTCCTCGCACCGGATGACGCCGAGGTCGAGGCCTATCTCGAAACAGCGCTGAACGCCCCCTCGCTCGATCGTTCCCGGGATGACGCCCCGGCCGGCACGACGGATGGCGCCCGCGGCACGGTCGTCGTCCTCGACTTCGGCAGCCAGTTCGCGCAGCTCATCGCCCGTCGCGTCCGCGAGCTCGACGTCTATTCGGAGCTCCTGCCGTTCGACACCCCTTTCGAGGAGCTCGAGCGGCGCGGCGCGCGGGCGATCATCCTGTCCGGCGGCCCGAACTCGGTCTACGACGTGGGCGCCCCGCGGCCGGACCCGGCGATCTGGTCCGGCAAGGTCCCCGTGCTCGGCATCTGCTACGGGGCGCAGCTCATGGCTCATGAGCTCGGCGGTGACGTCATCCCGTTCGACCATCGTGAATACGGCCCTGCCAGCGTCAGCCTCACCACCGACAGCCCATTGTTCTCGGGCATCGACCGCGAACAGCCGGTCTGGATGAGCCACGGCGACTCCATCTCGAGGCTGCCCGAGGGTTTCCACGCCACCGCCCAGACCGATTCGACGCCGTATGCCGGCTTGGTCGATGCCAGCCGCAACCTGTATGGGATCCAGTTCCACCCGGAGGTCGTCCACACGCCACGTGGCCGCGACATCCTCCGGAACTTCGTCGTCGACATCGCCGGATTGGCGGCGACCTGGACGCCGGCGAACTTCATCGACACGACGGTCGCCGGCATCCGCGACCGGGTCGACGCACACGCACGCGAGACGGGCTCAGACGGGCTCGTCATCTGCGCCTTGTCGGGTGGCGTCGACTCGGCCGTGGCGGCGGCGCTCGTCCATCGCGCCGTCGGCGACCGCCTGACCTGCATCTATGTCGACCACGGGCTGATGCGCAAGAAGGAATCCGAGCTGTTGCGGGTGACCTTCGAGCGCGACCTCGGGATGAACCTGGTCATGGTCGACGCGCGCGAGCGCTTCCTCGCCCGGCTCGCCGGCGTCGAGGACCCGGAGGAGAAACGCCGGATCATCGGTGACGAGTTCATCCGGGTCTTCGAGGAAGAGGCCGCGCGCCTAGGCCGGATCGACTTCCTCACCCAGGGGACGCTCTATCCGGACGTCATCGAGTCCGCCACGTCCGAGACGAAGGCGGCCCAGAAGATCAAGACCCACCACAACGTCGGCGGCCTTCCAGCCGACCTCCGGTTCCAGCTCATCGAGCCGCTGCGCTACCTGTTCAAGGACGAGGTCCGCCGCGTCGGCCTCCAGCTCGGCCTGCCCGAGGCGATGGTCCTCCGCCAGCCATTCCCCGGTCCCGGGCTCGCGATCCGCATCATCGGCGAGGTGACGGCCGAGCGCCTGGACACCCTGCGCGAGGCCGACTGGATCGTGATCGACGAGATCAAGGCGGCCAATCTGTACCGCAGCCTGTGGCAGTCGTTCGCGATCCTGACGCCTGTCCGCTCGGTCGGGGTGATGGGCGACGGCCGAACCTATGCGAACGTCGTCGCGATCCGCGCGGTGACGAGCGAGGACGGC
>JBJMMQ010000171.1:0-14080 GCA_045804705.1 Chloroflexota bacterium
CGCCACGGCCTCGATCTCACCGGCGAGCGCCGGCGCGACTCGGCCCGCGATCCGGACGTCGCGATCGCGGTATTCGAGCTCAACGGTCCCGCGCTCGCGGACGCGAGCGAGCAGTTCGCCGGCGGCGTACGGCAGCGCGACATCGACATCGACCCACAAGGACGCGAGCAGCGCGGCGATCTCGGCTCGTAGCGTTTCCAGGCCGTAGCCCGTCAGCGCCGACACGAACACGGACCCTGCGATCGCCGGCGCGGGAGTGGAGCCGTTGCGAGCGGCGCCGTCGAGGAGGTCGGCCTTGTTGAATGCGATCAGACGCGGCTTCTCGCCCGCCCCGAGCTCGTCGAGGACGGTCTGGACCGTCGCCCGGTGCTCCTCGAAGTGCTCGTCGGACGCGTCCACGACCTCGACGAGCACGTCCGCCCGATTGACCTCCTCGAGGGTCGCGCGGAACGCGTCGACGAGCTGATGCGGCAGCTTGTGGATGAACCCGACAGTGTCGGTGACGATGGCGGTCTGGCCGTCACCGAGCTTCACCTGCCGACTTGTCGGGTCGAGGGTCGCGAAGAGCTTGTCCTCGGCGTGCGCGACGTCGGACCCGACGAGCGCGTTGAGCAGCGTCGACTTGCCGGCATTCGTGTAGCCGACGATGCCGACGGTCGGCCACAGGCGCCGGTCACGGCCGCGCGCGGCGGTCTCACGCTGCTGACGGACCTGCTCGACGCGCTCCTTCATCTTGGCGATGCGTGTCCGGATGATCCGTCGGTCGGTCTCGAGCTGGCTTTCGCCCGGACCACGCGAGCCGATGCCGCCCTGCGTTCGCGACAGGTGGGTCCACAGGCGGGTCAGCCTAGGCAGCTGGTACTCGAGCTGCGCGAGCTCGACCTGGAGACGGCCCTCGTGAGTCTGGGCGTGGAGCGCGAAGATATCGAGGATCAGTCGGCTACGGTCGATGACCTTCACGTTGAGCAGGCCCTCGAGCGCTCGCTGCTGCGCCGGCGACAGCTCGTCGTCGGCGACGAGCAGGTCGAAGCCCGTTTCGCGCTTGGCCGCGACCAGCTCTTCGGCCTTGCCCTTGCCGATATACCAGTTGGGATCGACGTGGCGGCGGTTCTGCCATTCCGCGCCGACGACGTCGGCCCCGGCGGTCGTCGCGAGGTTGGCCAGCTCGGTCAGCGAATCCTCGGCCGTCCAGCCGTCGTCGGAACCGGTGTCGACGGCGACGAGAAATGCCTTTTCGATGGATGGGGCGAGATCGATGAGGTCGCGTGCAGTCATGGCTCATGAAGGATAGCCCTGAACGTCGGAACGGCCCCGGAGGCAACCCCATGACACGGTCGCGACAGACACCCGACACGGATCAGCTCCATCCGGCCGATCCCGAGATCGGCGATCTCGTCCTGGAGCTGAGCGGCGAGCCACCGGCCGGCGACACGCGAGCGGCATTCTCGATCGACGATGTCGCTGAAGTCCCGGAATCCGGCGACGACCCGTTGACGGGTCGCGAACGCGAGCTCGGCTATCTCGAGGCCGGCGTCGACCCGACCGGGGGCGTCGTCCCGCGTGACACCGTCAGCGTCGAGTCGCTCGTGGAGGGTGAGCTGACCGAGGACGAGACGTTCGACCCGATCATCGCCGCAGAGGAAGGCGTGCCATGGGTCCCGCCGGTCGATCCGGTCGTCGTGCCCGACGACACCGATCCGGAGGGTGTGGCGGTCGCCGCCGGGACCGGGACCAGCGCGATCGACGAACCGTACGACGCAGACCATCATTCAAGCTTCCTGCCCGCGGACGACGAGGTGACCGCGCGAGTCCGCGAGGCGCTCCGGGCGGACGCGATGACGACGGCCTACGCCGATGAGCTTGGGATCGACACCGAAGGAGACGTCGTGACGGTGCACGGGACGGTCGAGGACATCGAGGACCTCGACGCGGTGCTCGCTGTGGCGGCGGCCGTCGACGGCATCACCGAGGTGGTCGACGAGATGGAGGTCGCTGATCTCTGACCCGAACGCCCGTCCACGAGCGTGACGGGCTGGTTCTGAGTTGCTTCGGCAAGTATCCTTGGGTCTCGCAAGCGCGCCCGCTTTCGTGCGCGTTCGACATTGGGAGGCACACCGCATCATGCATCGACCTATCGGGGTCACACTTCTCGCGGTCGGAGCCGGCGTCGCCGCGCTCTGGGAGATCTGGCGGACCCTGGTTTTCCTCGGCATCGCGAATTTCACGTTCATCGGCAACGAAGTGTCATTCAAGACTCCGCAGTGGGGCTCCGCCCTCTGGGCAGTCATCCTCGCGGCGATCTGGATCTGGGTCGCTGAAGGGTTCTGGAACGTCCGCGCTTACGCCTGGTCGTTCGGCATCTTCATCAGCCTGTTCACGATCATCTTCGGGTTCTTCGCGCTCATCGCGGGCGCTGGCACCATGGAGTCCGAGACGGTCGGCTGGCTGCTGGCCATCGGTATCTTCTTCTACCTGAACTACCCGGGCGTCCGGGATCAGTTCGTCGAGAAGGAGATGTCCCTGCTCACCCCGGAGCAGAAGGCGGCTCTCGAGCAGATGCAGGCCGCACAAGCGCAGATGGCTGCCGCGACGGCAGCCACCCAGGCAGCTCCGACTCCGCCCCCGGCCGCACCGCCCGCTCCGCCGGCACCGCCCGCGAGCTAAGGGCCGACCCTTCGCCCACGGCGGAGGTCTCACAGGCCAGATCGACGAGTCCGATCCGCACGCCGCGGGTCGGGCTCGTTCCATGTCCGCCTCAGGACAGCGTCGGGGCGATCGCCTCGAGCGCCGCGGAGACGGGCAGGGCGTCCGTCGCGTCGAGCCACACGATCGAATTCTCTGCGCGGAACCATGTCCGCTGGCGCTTGGCGAATCGGACGTTCCGCTGGGCGTCGAGCTCGATCGCCTCCTCGAGACCCACCTTGCCGTCGATGACCGCCCACGCTTCCCGATAGCCGATCGCCGAGAAGGCCGGAAGAGTCGGGTCGAACCGTTCGCGCAGGCTCCGCGCCTCCTCGACCAGGCCCGCATCGAATTGAGCCCGGGCTCTCGCGGCGATGCGGTCCTCGTGTGCACCGGGGGCGACGGTCAGACCGAGCCATGCGACATTGCCCCGGTACCCGAGTGCCGGCGGTCGCGGCACATCGCCGGTGAGCTCGGCCATCTCGAGGGCACGGACCACCCGGCGCGGATTTGCGAGGTCGACGGTCACTGCGAGGGTCGGTGCCGTCGCCGTCAGGCGCGCCGCGAGTGGAGCGATGCCCTCCGATGACAACTCGGCCTCGAGACGGGCGCGGACCGCAGGGTCGCTCGGGAGCGCGTCGGTATCGATGCCGCGCGCGACGGCACGCAGATACAGACCGGTGCCGCCAGCGAGGATCCCGACGCCACCGACGCCGCCGAGGGTGGCGAGGACGCCTCGAGCGTGATCCGCGAAGTCAGCGACGCTGAACGATTCGTCGGGGTCCACGAGGTCCAGGCCGTGGTGCGGCACGCGCGCCCGGTCCTCCGCCGTCGCCTTGGCCGTCCCGATGTCGAGGCCACGGAAGACCTGGCGAGAATCGGCCGAGATGACGGCCACCGGCCGACCTTCGAACGCGACCGCTTCCGCGATCCGGATCGCCAGCTCGGTCTTGCCGGTGGCTGTGGCGCCGGCGACCACCACGAGCGGCGGAGCGTCCGTCACGCGCCGAGGAGCGCTCCCCGCAGCGCGTACGGCCCCGCGTGGTCGATGCGCACGAGCACCTCACGCCCGACCAGCGCCTCGTCCCCTGCGATATGGACGAGCTTGTTGCCACGCGTCCGGCCCGACAGGTGGGCAGCGTCGGCCGCGGCTGACACCCGGCCATCGTGCTCGTGGTCTCGCGCCGGGTTGACGGTGTCGACCAGCACTTCGACCTCGCGACCCAGCCATGCCTGGTTGCGCTCGAGCCCGATGGTCTCCTGGCGCTCCAGAAGCTCGTTCAGCCGGCGTCGCTTGATGTCGGGCGGGACGTCGTCTGCGAGGTGTGTGGCCGGTGTCGCCGGTCGCGGCGAGTAGGCGGCCGCGAAGACCTGGTCGTAGCGAACGGTCTCGAGCAGGTCCAGTGTCTCCTCGAACTGCTCCTCGGTCTCTCCGCAGAACCCGACGATGATGTCGGTCGAGATCGTGATCCCCGGGACCGCCTCGCGGATGCGCGCCAGCCGTTCCTGGTAATGCTCGATCGTGTATTGACGGCCCATCCGCCGCAGAACGAGGTCGGATCCCGACTGGACGGGCAGATGGAGGTGCTCGCAGACGCTGTCGCACTCGGCGAGTGCAGTGATGAGCCGGTCCGAGAGGTCCCACGGGTGCGAGGTCACGAACCGGAGGCGGCCGATCGCCCCGGGCCCGTCGCTGGTCCGGAGAGCGTCGATGGCGCGGATCAGCTCGGCGAGGTCCGGGCGCCCGGCCAGATCGAGCCGACGACCGGCGCGGCGCGCCTCACCGATGGCCGCGAAACGGGGGTCGGGCGCGAGGTCATGGCCGTACGAGTTGACGTTCTGCCCGAGCAGGGTCACCTCGCGGTATCCGGCGGCGGCGAGCGACCGCGCCTCGTCGACGATGTCGTCGAACGGTCGGCTGCGCTCCGGGCCGCGACTGAACGGGACGATGCAGTAGGTGCAGGTCTTGTCGCAGCCGTAGATGATCGGCAGCCACGCCGCGATCGCCGAACCGCGGGCGACCGTCCCCTGCCCGACCGCCCGGGCCCGTGTGACCGACAGCCCGTCGGCGACGCCGACGACCGCCCGCCCGACCGTCGTCGTGGCACCGACCGCGCCGAGCGACCCGATGGGCGCCTGGGCGGATGCGAGACCCAGCCTATCGACGAGCTCCGGCTCCTCGTCGGGACGGAGGAACAGGTCGACCGCCGGGTAGCGGCGTCGGAGGCCTGCCCTGTCGGGCTCCCGGACCGAGCAGCCGGTCAGCACCACGCGCATCGACGGGTCGGCCGCCTTGAGACGGCTCAGCTGACCCATCCGGCCGATGACCTTCTGCTCCGCCCCTTCGCGGATCGCACACGTGTTGATGACGACGAGATCCGCGGTCTCGATGGAGCTCGCCTCCTCGCAGCCGGCCGCCAGCAGCCGCCCCGCCATCTCCTCGGAGTCGCTCCGGTTCATCTGGCAGCCGAGCGTCCAGACGTGGAACCGGGGCAGGCTGCGAGGCTCGGGCAGGTACTCACCAAGCCGGTCGTCGCCGGGCGCTGTCGGTCGTCGCGGCTCCGCGGCAGCGGGCGCCACGAACTCGAGCATGGGCAGGGCGCGGGGCTGGGTCGCGGTCGGTCTGTCGGTCATGACTGTGTCGGCGAGCCTACGACGGCTGCGCCCGTCACGCCAGCGCTCGCGAGCCCGACCGCGACTTCCGGTGGCACCCACAAGCCGGCGTGCGCTTCGGCATACGTCCCGGTGTCGCCGTGATAGTCGCTGCCGCCGGTCGCGACGATCGCCAGGGCAGCGGCCACTTCCCCGACCGCGAAGACGGTGGCCGAATCGAACGAGCGGTAGTAGACCTCGAGTCCCCCGAGCCCCGCCTCGACGAGCTCGCGAACGACCTCGACTCGCGCCGGCGCTTCGCTGAAGTGGGCCAGCACCGGGAGACCGCCGCCGAGGCGGATGGCCTCGATCGCCTCGACCGGGCCGAGACCCGTGCGCGGCACGTAGGCTGGCTTGCCCCAGGCGAGGAACCGAGCGAAGGCGTCCTCGACGCTCGTCGCATGTCCCGCCTCGATCAGCGCCCTGGCGACGGTCGGACGACCGAGCGCGTCCTCGTCGGTGCCCGACAGGCGCTCGACCTGTGCGTCGATGGACAGGTCCAGCTCGCGGAGTCGCGTGACGGTCGCTTCGAAACGCTCCCGCCGACGTCCACGCTGGGCGGCCAGCGTCGCTTCGAAGCCCGCGTCGTCGGGGTCCATGCCGAAACCGAGGATGTGGAGCTCGCCCTCCCACAACCCGAGATCGCGGGTGACGATGGCATTGATCTCGATGCCCGGGATCAGCGTCAACCCTGGCGGGATGTCGCCGGCGGCCGCGATGTCGCGGTAGCCCGCGAGCGTGTCGTGGTCGGTCAGGGCCATGAACCGGACACCGGCGTCAAAGGCCTGGCGGACGAGCACCGCCGGCGCGACGATCCCGTCGGACCGAGTGGAGTGTGTGTGGAGGTCGATCGTCGATGGGCTCGGCGGCTCCACCCGGCCGGCACCCTTCGGTGGCAGCGGGTCATGCCGCCGTCGGCGCGGCCCCTGGCTCATGTCACGCCTCGACGAGTCGCTGGATGCGCTCGATCGCCAGAGCGCGACCGGTGGCAGGGTCGATGTCGACCTGGACCGCGTTGAAGACGACGGTCCCCTCGCCCACCTCGAACCGGGTCGGCAGGGCGTTGATGAACCGCGGGATGACCGTCCGCGGGTCGAACCCGATGACGCTCCAGACAGGACCCGTCATCCCGATGTCGGTCTGGTACGCGGTGCCGTTGGGGAGGATCCGTTCGTCGCCCGTGACCACGTGTGTATGCGTCCCGACGACGACGCTGACACGACCATCGAGGTACAGCCCGAGGGCGTTCTTCTCGGAGGTGAGCTCGCAATGGAAGTCGACGAGACGGACCGGCGGCAACGGCTCGGACGATTCGTCGAGGAGCTTGTCGGCGTCGGTGAACGGGTTCTCGATCTGGGCCATGTATGTGCGGCCCTGGAGGTTGATGACCGTGATGTCTGTGCCGTCGAGCGCCTGGTACGTGCCCCACCCACGACCCGGGACCTCGTGCGTGCCGTAGTTCAGCGGCCGCAGGACGCGGTCGGTCGCCTCGAGATACGGGTAGATCTCGCGCTTATCCCAGATGTGGTTGCCGCTCGTGATGACATCGACGCCGGCGGCGAGGATCGCATCCGCCGTGGACGGCGTCAGGCCCATGCCGCCGGCGACGTTTTCGCCGTTCGCGGTCACGAAGTCGATGCCGCGCTCATCGCGCAGCTCCGGCAGGAGGTTCTCGATCGCGACGCGGCCAGGCTTCCCGATCAGGTCCCCGATCATGAGGACGCGGCACGCGCCCGACGGTCGAGGCAGGTTGCCGTTGGCCGGATTGCCCAGACGGGTGCGTCCGGCCGTTGGTCCCGGGTTCTCTTGCATCCGTCGAGTGTGCCGCATCCGGCCCGATGCAGGCCTACTTGAAGGAGAGCGTCCCTCCGTCGTTCTGGTTGAGCGTCAGGACGTCGCTGGCGACGACATAGCTGTCGGTCCTGCCGAGGGCCGCAGCGTACTGGTCGCCCATCGAGCCCTCGGGGCAGAAGGCGAGCGTCATCGGGCCGAGGGTGATCGTCATCCCGCCGCTCGACGTCGTCGTGTACGGGCCCGAGACCTGGTTGCAGTCAGCCTTGGCCTGGAAGGTGCCGGCGGGCTTGAACTCGATGGTGTAGTTCGCCTGGTCCGCCTCTGGCACGACTCCCTGGAAGGCAGGGACCTTCTCGGTGATCGCGGTCAGGTGCCAGACCTTGCCGGTCAGCCCGCTCGTGCCGCCGCTGGCCGCCGCGCAGGCCGCGGTCGTGGCCGCGAGGGCGAGCAGGAGCGCACTGAAGATGATTCGACGCATGAAACCCCCTCCGAGGTGGCGGATCGGCCGGGACTGGGCGTGGCGGGCTGGCCGACCGGCCGATGATACGACGGGGCCGAGGTCAGAAGCCGGCCTTCAGCGCAAGGATCCGCTGATACGAGGCCTGGAGGAGCGCCCTCGAGATCGACCCGTTGGCTGACCAGGTCATGAGCTTCGAGTAGACCAAGCGCGTCGACGCCTCCGAGTCCGTCACGAGGATCATGTCCGTCCCGGCGCGCGCGGCCCGCACCGCGAGCCGCCATTCCGCGATGCCACGCGCTTTGGCCGTCCCCGTGAGTGAGTCCGTGATGCTCACCCCCGTGAACCCGAGCTGGTTTCGCAGGAGGCCGATCGATATCGCGTGCGACCAGCCCGCCCCGTTCACCGTGTCGTAGGCGGTATACGTCGCATTCGAGAGCATGATCAGGGGGATCTGCTTCGCGATGGCGGTCTGATACGGGACGAGACCGGCTGCGAGCGTCGTCCGCCCCGCGTAGAGCGTCACGGCGTACTGGTCCGTGTTGAGGCGGCTTCGTCCGATGCCGGGGAAGTGCTTCATCGTCGGTGCGACGCCCTTCGACATGAGGCCCGTCGCGAATGCGTTCGCGAGGCGGCTGGTCTTGCTCGGGTAGAAAGAGAACGTCCGGCCGGCCCGGTACATGAACGACTTCGTGGTGACGGGAACGTCGGCGACCGGGGCGAAGTCCACGTTGAGCCCGAGACCGTGCAGCGCCGACCCGGCCGCGGTGCCCTGTGCCAGCGCGACCGACGTCCGCCCATCGATGCCCATCTGCCTGGCCGACATCGTCGGAGGCGCCCATGGGATGTGGCGGACGGACCCGCCCTCCTGGTCGACCGCGATGAGCAGACGGGGCTGACCTCCGGTGCTCGCGGCCGCCTGGAGGCGTCCGGTGAGTGCTCGGAGCTGCGTGCTGTCGATGATGTTGGAGCCGAAGAGGATCACTCCACCGATCTCGCCGCGCTCGATGCGACCGAGCAGGTCCGCGCTCGGGGTCGTGCCGGACATCCGGACGACGAGCTTCTGTCCGATCAGCTGGGCGAGGGTCGGTGCGGCGCTGACGGCGTTCGTGATCGTGTCGGCGTGGGTCGGCGATAGGGTCGCCGGCGTGGTGGAACCTCGCGTGCCCGCGACCGAACTGCCTGGCTGGATCGAGCACCCGACGATCGCGAGGGCGACGATCAGGACCGCTCCGATCCGCCGCATCACCGCGCCCACGGGTGCATGGAGATCGACGATGGCGAACCTGGGCCATTGCAGGGCGGGACCGTCGCGTCGGTCGGCGAGAATGGCGTCGCGACGATGCGATCACCTGCACTGAGGACGAAGGCGACAGTGACCGGCGGGCTGGGGGCCGGGCCGCAGTAGTTCGTGTCACTGACCTGGGTCGTGACGACGTCGCCGGGAGCGATGGTGACCACCGTACTGCTCTTCGGCGCCGAGCCGTCGATCAGGACGGAACCTGTGGCATCGACGAGCTGCGGTCGTTCCAGGGCCCGGAGAGTACAGGCCTGTGTCCCGGTGTTCGTCAGTTCGACGTCGGCGATCCGGTTCCCCGCCGCGCCTCCCCACGCGCTCGTGATCCGCGCAACCACATTCGACGCTTCACACGGCCGGGGTCCCTGGGCCGCGCTCGGCAAGGCCGTGGGTGTCGCGCTCGGCACAGCGGTCGGGGTTGCGACGGGAGTAGGAGTCGGGACCGGCGTCTGCGTGACGGTCGCGGTCGGCGTCTCACTCACGGAGGGCGACCCGACCGCTCCGATTCCGCCGTTCGAGCCGGGCCGCCCGACCCAGACGGCGACCAGGAGTACGGCGGCGAGGAGGACGCCCGCTCCGGCGATGCTGGCCCCAGAGGCGACCCGGACACCGACCGGCTTCGGCGCGGTCGCAGGACGTCGAGCAGCGTGGGCGACGTCGGCCCAGTCCTGGAGGATCCGGTCGGGGCGGGATGCGTCCATCAAGCGGTCTCCAACTTCGTCCGGGCACGGCTGACGGCTGCCCGCAGCGCTCCTGCGGTCGTTCCGAGGACGACCGCCGCTTCTTCGTACGTGCCACCCTCGATCGCGGTCATGACCAGCGCGGATCGCTCGAGCGGCGACAGTCCACCCATCGCCGCCTGGACATCGAGCCAGCGCGCCTGGACCGACGCGTCGAGGGAGGCCGGCTCCGACGCGGTCACCAGGCGGCGGCGCATCCTTCGGAAGCGATCGGTTGCCAGGCGGCGGACGGTCACGAGGAGCCACGGCAGCACAGGCCGGTCCCAATCCAGCCGACCACGATGGTTCCAGAGACGCAGGTAGGCCTCCTGGGTGAGGTCCTCGGCCTCGGCCCAGTCGTTGGTCCAGGCGAGCGCGAATCGGAAGACGTCCGGCCAATGCGCCTCGAAGGCGCGGTCGTAGGCGAATTCAGTCGATCCGCTCATCGCCATCTGGGTGGTCACATAGACAGACACGTCGGGCTGGGTCAAAACGCACGGTCGCGCCTCGGAACAGCGACGTCACAGGTTGATCTCGACGATCCCGGCCCGCCGTCGTGTCAGATGTCCGAGTCGTTCAGTGCCGCGTTTCGGCGATCGGCTCCGCCGGTGCGCCGGTCGGCGTGGGCGACGCCTCCACCTGTGATCCGGGTCGCACCGCCATCGCGGATTCGAGCCGTTCCAGGAACGGCTTTGCGCCGAGCCTGGTCAGGATCACCGTTGCGGCATCCGCCGCGGCGGAGACTTCGGGCTCGGACGGCCCGAGCATCACCGCCATGTCGATCGCGCAGCGGGCCTCGTCCCAGGCCAGCCCGAGGTCGCGCCAGGCACGCAATGCCTCGCGATACAGGCTCAATGATTCACGCGCTCGCCCGTCGAGGGCGGCGATGCCGGCATTGATCGTCGTCGCATCGGCGTCGATGACCCGGCCGCGTCGATCGGTCGACTGGGCCATGGCCAGGTCGTCGCGCGCAGCGACAGCATCACCGGCGAGGAGCGCGCACCGAGCGGCCAGAAGGGATGCTTCCAACCGAGCCTGGAGGAACAGACGACCCACCTCGAGAGCCCGGATCCGGGCAAGGTCGAAACGACCCTCCGCGTATGCCACCCACGCGGCGACCTCGGCGATGGTGACCGGCTGCACCGTGTCGTCGCCGCTCATCGGGATCGCCTCGAGATCGGCGAACTGATCCACCGTCGCTGCACCACGAAGAGCACGGATGATGATCGTGCCACCCAGGGCGGATGTTCGATTGAGGGCGTCGACATCGTCGTTCAGGACCGTCGCGAGTTCGGCCGAGATCCAGTCCCACTCTCCGAGTCTGATGGCCTCCTCGCGGGCGTTCTCGAGAAGTTGGAATGATCGGATCCCGAGCCGCCTGGCGACCTCCAGACCAGATCGAGCAGCCTCGAGCCCAGCCCGTGGGTCGCTGTCGTACAGGACGCTCGACAGGTTGTTCAACGCTCGATTCTCGACCAATGTGAGCGAGTGCGCGGCTGCAAGCCGTTGGGCGGTCTCGATGGCCCCGACACCTTCGTATCGACGTCCGATGTAGACGAGCGCGGACCCCCTCGTGACGAGCGTGTCGGCGACGACCTCGATCAGATCATGTCGCTCGGCTATCGGGAGCACGCGGTCCGCGGCCGTGATGGCCCGCGCCGGTTCGTCGGTCAGGAACCAGGCGCGAGCCAACTGACCATCCAATTTCGCCAGGGTCGTCTCGTCGCCGAGGTCCTTGAACCGCTCCGACGCCTCGGTCAGGAGGGCAAGTGCTGGTTCGAAGTGGAAGAAGCTCAGGAGAGCTCGCCCGAATTCGACCGTCGTCCGCGCCTCGGCAACCCGATCCCCGAGCTCGCCGCGCAGCGCCAGGGCGGCCTTGAAATGGTGTTCCGCCTGGTCGACCTTTTGGCTGAACCAGGCCGAGTTCGCCGCCCGTTCGTGGAGGGCCGCCTCGTCGGCTGGGTCCGACGTGACGGTGAGAGCCTCCTCGCACATCGTGATCGCCTGGTCGTGCGCACCGAGGCCAGCGGCGCGCTCGGCGCCCGCCCGCAGGGCGATCCTCGCCTGATTGCCGAGCGCTTCACGCTCGGGCCCATCGGGCGCGTTGGCGTGGGCCGCGAGGTAGTGGCCGGCCAACGCTCCCGCGAGTTCGTCCGATCCGAGGGATTCGAAGAAACGCGCAGCCCCGAGGTGGCGCACCTTTCGATCGGGCTTCGCCAGCGTCGCATAGGCGACTTCGCGGATCAGTCCCTGGACGAACGCATATTGGCCGCGCTCAGGAGACCGTGGGTCGGCCTTGAGCTCGAGGATCTCGCGCCGGACCAGCGTCTGCAGGGCGGGGGCGAGCGAGCCAGATTCGCGTCCCGAGACGGCGGCGAGGCCTTCGATGGTGAAGCTCTGACCCAGGACCGCTGCATCGGACACGAGCGCGTGCTCGTTCGGCTCGAGAGCGTCGAGACGCGAGGCGATCAACGCCGTCAGTGTCGCCGGAACGGCAAGCGAGGTGAGGTCGCCGACAGGCCGATACGCGCCGTCCTCGATGGACAGCCGTCCATCGGCGAGCAGCATCCGGACGGTCTCGACGGCGTAGAGCGGGATACCGTCCGCGCGGGACACGATCGCGCGAGCCGGCGCCTCGGGCAGGCCCGGGACGAGGCCAGCGAGGAGGTCACGCATCTCGGCAGCATCGAGAGGCTCGAGGTAGATGGAGTTGAAAGCGCGCTTGCCGACTCCCCAGCCTGACCGGCGATCCAGCAGGTCCGGCCGAGCGAGGGTCACGACGTAGATCGGGACCGTCCGGCTCCAGTCGAGAAGGTGGTCGACGAAGTCCATGAGGCCTGTATCAGCCAGGTGGAAGTCCTCGAACACCATGACCACGGGACCCGTCGCCGCGAGCCGCTCGAAGAACGTACGCCACGCTCCGAAGAGCTGTTCGGACCCGATCCCCGACTCGACGCCCAGCAGGGTCAGGAGAGCCGCCTCGATCCAGCGTCGCTCATCGGGGTCGGGAACGTAGTCCGAGACCGTTGCCGCGACCTTGATCCGGGTCGTGGACTCGTCATCGGTCTCGAGCAGGCCGCAGCGCCCGCGGACCATCTCGCCGAGGGCCCAGAAGGTGATGCCCTCGCCGTAGGCGGGGCTTCGCCCGTCGTGCCAGAGGACCGTCTCGAGCACGCCGTCGATGTACTTGAGGAATTCCCAGGCCAGCCTCGTCTTGCCGATCCCCGCGGCTCCGATCACGCTGACGAGGCGGGGTCGCTCCTCGCGGGTCGTCGCGTGGTACAGGTCCTTGAGCAGGCGCAGCTCGTCGGCTCGCCCGACGAAGGGCGCCTCGAGGGCGTCCGACCGGTTGCGCCCGCCACGCTCCGAGACGACGCGGACGGCGCGCCACGCCGGTACCGGACTGGCCTTTCCCTTGAGTGTCTGTTCGCCCGCCTCCTCGAACGCGATCGCCTTGTCGGCCGCCTGGTAGGTGGCCTCCCCGACGAGGACCGTTCCCGACGCGGCGGCCGACTGGAGACGCGAGGCCGTGTTGACCAGGTCGCCGGCGACCATGCCCTGGTTCGTCGCCCCGAGCGTGACCGCGGCCTCTCCGGTCAGGACGCCTGCACGGGCAGCGATCCCCGGACCGAGACTCCGGACGGCATCGACGAGCTCGAGCGCGGCACGGACGGCACGCTCGGCGTCGTCTTCGCGCGCGGTCGGCGCACCCCACACCGCCATCACGGCGTCGCCGATGAACTTTTCGATGGTGCCGCCATAGCGTCCGATCACGTCCTCGGCGAGCGCGAAGTAGCGGGACAGCAGTTCCCGCGTGTCCTCGGCGTCGCGACTCTCAGCCAGGGTCGTGAACCCGACCAGGTCGGCAAACAGGATCGAGACGAGCCGCCGTTCGGCGACCGGGGCGGCCACCGCCGGCGTCCGGTCGGGCGCCCGTTGGCCACCGACAGATGCGCCGACGCCCGCCAACGGTGTCGCGCACTCACCGCAGAACTTGACCGTCGGTTCGTTCCCCGCACCGCAGTTCGGGCAGGCGACGACGAGGGGCGCGGCGCACTCGCCGCAGAACCTGCGACCGGGCGTATTGGGAGCACCGCAATTCGAACAGATCACGACCGCATCCTAGCCGTTCGCCCGATCAGCGAAGCCCTACTTGGCGTATTCGACGGCGCGCGTCTCGCGGATGACGGTGACCTTGATCTGACCCGGGTACGTCAGCTGCTCTTCGATCTTCTTGACGATGTCGCGTGCGAGGCGGCTCGCGGTCAGGTCGTCGATCTCTTCCGGACGGACGAGGATCCGGACCTCACGCCCGGCCTGTACCGCGAACGAGCGCTCCACCCCGCCGAAGCTCTCGGCGATCGCCTGCAAGTCCTCGAGCCGCTTGACGTAGGTGTCCATCGACTCGCCGCG
This sequence comes from Chloroflexota bacterium, assembly GCA_045804705.1. Classification (GTDB taxonomy): domain Bacteria; phylum Chloroflexota; class Limnocylindria; order Limnocylindrales; family CSP1-4; genus SPCO01. The sequence continues at coordinate 14,015 of JBJMMQ010000171.1, forward strand.
GGCTCCCGGCCGCGATGCGCTGATGGCGTCGGCGATCTGGACGATCGGCGCCTCGAGGCAGGTGTA